>NZ_CP077800.1:3922390-4224113 GCF_019112525.1 Modestobacter sp. L9-4
GGGCCCTGCGGCTGTGCCCGACGGCCACCGTGCTCCCCGGCGACCTCGCGCTCTACACCGAGGTCTCCCGGTCGGTGATGGCGCTGTTCCGCACGATCACCCCGCTGGTGGAGCCGCTGAGCCTGGACGAGGCGTTCCTCGACGTCTCCGGCTCCGGCCGGCGGCTGGGCGACCCGGTGGCCATCGGCGAGCACATCCGGGCCCGGGTGTTCGACGAGCAGGGCATCACCTGCTCGGTCGGTGTCGCCGGCACCAAGTTCGTCGCCAAGCTCGCCTCCACCCGCTCCAAGCCCGACGGGCTGCTGGTGGTGCGCCCGGCCGAGGTCATGGACTTCCTGCACCCGCTGCCGGTCGGTGCGCTGTGGGGCGTGGGCGCCAAGACCGAGGAGGTGCTGCTGCGGCTGGGGCTGCGCACCGTCGGCGACCTGGCGCACGTCCCGGCCCGCACCCTGCAGCGCGCGGTGGGCGCCGCCGCCGGGGCGCACCTGCACGAGCTGTCCTGGGGCCGGGACCCGCGGCGGGTGGTGCCGAACGAGCCGGACCGCTCGACCGGGGCGGAGGAGACCTTCGGCACCGACGTCGACGACCCGCAGGTGATCCACCGCGAGCTGCTGCACCTGGCCGAGCGCACGGCGGGGCGGCTGCGCTCCACCGGCCACCTGACCCGCACGGTGAGCATCAAGGTGCGCTTCGCCGACTTCACCACGATCACCCGCTCGCGCACCCTGAAGGTGCCCACCGACGTCGGTCAGGAGCTCTACGACACCGCCCGCGCGCTGTTCGACGCCCTCGGCCTGGACCGCGCCCGCATCCGGCTGGTGGGGGTGCGGGCCGAGGGGCTGGTCGAGGCCGACGCCACGGCTCGCCAGCTGGAGCTCGGCGCCCGCGAGCACGGCCGACGGGACGCCGAGCTCGCCGCCGACGCCGCCGCCCGGCGCTTCGGGGCCGGTGCCGTCCGCCCGGCCACCCTGCTCGGCCGCGGGCGCACCCCCGGCACCGGCCGCCCACCCCGCCCCGGAGCAGGGCGTTGACCCCTGCGCACCCCGGTCGGGGGCGAGTTCCCGGCTCGGGCGTGTCGGCCCTGTGCCGATGAGAACAGCCCTCCAGGGTGTGTCGCGGACAACTCACCTTTCGCAGTGCGCCAACGCCTCGTAACATCGGTGTCCCGCGGGCGGACTGCCGCCGGTGGCTGATTGCACTGCGCACCTGGAGGTCGACGTGCCGCTCTCCGAGCACGAGCAGCGTCTGCTGGAGCAGATCGAGCGCGCCCTCGTCGACGACGATCCCAAGTTCGCCTCGACGGTCCGCACCGGCGACCGGCGACAGAAGGCCCGCCGCAAGCTGCAGCTGGGCATCCTGCTCGTCGTCGTCGGCCTGGCACTCGTCGTGGCCGGCGTCGCGATCCCCTCGGCCTCGCTGGCCCAGGTGGTCGTCGGGGTCCTGGGCTTCCTGATCGCCTTCGGTGGCGCCGCACTGGGGCTGCTCAACTACAAGGCCGCCACCGGTGCGGTCGAGGTCGGCCCCGCCGGCAGCGGCCGTCCCGGCGCCGGAGGCTCCAGCCGGGTCGGCAAGGCCCGGCGCCAGCCGATGAAGAACCGTCTCGAGGAGCGCTTCCGCCGCCGCTACGACCAGTAGCCGCTGCGGGGTCCCACCCCGGGCAGTCCTCGCCGACAGCCGCCGTCCGCACCCGGACGGCGGCTGTCGGCGCTCCGGGGCCCGACCTCAGGCGGTGGGCACCTCCGGCGGTACGCGCCTCAGGCGGTGGGCAGGGTGTCGAACAGCGCGCTGACCGACTCGCCGTCGTGGATCCGCTGGACCGCCTGGGCGAGCGCCGGGGCCACCGAGAGCACCGTCAGCTTCCCCGAGGGGTCGGCCGGCGCGGGCACGGTGTTGGTGCAGACGATCTCCAGCACGTCGGGCTGGGCGCCGATCCGCTCCAGGGCGCCGGCGGCGAACAGCCCGTGCGTGCACGCCACCCGGATCGACCGGGCGCCGGCGTCACGCAGCCGGTCGATGAGCTCCAGCACCGTGCTGCCCTTGGCGATCTCGTCGTCGAGCACGATCACGTCCCGGTCGGCGACGTCGCCGATGATCGCGTTGATCTGCACCCGGTCGTCGGCGTAGCGCTGCTTGGCCCCGGCGGCCACCGGCACCCCCAGCCGGCGGGCGAAGGCCGCTGCCTCCTTGGCGTTGCCCAGGTCGGGGGAGACCACGGTGGTGCGGGACAGGTCCAGCGTGCGGAAGTGGTCGGCCAGCTCGCGCAGCGCGTGCAGGTGGTCGACCGGCACGCTGAAGAACCCGTGCACCTGCGGTGAGTGCAGCGTCATCGCCAGCACCCGGCTGGCCCCGGCGGCGACCATGAGGTCGGCGACCAGCCGCCCACCGATGGAGATCCGCGGGGCGTCCTTCTTGTCCGACCGCGCGTAGGCGTAGTGCGGGAGCACCACGGTGATCCGGGCGGCCGAGGCGCCCCGGGCCGCGTCGATCATCAGCAGCAGCTCGACCAGGTTCTCCTGCACCGGTGTGGCCAGCGACTGCACGAGGTAGACGTCGCGCTCGCGGCAGTTGGCCTGCAGCTGCACCTCGAGGCAGTCGTTGGCGAACCGCGTGGTGCGCACCGGCTGGAGCGGCACGCCCAGCTGGGCGCACATCTCCTGCGCGAGCTCGGGATGGGAGCTGCCGGCGAAGACGGCGATCTCACGCACAGGGGCACTCCAGGGCGGCTCGGGGGCGGGGCACGGGCTGGACGGGGCAACCGTAACCAGCCGGGCCGGGCCGGCCTCAGGCCGGTCGCGGCCGCCCGGGCACGTGGTCGGCCACCCAGCGGACCGCCGCGGTCAGCGTCGACGCCGGCCACACCGCCGCCTGCACGCGCTGCGACCGGGACACCGTCCGCAACAGGGCCCGCCGCACGGTGCGCAGCTGCCCGGCCAGCTCCGGGTCGCCGGCGGCACCGGCGGACGGCGGGCCGTAGACCGCGCGCTCCTGCGCCAGCGCCAGGGACCGCACCGCCTCGACCGCTGCCGGTTCGGCGCCGGAGAGCCGCTCGGCCAGCTGCCGGGCGAGCTGCCGGGACGTCACCGTCCCCGGGACCTCGATCCGCAGGTCGGTGGCGGTCGCCATCAGCTCACCCCACAGGGCGTCCGGGCTGCCGTCGGACAGCCGTCCCGCCCGCTGCCGACGGCGCACCAGGAAGGGCACCGCGGCCAGGCCCAGCACCAGCAGGGTGCCGCCGGCACCGGCCAGCCAGGGCGTCAGGTCCGTCCGGGGCTGGGCGAGGGGGGCCGCGCTCGGCACGGGCTCGTCGTCACGGTCCAGCTCCGCGGTCGGCGCGGCCGGCACCGGGGCCTCGACCTGCGGGGTGACCGGGTCGACGGTGGCGTCGTCGGTGGCCGGGGTGCGCGGCGCCCAGGGCAGGTCGACCGCCCGGTTGGCCGCGATCGGCGTCGGGTCGAACGGGATCCAGCCCAGGCCGTCGAACCAGGCCTCGACCCAGGCGTGCGCGTCGTCGGTGGTGACCAGCCGCGTGCCGTCGTCCTGCACCTGACCCGGCGTGTAGCCCAGCACCACCCGGGCCGGCACGCCGGCAGCGCGCACCAGCACCGCCATGGCGCCGGCGTACTGCTCGCAGTAGCCCTGCTTCAGCCGCAGGAAGTCGACCAGGTCGTCGCCGGTGGTGCCGGGGGTGGTGGACAGGCTGTACTTGAACCCGTTGGCCGGGTCGGTGAAGTGGTCCTGGATCGCGCGGACCCGCTCGTAGGGCGCCTGGCCCGGGTCGGTGAGCTCCCCGGCCAGGTCGGTGACGCTGGGGTCCAGCTGGGGCAGCTGGGTGTAGCGCTGCACCGCGTCGCTGTCGGCGCCCGGGTCCGGGGCGGCGTCCAGCTGGTCGACGGTGGGCTCGGGCTGCTGCGCGCTCATCCGGTAGGTCAGCCCGGCGGTGGTCGTGTCGCGGCCGAACACGGTGCGGGCGTCGGCGTCGAAGCGCCAGTCGTCGGCGTCGTCGCCGCCGTCCTCCAGCTGCACCGACAGCGGCGAGTACAGCACCGGCATGAAGACGTCGTCGTGCTCGAGGACGGTGACCGTCGCGGCGACGGGGCGGGCGCTCTGGCCGCCGGTCAGCGGGGCGAGGGTGGCGTCGTCGGCGATCGACTCCTGGCCGTCGAGGTTGGTCAGCCGCCAGCCGCGGTCGGCGGTGTAGTCGTCCAGCGCGACCGACCGCAGGTAGCCGGGGTCGGCCACCGAGGCATCGAGACGGAACAGGTCGATGGGCTCGGGGCGGTTGAGCTGCCCGGCCATCTCCGCCACCGGGTCCAGCGCCGTCCCGAGGCCGTTGCCGGTGCCCGAGCCGCCCAGCCCGGCGGCCAGCGACCCCTCCGACAGCGTGGGCACGAGCACCGGCAGCAGGACGCCGGCCACCAGTGCGAGGACGCCGGTGCGCAGCGCCGGCAGCGTGCCGGTGCCCAGCGCCGAACCGCTGCCGGCCCGGGAGTTCTCGACCAGCCGGCTGCGCTGGTCGGCCCACAGCAGCACCGCGAAGCCGGCGGCGGGAGCGGCGAAGGAGACCAGTGCGACGTCGCCGGTGATGGTGCTGACCGGCACGCAGTAGAGGACCAGCAGCCCCAGGCCGCCGAGCGCGGGCTGGCGGGCGGGCACGGCCAGCAGGTCGACGGCCAGGGCGACGAGCGCGACGAACACCGTGGTCAGCGCGAGCAGCCCGGTCAGCGGCAGCGCCGGGGTGCCCTGCTCGCGCACCTCGTCGAGCCCGTCGGCCAGCAGCCCGCCCAGGTCCCCGAGGCTGGTGGGGGTGGGCACGAGCCCGTACCAGGCGTCCGGCGACGCGAAGACCATGGTCAGCACGACCAGCACGAGCAGCAGCTGGCCCACCGGCACGAGCACCCGCGCGGGGGTCGCCAGCTGCGGCAGCCGCTCGGCCAGCCGCACCGCCGCGGCGCGCAGCGCCACCCCACCGAGCCCCACCGCGAGCACCGCGAGGGTCACCGGCGGCAGCCAGCCCAGGGTGGCGAAGACCGGTTGCAGGGCGAAGGAGCCCAGCAGGACGGCGACGGCGGCGGCGACCGCGGTGCCGGCGCGGCCCTGCGTCGGGCGGGCCAGCTCGTCGAGGGGGCGGCTCATGCCTGGGCTCCGGTGGGGAGAGGGGGTGGCGGGGTGACCGGTCCGGCGGCCGACGTCGCCGCGCCCAGCCGGCCCCAGACCTGGTCGACGGTCTGCTCGGGCCGGACGGCGAGCACCTGCCAGCCGGCCGACCGCAGCAGTGCCACGGCCTGCTCCTGCCGGCCGACGAGCTCGGCGCGGGCGCTGGGGGACAGCGGCCGGCGGCTGCGGGTGGCCCCGGCGTCCAGCCAGGCCACCGCATCGACCACGACCGCGACGTCGCTGCCGGGGCCCGAGCGGGCGCGGGCCAGGGCGGTGACGTCCTCGGGGCCGACCAGCCCGAGCAGGCAGATCGCCGGCCCGTCGACGGCCGCGCGGCGCAACGTCTCCACGCCCACCTGCAGGCCCGGGTAGCGGGAGGCCTCCAGCTCGGCGAACCGGTCGAGCAGCTCGTCGGGGCCCAGGGTGCCGCGGCCCAGCGGGGCGGTGAGCTCGCCGGCGTCGGTGACCACCCGCAGCGCGGCGCCGCGCTGCAGCAGGTGGACGCCGATGCTCGCCGCGGCCTCGACCGCCCACTCCAGGGTGTCCGGTGCCTGCGCGCTGCCGCGGCCACCGGTCAGGTGGGCGCTGAGCCGGGTGTCCAGGAACAGGGTGGCCGCCGCCCGCCAGGGGCGCTCCTCCAGCCGCACCATCAGCTCACCGGTGCGCGCGGTGGCCCGCCAGTGGACCAGCCGCAGGTCGTCGCCGTAGCGGTACTCGCGGGTGCTGACGTCGTCCTCGCCGTGCACCGCGATCGAGCGGCGCCCGCCCTCACCGCCGTTGCCGCCGGCACCGCTGAGCCCCCCGGTGCCCTGCAGCGGCCGCACCCGGGGGACGACCAGCAGCGAGGCGGTGTCACTGCCCGCCGCGGTGCGCAGCACCAGGCCGAAGGGGTCGACCAGCCGCAGCCGCAGGGGCCCGAGGGTGAAGCGGCCGCGCCGGGTGCCGTGCAGCCGGTAGCGCAGCGGCGCGGTCGCCCCGGGGGACAGCCGCTCGACGACGAACTGCGGACGCCGGCCCAGCTCGGCCGGCAGCTGCTCGGTCAGCAGCCAGAGCCCACCGGCCCGCCGGTCGGTGTTGGCCACCTCGACCAGGACCTCGGCGGTCTCGCCGCGGGGGAGGCGGGCGGGGGTCACGGTGCGCCGGGTCGCGACCCGGAAGCGCTGGCGGGCGACCCCGACGGCCGACACCAGCGGCAGGGCGAGCACGAAGAGCGCCAGCTGGACCAGCGCGCGCTCACCCAGGACGGCGCCCAGCAGCCCGAGGGTGAGACCTGCGGCGACCAGGCAGCGACCGCGGAGGGTCAGGGAGGAGGCGGCGTCGGCCAGCCGCGTACGGGCCATGGATGCGGTGCGGTCGCTCAGTGCCCGCGCTGGACGGGGACGGAGGACAGCAGGTCGGTGACCACGCGCGCGGTGTCGCGGCGGGCGAGGGCGGCGTCCGGGGTGAGCAGCAGCCGGTGGGCCAGCACCGGCACCGCCATCGCCTGGACGTCGTCGGGCAGCACGTGGTCGCGCCCGGCCAGGGCGGCGGCGGCGCGGGCGGCCCGCAGCAGCTGCAGCCCGGCCCGCGGGGAGGCGCCCAGGCGCAGGTCGGGGGACCGGCGGGTGGCCTCCACCAGGGAGACGACGTACTGGCGGAGCGGCTCGGCGACGTGCAGCCGGCCCACGGCCGCGACCAGGGCGCGCACGCCCGCGGCGTCGACCACCGGCGTCAGGGCGGTGAGCGGGTCGGCCGTGGCGCGCTCGTCGAGCATGGCCAGCTCGGCGTCCCGGTCGGGGTAGCCCATCGACACCCGCGCGGTGAAGCGGTCGCGCTGGGCCTCGGGGAGGGGGTAGGTGCCCTCCATCTCCAGCGGGTTCTGCGTGGCGACCACCATGAACGGCCGGGCCAGCTCGTAGGTCACGCCGTCGACGGTGACCTGCCGCTCCTCCATGCACTCCAGCAGCGCGGACTGCGTCTTCGGTGAGGCCCGGTTGATCTCGTCGGCCACCACGATGTTGGCGAAGACCGCGCCGGGCTTGAACTCGAAGGCCCGGGAGTCGCGGTCGTAGACGGCCACGCCGGTCACGTCGCTGGGCAGCAGGTCCGGGGTGAACTGGATCCGGCGGACCGTGCCGTCGATCGTGCGGGCCAGGGTCTTGGCCAACGTCGTCTTGCCCACCCCGGGCACGTCCTCGATGAGCAGGTGGCCCTCGGCCAGCAGCACCACGAGTGCCAGCCGGACGACGTCGGGCTTGCCCTCCACGACCCGGCCGATGGCCTCGGCGAGCCGGCCGCCCTCGATCGCGACGTCGACATCGGGGACCGGTGCGGCATCGGGGTCGGCGCCGTGCCGGGACGCGGAGCGCAGCTCCGTCGTGACCCGGTCCGGACGCAGCCCTGCCGTGCTCTCGCTCACCCGGCACACGGTACGTGCAGATCGCAACCGCGGGGGGTGGTCGCGCGGCCCGCGACCTGCGGCTGCGGGGCCGGGAGGGGGCCGGGCGGAGGGGCCCGGGAGGCCGCTGTGGACCAGCCGTGGAGCCCGGTGGGGGGCGGGGGGCGACACGTGGCGGAGTGGTGTCTGGTGGGGGCCAGTGGGTTACTGTGTCGCGCAATGGGGAGGCCGGGGCCCACGGATGGTGCCCGGTGACACCACAGGAGGACAGATGCAGGGGGTGATCCGGTGTTCGTCGGCAGCTACCCCCTGCGCCTCGACGAGAAGGGCCGGCTCGCCCTCCCTGTCCGGTACCGCGACCTGGTGGCCGACGGCATGGTGATCAAGAAGGGCCAGGAGCGCTGCGTCTACGGGCTCACCATGGCCCGGGTCGCCGAGCAGAGCGCCGCCCTCAAGGCGATGGCGCCCTCGGACACCAACGGCGCCCGCATGCACGCGCGCATGAGCTTCGGCTCGATGGTCGAGGTGGAGGCCGACAAGACCGGCCGCATCACCATCCCGGCCAGCCTGCGCGAGTACGCCGGCCTCGACCGCGACGTCGTCGTGGTCGGCGTCGACACCCGCTTCGAGATCTGGGACTCCGCCACCTGGGAGGCCTACGTGGCCGAGCAGGAGGCCGTGTTCGCGGCGATGGAGAGCGAGGGGATGCCGACCCTCTCCTGAGCCACCGGCCCCCACCCACCCCCGACCACCACCCGTCATCGAGCCTGCTTCCCCGCGGCTCGAGGGCACCCCGGTCATCGAGCCTGCTTCCCCGCGGCTCGACGGCACCCGGCAGCGAGCCGACTTCCCCCCGGCTCGACGCCACCGCCCCACAGCCCGACCGCGTCATCCGCCCGGCCGCCCCAGCAGGGCACCTCCTGGTACCGCTTCCCCGGCGCCAGGCGGGCCCTGCGGGGCGGCGGGCCAGGGCGGGCGCCCCACCCGGGCGCCACCGCCCACCACCGTCCCCACCGCGCCCCACCCCCCACTGCACCCCACCCCGGGACAGCAGCGCCCCGCGCCACCGAGCAGCCCGGAGAGGACCCGTCGATGAGCAGCCCCGAGCCCACCGGGCCCGCGCTGCACGTCCCCGTCCTCCTCGACCGGGTCACCGAGCTCCTCGGCCCCGCGCTGCGCGCCCCGGGCGCGGTGTTCGTCGACTGCACGCTGGGCCTGGCCGGCCACTCCCTGGCCCTGCTGGACGCCCACCCGCGGCTGCGGCTGATCGGCCTGGACCGCGACCCCGACGCCCGTGCCGAGGCCGCCGCCCGGATCGCCGCGGCCGGCCACACCGACCGGGCCACCCTGGTGCCCGCCGTCTTCGACGAGCTGCCCGACGTCCTGGACCGCCTGGGCGTGCCCGAGGTGCAGGGCGTGCTGTTCGACCTGGGCGTCTCCTCCCTGCAGCTGGACCGGCCCACCCGCGGTTTCAGCTACTCCACCGACGCGCCGCTGGACATGCGGATGGACCCCAGCGGTCCCCGCACCGCCGCCGACGTGGTGAACACCTACTCCCACGGCGAGCTCGCCCGGGTGCTGCGCGTCTACGGCGAGGAGCGCTTCGCCGGCCGGATCGCCTCCGCCATCGAGCGGGAGCGGGGCAGAGAGCCGTTCACCGGCACCGCCCGGCTGGCCGAGCTGGTGCGCGACGCGATCCCCGCCGCCACCCGCCGCACCGGTGGGCACCCCGCCAAGCGGACCTTCCAGGCGCTGCGCATCGAGGTCAACGACGAGCTGGGGGTGCTGACCCGGGCCCTGCCGGCGGCCATCGAGGCCCTCGCGGTCGGCGGCCGGATCGCCGTCATCAGCTTCCACTCCCTCGAGGACCGCATCGTGAAGCAGACGCTGGCCGCCGAGGCGACCGACCGCACCCCGCCGGGCATGCCGGTCCCGATGCCCGAGCACGCCCCGGTGCTGCGGCTGGTCACCCGCGGCGGTGAGGCCCCCGGCGAGGCCGAGCTCGCCGTCAACCCGCGGGCCGCCTCGGCCCGCGTGCGCGCCGCCGAGCGCGTCCGGCGGGCCTCGTGAGCGCCTGCACCGGCCCGGCCACCCGGTGGACGCCGGCCCGCGCCGGCCGGGGCGCGTCGTGAGCCAGCCGGCCCGGACCACGCCCGGCACCGGCCCGCAGCCGCCGCTGCCGCGGACGGGGTCCTCCCGGACGTCGGCGTCCCGGACCGGTGCCCCCCGCACCGGTTCCTCGCGAGTCGACCCGTCCCGCACCGACCCGTCCCGCACCTACCCGCCCCGCACGGCCGGGTCCGGTACCGCCGCCTCCCGCACCGCCGCCCCCCGGGTCGGCGGTCCCCGCACCCCGGTGGCGCGCACGCCGATGCGCAGCGCGCCCACCGCCCGGGCCGCGGCGCCGCGGGCCACCACCGGCCCGGTGCACGTGCCCCGCAGCGCGCCGTCGCGGCGCACCGGCCCGGTCGCCCCGCTGCCGCAGCTGCGGCTGGTGCCCCCGGCCACCCGCGCCCCGGGCCGTGGCACCACGCGGCAGCGCCGCCGCGCACCGTTCGTGGCGCTGCTCGTGGCCCTGCTGGTGGCCACCACGCTCGGGCTGCTGGCGCTGAACACCGCCATCGCCGTCGACTCGCTGCGGGCCACCCAGCAGCGCGCGGCCAACGCCGAGCAGGCCGAGGAGGTCTCCCGGCTGCAGCAGCAGGTCGTGGCCGCCGACACCGCGGCCGAGCTGGCCCGTGCCGCCGCGGCGGCCGGGCTGGTCCAGCCGGGCGCCCCGGCGCACCTGGTGCTGCAGCCCGACGGCACCTCGGTGCTCCTGGGGACGGCCGTCCCGGCGCCCGACCCGAACGCCCCCGACCCGAACGCGCCCGCCGCCCAGACGCCCGGCACGGCACCCACCGGCACGGCACCCACCGCCCCGGCACCCACCGGCACGGCACCGGCAGTCCCGGCGCCCGCCGCCGTCGGCGACCCGGCCCCGACCGAGCCGGCCCCGACCGAGCCCGCGCCGACCGACCCGGTCCCCACCGAGCCCGCGCCGGGGGGCACCGCCCCCGACCTCGCGTCGCCGACCCCCGGGAACTGACCCCGTGCCCCCAGCAGGCCAGCAGCCGCCGATCCGCCGTCCCGCCGTCCCGCGCCGGGACGTCGGCCGCGCACCCGGGCCGGCCCGTCGGACGGCTCCCCCCGGGCCGCGCAGCGAGCCCGGTCCGCGGCGCCGTCGGCCGACGCTGGGCCTGCAGCAGCGCGACACCCGCAACCGGTGGGGTCTGGCCCTGCTGATCACCCTGCTGGTGGTGGTCGTCGGCAAGCTGGTGGTCCTGCAGGGCGTCGACGGCGCCGCCTACGCCCAGGCGGCCGAGGCCGACCGGATGTCGGTGTCGCCGATCGAGGCCGCCCGCGGTGAGATCACCGACCGCACCGGGCGGGTGCTGGCCTACTCCGTGGACGCCGAGCGGGTGGTCGCCGACCCGAAGGCGGTCACCGACCCGACCCGCACCGCGCTGGCGCTCACCACGCTGCTCGGCGTCCCGACCGAGGAGCTCACCGAGAAGCTGTCCCGGGACAGCCGCTACGTGGTGCTCAAGCCCAAGGTGCCCACCGACGTCACCGACCAGATCCGCGAGCTGCCGCGGGCCGACCGCGCCGGCATCCTCTTCGAGGACGACCCGGTGCGGCTCTACCCCGCCGGCCCGGTGGGCGGTCAGGTCGTGGGCTTCGTGGGCACCGACGGAGCCGGGCTGGCCGGCATCGAGCGCACCTTCCAGGACCAGCTGACCGGCACCGACGGCGAGGAGCGCACCGAGGTCGACGGCAGCGGCAACCCGATCCCCTCGGGCATCGACGACACCACCCCGGCCGTCGACGGCAGCACGGTGCAGCTGACCATCGACGAGGACCTGCAGTACGTCGTGCAGCAGCGGCTGGACGCCGCCTGCGCCGACGGGGCCACCACCTCCGGCTCCGCGGTCGTGCTGGACGTGCACACCGGTGAGGTCGCGGCGATGGCCGCCTGCCCCGGCTACGACCCGGCGCACTACGGCGACACCGATCCCGAGCTGCTGGGCAACCCGGTGGTCTCCGACGTCTACGAGCCCGGTTCGGTGATGAAGGCGGTGACCCTGGCCGCCGCCATCGACCAGGGCAAGGCCACCAAGGACACCGTGCTCAGCGTCAACGGCCACATCGAGGCCGGGGACGTGGTGGTCAAGGACGCCACCGACCACGCACCGCGCAACTACACGGTCACCGGGATCCTGGCGAAGTCCAGCAACGTCGGGGCGATCATGCTGGCCCGCGAGGTCGGCGACCAGACCCTGGAGAAGTACCTGCACGACTTCGGCATCGGCCTGCAGACCGGGGTCGAGCTGCCCGGGGAGAGCGCCGGCATCCTGGAGCCCTCGGCCGACTGGACCGCCAGCCGCGCGGCCAACGTGCCGATCGGGCAGGGCGTGTCGGTGACCACCCTGCAGATGGCGTCGGTCTACCAGACCCTGGCCAACGGGGGAGTGCGCATCCCGCCGCGGATCGTCTCCTCGGTCACCGCCGCCGACGGCACGGTCACCCCCACGCCGCGCCCCGACGGCACGCGGGTGGTCAGCCAGGACACCGCGAGCCAGCTGACCTACATGCTGGAGGCGGTCGTGGGCAAGGGCGGCACCGCGCCGCTGGGCGCCGTCGACGGCTTCCGGGTGGTCGGCAAGACCGGCACCGCCCAGCGGGCCAACCCGGCCTGCAGCTGCTACGCCGGCGGTGGCTACTTCACGACCTTCGTCGGCTACGCCCCGGCCGACGACCCGCAGTACGTCGTCGCCGTCGACCTGGAGCGCCCCACCAGCGACGCCGAGGGCGGCCAGGTCGCCGCCCCGGTGTTCTCCGACGTCATGCGGTTCGCGCTGACCTCCGGCGGCGTCGTCCCCTCGGGCTCGCCGCGGCCCGACTTCACCCTCCTGGCCCCCTGATCCACCCCTCGACGCCGGACCGGGCGACCCGGGCGACACGAGGTGGACCGGTGGCCGGGCGCGGAGGTGCCACGCCGGTAGATTGGGTCGTCGTGACCCCGACCGCCTCCGGGTCGGCTCCCCGACCTGCGGGGAACCGACCTGTACCGCTCACCGACCTGGCCGACCTGACCGGCGCCCCCGTACAGGGGGCCGCCACGGTCGCCGTCTCCGGCGTCACCCTCGCCTCCGGCGCGGTCCTGCCCGGCGACCTCTACGCCGCGCTCCCCGGCGCCCGCACGCACGGCGCCGCGTACGTGCCCGAGGCACTGGCCCGCGGTGCGGTCGCGGTGCTCACCGACGCCGCCGGCCGCGCCGCGATCACCGACCTCGACGTCCCCGTCTGCGTCGTCGAGGACCCGCGCGCGGTGCTGGGGCCCGTCGCCGGCCGCGTGTACGGCCGCCCCAGCGAGCAGCTGACCGTGCTGGGCATCACCGGCACCAACGGCAAGACGACGACGAGCTACCTCGTCGAGGCCGGGCTGGCCGCCGCCGGCCGACCCAGCGGCCTGATCGGCACCGTGCAGACCCGCACCCGAGGTCGCGGCGCCGACGGCGAGCCGGTCACCACCGAGCTGCCCAGCGTCCGCACCACCCCCGAGGCGCCTGACCTGCACGCCCTGCTGGCCACGATGGTCGAGTCGGGGGTGCAGGCGGTGGTGATGGAGGTGTCCAGCCACGCGCTGGTGCAGGGCCGCGTGGGCGGGGTGGGCTTCGCCGCCGCCGGGTTCACCAACCTCTCCCGCGACCACCTGGACTTCCACGGCGACGTCGAGAGCTACTTCCGGGCCAAGGCGCTGCTGTTCGACGGGCGCGCCGCGGTCGAGGTCGTCGACGTCGACGACGAGCACGGACGCCGGCTGGTCCGCCCCGGCACGGTCACCGTCAGCACCGCGGGGCGGGACGCCGACTGGTCGGCCGCCGACGTGACCACCCTCGCCGCCGGCGGCTCCACCTTCACCCTGCGCGGTCCCGGTGGGCGCAGCTGGCCGGCCCATCTGCGGCTGCCCGGTGACTTCAACGTGGCCAACGCCGTGCTGGCGGTCGCGCTGCTGGACGCCGTGGGCGTGCCGGTGGAGACCGCGCTGGCCGGGCTGGCCGACACCGTCGTCCCCGGCCGGATGGAGCCGGTGGACGCCGGCCAGCCGTTCATGGCGGTCGTGGACTACGCGCACACGCCGGACGCGGTCGCGACCGCGCTGGCGGCGCTGCGCGGGCCGACCACCGGCCGGCTGGTCACCGTGCTCGGCTGCGGCGGCGACCGGGACGCCGGCAAGCGCCCGGCGATGGGCGCGGCCGCGGCTGCCGGCAGCGACGTGCTGGTGGTGACCGACGACAACCCGCGCTCGGAGGACCCGCAGGCGATCCGGGCCGCGATGCGCGCCGGTGCGGAGGAGGTGCCGGCCCAGCAGCGGGCCGAGCTGCTCGAGATCGGCGACCGGCGGGCTGCACTGGCCGCGGCCGTCGCCCTCGCGCGACCGGGTGACACGCTGCTGGTGGCCGGCAAGGGCCACGAGACAGGCCAGGAGGTGGGAGGTTCCGTGCTGCCCTTCGACGACCGTGCGGTGCTCCGCGAGCTGCTCGCCGCCCGCGCGGAGGTGACCGCGTGAAGTCGGTGCTGGTCGCCGCCGCGGTGGGGCTGATCGTGTCGATCCTGCTCACGCCGCTGGCCATCAAGGCGTTCCGCCGGCAGGGCTTCGGGCAGGAGATCCGCGACGACGGCCCCGAGAGCCACCTGTCCAAGAAGGGCACGCCCACGATGGGCGGCACGGTCATCGTGCTGGCCACCGTGCTCGGCTACCTGGTCGCCCACCTGTTCCTGATCAACCAGGACGGCCGCGGGGTCACCGCCACCGGCCTGCTGCTGCTGTTCCTGCTGATCGGCATGGGCACCGTCGGGTTCCTCGACGACTTCCTCAAGATCCGCTACCGGCGCAGCCTGGGGCTGAACAAGACGGCCAAGCTGGTCGGCCAGCTGGTCGTCGGGCTCACCTTCGCCGTCCTGGCCCTGGTCGAGGACGGCAACGACGGCACGGCGGTGGCGACCAAGGCGGTCTCCTTCGTCCGGGACATCGCGCCGCTGACCATGCCGGCGTTCCTGTTCTGCGCGGTGGCCTACCTGTTCATCGCCGGCTTCTCCAACGCGGTGAACCTCACCGACGGCCTCGACGGGCTGGCCGCCGGCTGCTCGGCGATGGTCTTCGGCTCCTACGTGGTCATCTCGTTCTGGCAGTTCGGCCACGACTGCAGCTCCGCGCTCGCCCTCGACGGTTGCTACACCGTCCGCGACCCCCTCGACGTCACCCTGGTCGCGGCGTCGGCGATGGGCGCCTGCCTGGGCTTCCTGTGGTGGAACACCTCGCCGGCCCGCATCTTCATGGGCGACACCGGCTCGCTGGCCCTGGGCGGGCTGATGGCCGGGCTGGCCATCGTCACCCGCACCGAGCTGCTGCTGGTCGTCCTCGGCGGGCTGTTCGTCGCGGTGACCCTCTCGGTGGTCATCCAGGTGGCCTTCTTCCGGGCCACCCGCCGCCGGGTGTTCCGGATGGCGCCGCTGCACCACCACTTCGAGCTCGCCGGGTGGGCGGAGAACACCGTCATCGTCCGGTTCTGGCTGGTCACCGGGATGGCAGTGGCCTTCGGGCTCGGGCTGTTCTACGCCGACTGGCTCTCCTTCGCAGGTCTGTGATGGCCGTCCTCGTCGCCGGGCTCGGCGTCTCCGGGGCGGCCGCCGCGCGGGTGCTGCTCGCCCGCGGGGACGACGTGGCGCTCACCGACGCCCGGGAGCCCGCGGTGCTGGCCGAGCTGGTCGCCGCCGGCGGCCGCTGGCTCGGCCCCCTGACCACGCCCCCTGAGGACGTCGACCTGGTGGTCACCTCCCCGGGCTGGCGGCCGGACTCCCCGTTGCTGGTGGCCGCCGCCGAGCGCGGCATCGAGGTCATCGGGGAGCCCGAGCTCGCCTGGCGGCTGCGGGTCGCAGCGCCGGGCGGGGAGCCCGCGCCCTGGTACGCCGTCACCGGCACCAACGGCAAGACCACCACCGTCACGATGCTCGAGCAGGTGCTGCTGGCCGGTGGCCTGCGCGCGGTGGCCGCGGGCAACGTGGGTCGGCCGCTGGTCGAGGTGGTCACCGCCACCGACGCCGACGGGCGGCCCAGCTTCGACGCCATCGCCGTGGAGCTGTCGAGCTTCCAGCTGCACTGGTCGAGCTCGATCGCCCCGGCGGCGGCGTGCGTGCTCAACGTCGCCGACGACCACGTCGACTGGCACGGGTCGTTCACCGCCTACCGCGACGCCAAGGCCCGGCTGCTGCGGCTGGCCCCGGTCGCGGTCGCCGACGCCGGCGACCCGGTCGCCGCCTCACTGGTGGTCGCCCACCCGCACCCGGTCACCGTGACGCTGGCCGAGCCCGCCCCCGGCCAGCTCGGCGTGCGGGGGAGCGACCTGGTCGACCGGGCCTTCGCCGACGACCCGGCCGGCGAGGTGCTCGTGTCGACCGGTGAGCTGCAGGTCAGCGGGCCGCACAACCTGGTCAACGCGATGGCCGCCGCGGCCCTGGCCCGGGTCGCGGGGGTCGACGCCGACGGCGTGCGCCGGGGGCTGGCCGCCTTCTCCGGCGGTGCCCACCGCAACGTGCTGGTCGGGACGGTCGGGGGAGTGGACTTCGTCGACGACAGCAAGGCGACCAACCCGCACGCGGCCGCCGCGTCGCTGGCCGCCTACCCGCGCGTGGTCTGGATCGCCGGTGGCCTGCTCAAGGGCGCCGACGTCGACCCGCTGGTCGCCGCGGTCGGGCCGCGGCTGGCCGGGGTCGTGCTGCTGGGCCGGGACCGGGAGGAGCTGGCCCGCTCGCTCGCGCGACACGCCCCGACGGTCCCGCGCACGGTGGTGGCCAGCGGCGACGATGGGGCCATGGGTGCCGATGTGACGTACGGGGACGGTGTGATGCGGCAGGTCGTGGCCGCCGCCGCCGCGCTGGCGAGCCCCGGTGACACCGTCCTGCTCGCCCCCGCGGCGGCCTCGATGGACGTGTTCACCGACTACGCCCACCGGGGACGAGCCTTCGCCGACGCCGTCCGGGCGCTGGGCTGAGCCCGGCGATGACCGCGAGCACCCGCGAACGCCGGAGCGCAGCCGTCGTCCACGAGCCCCCCACGCCCCCCACGCCCCCCGCGCGCAGCGGGGCGTTCCGGTTCCGCGGGCCGGCGTGGCTCGAGGGGCCGATGACCAGCTCGCACATGGTGCTCGGCTCGGCCGGGATGCTGCTGGCCATCGGGCTGGTCATGGTCTTCTCCGCCTCCTCGATCGAGGCGGCGCTGGACGACCAGCCGGCCTGGCTGCCCGGCGTCCGGCAGATCGTCTTCGCCGTCCTCGGCCTGGTCGCCATGCTGGTCGCGATGCACCTGCCGATCGGCCGGATCCGCCGGTTCGCCGGCTGGGGCATGATCGCCGCCTTCGGCCTGCTGACGCTCGTCCTCGTGCCCGGCCTCGGGGTGGAGCTCAACGGCTCGCGCGCCTGGTTCGACCTCAAGGTCACGAACTTCCAGCCCTCCGAGCTGGCCAAGCTGGTGTTCGCGCTCTGGGGCGCGCACGTCATCGCACTGCGCGAGCGGTACCTGACCACCCGGTCGCTGCTGGTCCCCGTGCTGCCCGCCTTCGCGCTGATGAGCCTGCTGCTGCTGGCCGAGCCCGACATGGGCGCGGTGGTCAGCCTGTCGCTGGTCGTCGCCGGGCTGATGTGGGCCGGTGGGCTGTCCCGCCGCTACATCGCCGGTGCGGTCGGCCTGGCCGCCGCGCTGGTGGCCCTGATGGTGGCGGTGGCCCCCTACCGCGCGGCCCGCATCACCGCCTTCCTCGACCCCTTCGCCGACCCCTCCGACGGCGGGTACCAGGCCATCCACGGCTTCTACGCGCTGGCCTCCGGCGGGGTCGCCGGCGTCGGGCTGGGCAACAGCGCGATGAAGTGGAACCTGCTGCCGCACGCCGAGTCCGACTACATCTTCGCCATCATCGGCGAGGAGATGGGCTTCCTCGGCTGCCTGGTGGTGATCAGCCTCTACGCGGTGCTGGCCTGGGCCGGGTTCCGGATCGCCCGCCGCTCGGCCGACCGGTTCGTCCAGCTGGCCAGCATCGCCATCACCGTGTGGCTGATCGGCCAGGCCACCATGAACATGGGCTACGTCGTCGGCCTTCTCCCGGTCACCGGCGTCACCCTGCCGCTCATCTCCGCCGGTGGCACCTCGCTGGTGCTCACCCTCTTCATCGTCGGGCTGCTGGCCCGCTTCGCCCGGGCCGAGCCCGCCGCGGTGGCCCACCTGCAGTCCCAGCCCCGCGGCCGGCTGGCCCGGCTGTTCTCCCCGGCACCGGCCATCGCGGTCGACCCGATCCCGGCCCGCCGCCGCTCCGGCAGCCGCGGCAGCACCCGGTCGACCAGCAGCCCCCGGCCGGTGGAGCGGTTCGACCGCCGCGGTGAGCCGCTGCGTGGGGTGCGTCCCGACCCGGCCGGCCCCCGCGACCTGCGCGCCGTCCGCCGGACGCCGGGCCCCGCGCCGGCCCGTGCCCCCCGGCCGCCGGGCTGGGGCCCCACCCCGGAGGAGCGCTGGGCGCCTGCCGACCGGCAGACTGTCCGGAGCCGGCAGCCCGCCGGTGACCGCCCGTCCGTGCTCCGCCGGCCCCCGTCGGCCGCTGGACCCGTGCCGCGCGACGTCCCCCGCGACGTCCCGCGCGAGCGCAGCTGGTCCGGCGACCCCTCGACCGCGCGCGCCCGGCCGGCGCCGCGGTCCCACCCCCCGCGAACGGAACGGCCAGGACGCCTGCAGTGACCGACCCCTCGAACGACGCCCGGCCGGCCGGGCAGGTGCACGTGGTGCTCGCCGGTGGCGGCACCGGCGGGCACATCGAGCCCATGCTCGCCCTGGCCGACGCGCTCACCCGCCGGCGCACGCCCGCCGGCGAGCCCGCGGTGCGGGTCACCTGCCTGGGCACCTCCCGCGGCCTGGAGACCCGGCTCGTGCCCGCCCGCGGTTACGACCTGCGGCTCATCCCGCCGGTGCCGCTGCCGCGCAAGCCCACCCCGGACCTGCTCCGGGTGCCCGGGCGGGTGTGGCAGGCGGTCTCCCAGACGCGCGCCCTGCTCACCGAGCTCGGAGCCGACGTCGTGGTCGGGTTCGGCGGCTACGTGGCGCTGCCGGCCTACCTCGCCGCCCGCGGTGCCCGCGTGCCGGTCGTCGTGCACGAGGGCAACCCGCTGCCGGGCCTGGCCAACCGGGTCGGCGCACGGCTGGCCGCCCGGGTCGCGGTGACCACGGCGGGCACGCCGCTGCGCGGTGCTGAGCACGTGGGCATGCCGCTGCGCTCGGCGATCACCGGCCTGGACCGGGCCGGACTGCGTGCCGAGGCCCGCGCCGCCTTCGGCCTGGACGCCGACCGGCCGACGCTGCTGGTGTTCGGCGGCTCCCAGGGCGCGGCCTCGCTGAACCGGGCCGCCGTCGGTGCCGCCGACGCGCTGACCGCCGCCGGGGTGCAGGTGCTGCACGCCCGCGGGCCCAAGAACACCGACGTGACGGTGCCCGCCCGCCCGGCGGGGTCGGCGCCCTACGTGGTCGTCGACTACCTGGAGCGGATGGACCTCGCCTATGCCGCCGCCGACCTGGCGCTGTGCCGGTCCGGCGCGGTCAGCGTGGCCGAGCTGTCGGCGGTCGGGCTGCCCGCGGCCTTCGTCCCGCTGCCCATCGGCAACGGCGAGCAGCGGCTCAACGCGCTGCCGGTGGTCGAGGCCGGTGGCGGGCTGCTGGTGGCCGACGCCGACCTGACGCCGTCCTGGGTCCAGGAGCAGCTGGTGCCCGTGCTCACCGACGCCGACCGGCTGGCCACGCTGGCCGCACACGCGGCCGCCGCGGGCACGCCGGACGCCGACGAGCGGCTGGCCGACATGGCGCTGGCCGCCGCCGCCACCCGGAGGGGAACCCGATGAGCGCCGACGACGTGGCCGCCTGGACCGGGCCGATCCCGCCGCTGGAGGAGCTGGGGTCGGTGCACTTCGTCGGCATCGGCGGGGCCGGCATGAGCGGCATCGCCCGGATCATGCTGGCCCGCGGGGTGCGCGTCTCCGGCACCGACCGCCGCGACTCCCCGGCCCTGCGCGCCCTGGCCGCCTTGGGCGCCCGGGTGGAGGTCGGCCACGACGGCGCCCACCTGGGCGACGCCGCGACCGTGGTGGTCTCCACCGCGATCCGCGACGACAACCCGGAGCTGGTCTCCGCCCGCGAGCGGGGCCTGCGGGTGCTGCCCCGGGCCGTCGCGCTGGCCGCGGTGATGGCCGGGCGGCGCAGCGTCGCGGTGGCCGGCACGCACGGCAAGACCTCGACCACCTCGATGCTCACCGTCGCCGTGCAGGCCTGCGGGGTCGACCCGTCCTTCGCCATCGGCGGCACGCTGAACGAGTCGGGGTCCAACGCGCACTCCGGCCAGGGCGACGTCTTCCTCGCCGAGGCCGACGAGAGCGACCGGTCGTTCCTGCTGCTGGCCCCGCTCGGCGCGATCGTCACCAACGTCGAGGCCGACCACCTGGACAACTACGGCGACCTCGCCGCGGTCGAGGCGGCCTTCGACACGTTCGTGGGCACCGTGCCGGCCGAGGGGTTCCTCGTGCTCTGCGCCGACGACCCGGGCGCCGCCCGGCTGGCCGGCCTGGGGTCCACCGCGCGGGTGCGCACCTACGGCGAGGGGGCGGACGCCGACCTGCGGCTGGTCGACCTGCGGGTCGCCGCCGACGGCACCCGCTACACCGCCGTCCTCGACGGACGTGAGCTCGGCGAGGTGCACATCCAGCTGCCGGGTGCGCACATGGCGCTCAACAGCGCCGCCGCCCTGCTCGCCGGCCTGGAGCTGGGGCTGCCGGCCGCCGGGCTGATCGCCGGGCTCGAGCGCTTCGGCGGGGTCCACCGGCGGTTCGAGCTCAAGGGCACCGCGGCCGGGGTGCGGGTGTACGACGACTACGCCCACCACCCGACCGAGGTCGCCGCGCAGCTGCGCGCCGCCCGGGCGGTGGTCGGGTCCGGACGCCTGGTCGTGCTCTTCCAGCCGCACCTCTACAGCCGGACGGCGCAGTTCGCCCAGGGCTTCGGCGAGGCGCTGGGCCTGGCCGACCTGGTGGTGGTGATGGACGTCTACGGCGCCCGTGAGGACCCGGTGCCCGGTGTGACCGGGCGGCTGGTGGCCGAGGCGGTCCCCGGGGCCGACCGGGTCTGGTTCGAACCGTCCTGGTCCGCGGCCGCACCGCGGGTGGCCGGGCTGGCCCGCCCCGGTGACCTGGTGGTCACCATGGGCGCCGGCGACGTGTCGATGGTCGGCCCCGAGGTGCTCGCGGCGCTCACCGACCCGGAGGCGGCCGACGGCGCGGCGGACGGGACGGAGCCGTCCCGGTGAGCCGGGTCGGGACGACCACCAACGACCGCGCGGGCGCACCCCGGCGCCGGAGCGGGTCATCCCGGCGCGGTGCCGCGGCGGAGCAGGCCCCGTCGGTGGTCCCGTCGGGACCCCGGCGCGCCCGCCGCCGGGGCGCCCGCCGCCCGGTGGACCGGCGCCGCCGGCTGGCCGTCGGGATCGGGTCGGCCGTGCTCCTGGTGGCCGTCGCGGCCTGGGTCGTGCTCGCCAGCCCGTTGCTGTCGGTGCGCACCGTGCAGGTCGACGGGGCCTCGGCCCTGGCCGGCGACGAGGTCGTCACCGCGGCCGGCATCGCGGTCGGCACCCCGCTGGCGCGGGTCGACACCGCCGCCGCCGCGACCCGCGTCGGTGGGCTCCCGCAGGTGGCCTCGGTCGAGGTCACCCGCGGCTGGCCCGGCACCGTGGTGGTGACCGTCGTCGAGCGGGTGCCGGTCGCGGTCGTGCAGACCGCCGGCGGGCGCCAGCTGGTCGATGCCGGGGGAGTGGTGTTCGAGACGGTCACCGGTCCGGTGCCCGACGGCGTCGTCCCCCTCGAGGTGTCCGCGCCCGGCCCCGACGACGCCGCCACGCGGGCCGCGCTGGGGGCGGTTACCGCGCTGCCCGCCGAGGTACGCGCGCAGTTGACCGGGGTCACGGCGCGCACCGCCGACGACGTCACCCTGACCCTCACCGACGGCCGGAGCGTGCGGTGGGGCAACGCCGACCTCACCGACCGCAAGGCCCGGGTGCTGGGCGCGCTGCTGCAGCAGGTGGAGGCCGGCGCCATCGAGCCCGGCGCGCTGCTGGACGTCAGCACCCCGGACGCCGTCGTCCTGCGCTGACGGATGCCGGCGCCCGCGCGCCCGGGACCCTGCGGCGAGGCCGGGCGACACGCCCGGGGTCCGCAGGGACCTGAGATCTCTCCGACCGTCGAGCTGTCCTCCACCCGCAGGACGTCTGCACCTCTACGTGAGACGATTGCGCGCGGGTCGTCACCAGGCGTGAGACGTCTGTGACTGGCGGGTCGCCTGATCCGGGTGGGAGATCACAGTCCGGACACGCCGAGCCCGGTGGGGTGCTTGCTGGCGTGCCAGGGCACACCTAACTTCGACCACACACCCACCAGTTGACATAACTATAAGGCTTAACCTGAGGATGAAGGTCCAGTTGGGGAGCGCGGCATGACACCTCCGCACAACTACCTCGCGGTCATCAAGGTCGTCGGCATCGGCGGCGGCGGCGTGAACGCGGTCAATCGGATGATCGAGGTCGGCCTCAAGGGCGTCGAGTTCATCGCGATCAACACAGACGCGCAGGCGCTGCTGATGAGCGACGCCGACGTCAAGCTCGACGTCGGTCGCGAGCTCACCCGTGGTCTGGGCGCCGGCGCCCAGCCCGACGTCGGCCGCCAGGCCGCCGAGGACCACCGCGAGGAGATCGAAGAGGTGCTCAAGGGCGCCGACATGGTCTTCGTGACGGCCGGCGAGGGTGGTGGCACCGGTACCGGTGGCGCCCCCGTCGTCGCCTCGATCGCGCGCAAGCTCGGGGCCCTGACCATCGGCGTGGTCACCCGTCCGTTCTCCTTCGAGGGGAAGCGGCGGGCGGTCCAGGCCGAGTCGGGCATCGAGGAGCTGCGCAACGAGTGCGACACGCTCATCGTGATCCCGAACGACCGGCTGCTGCAGCTGGGCGACCGGAACGTGAGCGTGATGGACGCCTTCCGCACCGCCGACCAGGTGCTGCTGTCCGGCGTCCAGGGCATCACCGACCTCATCACCACGCCCGGCCTGATCAACCTGGACTTCGCCGACGTCAAGTCGGTCATGTCCGGTGCGGGCTCGGCGCTGATGGGCATCGGCAGCGCGCGCGGTGACAACCGCGCGCTGCTGGCCGCCGAGCAGGCCATCGCCTCCCCGCTGCTGGAGGCCTCGATGGAGGGCGCCCACGGCGTCCTGCTGTCGATCTCCGGCGGCTCGGACCTCGGCCTGTTCGAGATCAACGAGGCCGCCTCGCTGGTCAGCGACGCCGCCCACCCCGACGCGAACATCATCTTCGGGGCCGTCATCGACGACGCCCTCGGCGACGAGGTGCGGGTGACGGTGATCGCCGCCGGCTTCGACAGCGGCCGGCCCAGCAACCGCAAGGACGCCGGCACCACGCTGCTCGCGACCGCCGCCCCCGTGGCGCCGGCCGTCCCCAGCGCGCCGGTCAGCGCACCGGCACCTGTCCGGGCCGCCGCGCCCGCGCAGACCGGTGAGCGGCTGGTCAGCCAGCCGCCGGCCGCCGCTCCGCCGGCTGCTGCCGCCCCGCGTCCGGTGCAGCCCGTCGCCCCGGCGCAGGGTGGTGGGGTCACCGTCCCGCCGCTCCCGCCGATCGCCGGGCCGAACAAGGACGCCCGACGGCCGCTGGGGTCCGAGGACTTCGAGGAGGAGCTCGACATCCCCGAGTTCCTCCGCTCGCAGTGACGGTGGCGCACCAGTGAGCTCCGGACCGGCCGTCCCGACGGCGGTGCGACCCCGACGGGTCGTCACCGACCGCCGGGGCGGCCGTTCCGTTGCGCCCTACGACTCCTTCAACCTCGGCGTCCACGTCGGGGACGACCCGGCCGACGTCGCCGCCAACCGGGCCCGCCTGGCCGGCGAGCTCGGTGTCCCCGGTGAGCAGGTCGTGTGGATGACCCAGGTGCACGGCACCGGGGTCGCCATCGTCGAGGACGCCGGGGAGAACCCGGTCGCCGACGTCGACGCCCTGGTGACGGCGACGCCGGGCCTGGTGCTGTGCGTCCTGGTCGCCGACTGCGTGCCGGTGCTGCTGGCCGACCCGGTCGCCGGGGTGGTCGCGGCGGTGCACGCCGGCCGCGAGGGCGTGCGTCGCGGTGTCGTCCCGGCAGCGCTCGCGGCGATGACCCGGCTGGGCGCCCGCCCGGCCGACGTCGAGGCGCTGCTGGGACCGGCCGTCTGCGGGCTGGACTACGAGGTGCCCGCCGCGATGCAGGCCGAGGTCGCCCGGGTGGCCCCGGCCAGCGACGTGCGCACCCGGCAGGGCACCCCGGGGCTGGACCTGCGGGCCGGGATCGCCGAGGTCCTCCGGGGCGCGGGGGTCCGCCAGGTCGTGCACGACCCCCGGTGCACCGTCGAGGACCCGCGGTTGTTCAGCCACCGCCGCGACGGGGTCACCGGCCGCCAGGCCGGGGTCGTCTGGCTCGGATGACCGAGGACCCCCTCGCCCAGCAGGCTCGTGGCCCCCGGCCCCGTCCCGAGGCCCGCCCCGAGCTCGCGAGGGGGGAGGGGGACGGGGTCCTCCGGCTCGCCGAGCAGCTGGCCGCGAACCTGCGGGCGGTCCGGGAGCGGATCGACGCCGCTGCCCGGGCCGCCGGCCGCGACCCGGCCACGGTCGCCCTGCTGGCGGTCAGCAAGACCCACCCCGCCGAGGCGGTGGCGGCCCTGGCCGCGCTCGGCCAGCTCGACTTCGCCGAGAACCGGGTGCAGGAGCTGTCGGGCAAGGCGGCCGCACTGGCCGAGGACCGGGGCGTCCCCGCGCTGCGGTGGCACCTGGTCGGCCAGCTGCAGCGCAACAAGGCGGCGGCCGTCGTCCGGCTGGGTGCCACGGTGCAGTCGGTCGACCGCGAGCCGCTGCTGCAGGCGCTGGCCCGCGCCGCGGAGACCCAGGAGCGGGTCGTCGACGTCTTCGTCCAGGTCGACCTCGGCGGGCCCGAGGGGCAGCTGGGGGAGCGGGGCGGTGCCCCGCCCGACGACGTGCCCCGGCTCGCCGACGCCGTGGGTGACGCCGCCGGTCTCCGGCTGCGCGGCCTGATGGCGGTGGCCCCGCGGGGCACCGACCCGGCGCCGGCCTTCGAGCGGCTGGCCGCGCTCGCCGCCCGGGTGCGGGCCGACCATCCTGCTGCCTCGGAGCTATCGGCAGGCATGAGCGGCGACCTGGAGGCCGGTGTGACTGCTGGTGCCACTGTGGTGCGTGTCGGTACCGCGTTGTTCGGCGTGCGGCCCCTAGCCTCCGGAGCGGAGGACCCGCACGGCACCCGTGCGCGGTCCTGAGTCACACCAGCACCACGCGACCCACCGATCCGCCGGCCGCAGCACGAGCCGGCGGCGCCGACGAGAACTGAGGAGACGTCCGATGGCCGGAGCCATGCGAAAGATGGGGGTCTACCTCGGCCTCGTCGAGGACGACGACACCCGGGGCGGGTACGACCGCTACGCCTCGCGGCAGGGCGACTACGACCGTGACGAGCGCGGCTACGAGCGGGGCGGGTACGACCGCTACACCGCCGAGCACGACGACACCTACGGCGAGCCGGTCCCCGCCGGTGCCGACAGCCGCTACGGCGGCGGGCAGTTCGCCGAGGCCGGTTACGGCGACACCGGCTACGGCGCGCCCGGGTACGACACCGAGCACCCGGGGAGCCACTTCGCCGGCGACCGCTTCGACGACCGGGGCCCCGAGCGCGCACCCGAGCCCGAGGTCTCCCTCGGCCGCCGGCCGGCCGCCGCCCCGCGCACGCTGGGGCTCGCCCCCGCGCCAACCCTGGGCAGCACCTCGGCCCGGCTCGCCGGTGGGTCGGGCATCGGCGCCGGCAGCGCCGGCCTGGGCGGCAGCGGCTCGGCCCGCAGCCGGATCGGCGCCGTGTCCGGGGCCGCGGGCCTCGCGGTGAGCGAGCCGATGTCGGTGCAGGCCGCACCGGAGCCGGCCCCGGCCCCCGTCCCGGCCCCCAAGCCGACGCCGAACTACCGGATCACCACCGTGCACCCCAAGGACTACAACGAGGCGCGCACGATCGGCGAGCGGTTCCGCGACGGCATGCCGGTGATCATGAACCTCACCGAGATGGAGCACGCCGACGCCAAGCGCCTGGTCGACTTCGCGATCGGTCTGACCTTCGGTCTGCACGGTAGTATCGAGCGCGTCACGGCCAAGGTCTTCCTGCTCAGCCCGCAGGACGTGGACGTGACGGCTGAGGACAAGGCCCGCATCCGTGAGGGCGGTTTCTTCCAGCAGCCCTGATCCACCGCACGCCCCGCCCACCGCGCACGACGTGCCCTGAACGATCGAGGACCGTGAACGTACTGCTGGACATCGTGGCGTCGGTCCTGCTCGTCTTCCTGATCCTGCTGTTCGCCCGGTTCGTCGTGGACTGGGTGATGGTCCTGGCCCGCAGCTGGCGTCCGCAGGGTCTCGTCGCCGCCGGGCTCGAGGTCGTCTACTCGACCACCGACCCGCCGCTCAAGGCGGTGCGGAAGGTCGTGCCGCCGTTGAACCTGGGGTCGATCCGGCTCGACCTGGGGTTTATGGTGCTCCTGATCGCGGTCGTGGTGCTGCGCAGCATCGTGCAGAACCTCGCTGCGTCCGTCTAGTCGCCGGACCTCGCTGAGGCCGCGGCGGGGGTCGGTCACCCTGCTCGGTCGGTCGCTGTCCTGAGAACCTCCCTGTCGTCCCGTCCCACCTGAGGTGAGCCGCATGCCACTGACTCCCGCCGACGTCCACAACGTCGTCTTCAAGAAGCCGCCGATCGGCAAGCGCGGCTACGACGAGGACGAGGTCGATGCCTTCCTGGACGTGGTGGAGGCCGAGCTGGCCCGCCTCATCGAGGAGAACAACGACCTGCGCAGCTCCGGCTCGCGCACCGACCGGCCCGAGTCCGCGCCGATGACGGTGGCCGCCCCGCCGCCCCCGCCGGCCCAGACCTCCGCCCAGGTCCGCGAGGACGACAGCATCCGGGCCTCCCGCATGCTCGCCCTGGCCACCGAGACCGCCGAGCGGCACGTCAACGAGGCCAAGGCGCAGGCCGACCAGATGGTCGGCAGCGCCAAGACCTCCAGCGACCGGATGATGAGCGAGGCCCGCGCCAAGAGCGAGCAGATGGTCGGCGAGGCCAAGAACCGCGCCGACGCCATGCTCGGCGACGCCCGCACCCGGGCCGACACGATGGAGCGCGAGGCCCGCGCCAAGGCCACCGCCCTCGCCCAGGACGCCGAGCGCAAGCACGTCGAGGCCATGGGCTCGCTGGAGGAGAAGCGGGCGAGCCTGGAGCGCAAGGTCGACGAGCTCCGCACCTTCGAGCGCGAGTACCGCACCCGGCTGCGTTCCTACCTCGAGTCGCACCTGCGCGACCTCGACAGCCGCGGCTCCGCCGAGCCCGCCTCGAACAACCGGCAGAACCAGCACGTCAGCGCGTAAGCGCCGCCCGCGCTCGGCACAGCCCCTCCGGACCCCGGTCCGGAGGGGCTGTGCGTGTTCCGGGGGGTCGACGGGGCGGCGCCGTTAGCATCCGGCTGTGCTCCTGGCCGCCGTGCTGCTCGTGCTCGGTGCCGCCGGGTTGTTCGCCGCGGGGCTGGCGCAGGGGTCGGCCGCCCTGCAGTGGGCCTCGTTCGCCAGCAGCCTGGCCGCGGCCGCGGTGCTGGCACTGGGTGCTGTGACCCGACGCTCGGCCCGCACCCACCGGCCCGCCGTCCGCTCGGCCCTGGCCCCGGCGGGTGCACCTCTCGTCCCGGCTCCCGACGTCGCCAGAGCAGCGCCGACGACCGGCGCCCACGCCGTGCGCGAGCCGGCTGCCGCGGTGGTGAGCCGTGCCGAGGTGACCGGCGGGGACCCGGGTGTGGAGGAGGTCGCGGTCGCCGACCTGCTGCTGGTGCTCGACCTGACCACCGACGTGCTGGTCGTCGACGAGCACCCGCGCTACCACCTGCCCGGCTGCCCGCACCTGCGCGGCGTGCCGACCGTCCCGCTCCCGATGGTCGAGGCCCGCACCGACGGCTTCACGCCGTGCGCGGTCTGTACCCCCGACCACGTCCTCGCCGACCGCGAGCGGTCCCGCCGCACCGGCTAGGCCCCGCCCCCCGGCCCCCGTGCCGGGCCCCGCCGCGAGCTCGCGAGCGGTGGGGGGCACGGGGGCCCTCCCTCAGGCGCGGGCGATCCAGATCCGCGACCCCGACGGGCCCTCGAGGGCCTCGCCGTCGCCGGTCGTCTGCGCGTGCACCGAGCTGGCCAGCACCTCACCGGCCACCTGCTCGGCCTGCTCGGTCAGCGCCTGGGCCACGGCGTCCTCGCCGGTCCACCACAGCTGGATGCGGTCGCTGACGGCCAGGCCGGTGGTCTTGCGGGCCTCCTGCACCAGCCGGACCACCTCGCGCACCAGCCCGGCGCGCTCCAGCTCGGGAGTGAGGGTGAGGTCCAGCGCGACGGTCAGCCCGCCGGCCGAGGCCACGGTCCAGCCCTCGCGCGGGGTCTCGGTGACGATCAGGTCGCCCTCGGCCAGCGGGACGTCGGCGCCCTCGACCGGCACGGTGGCCGTGCCGGCGCGGTAGGCGGCGACGAGCTCGGCCGGGTCGGTGGCGGCGACGGCCGCGGCGACGGCCTGCACCTGCTTGCCCAGCCGGCGGCCCACCGCGCGGAAGTCCACCTTCACCGAGACGTCGACCAGCGAGCCGCCGACCGCGGCGAGCTCCGTCAGCTCGGCGACGTTGAGCTCGTCGGCGACCTCGGCGACCAGGTCGCGGGGGAGCTGCGACCACCCGGGGGCCGCGACCAGGGCCCGGGCCAGCGGCTGGCGGGTGCGGGACTTCGCCGAGGTGCGCGCGGAGCGGCCCAGCTCGACCAGCCGGCGCACCAGCGTCATCTGCGCCACCAGCTCGTCGTCGCGGGCCTCGGCGTCCACGGTGGGCCAGCTGGCCAGGTGGACCGAGTCCGCGGCGCCGGTGAGCCCCGGGGCGACGACGGTGCCCCACACCCGCTCGGTGACGAACGGGGTGAACGGCGCCATCAGCCGGGTCAGACCGTCGAGCACCTCGTGCAGCGTGCCCAGGGCCGACGGGTCGCCGTCCCAGAAGCGGCGGCGGCTGCGCCGGACGTACCAGTTGGACAGGTCGTCGACGAACTCGGCGATCAGCCGGCCGGCGGTCTGGGTGTCGAAGTCCTCCAGCGCGCGGGTGACCCCGTCGGTGACGGAGGCGAGCTCGGCCAGCGCCCAGCGGTCCAGCAGTGGCCGTTCCGCGCGCGGGGGCGCGGGGGTGGTCGCGGGGTCCCAGCCGTTGGTGGAGGCGTAGAGGGTGAAGAAGCTGGCGGTGTTCCAGTAGGTCAGCAGCACCTTGCGCACGACCTCGGACAGCGTCTCGTGCCCGACCCGGCGGGCCGACCACGGCGAGCCGCCGGCGAGCATGAACCAGCGGACGGCGTCGGCGCCGTGCCGGTCCATCAGCGGCATGGGCTCCAGGATGTTGCCCAGGTGCTTGCTCATCTTGCGGCCGTCCTCGGCCAGGATGTGGCCCAGGCACAGCACGTTCTCGTAGCTGCTCTGCTCGAACACCAGGGTGCCGACGGCCATCAGCGTGTAGAACCAGCCGCGGGTCTGGTCGATCGCCTCGGCGATGAACTGCGCCGGGTAGGCCGCCTGGAACTCCGCGTTGTTGCGGTGCGGGGCGCCCCACTGGGCGAAGGGCATCGAGCCGGAGTCGTACCAGGCGTCGATGACCTGCCGGACCCGGCGGTAGGTGCCCTCCTCGCCGTCCACGGTGAAGGTGACGTCGTCGATGAAGGGCCGGTGCGGGTCCAGGTCGGACAGGTCGCGGCCGGTCAGCTCCGACAGCTCGGCCAGCGAGCCGACGACGACCATCCGGGACGGGTCGGCGTCGTTGCGCCAGATCGGCAGCGGCGTGCCCCAGTACCGGTCGCGCGAGAGCGCCCAGTCGACGTTGTTGTTGAGCCAGTCGCCGAAGCGACCCTCCTTGATGTTCTCCGGGTACCAGTTCGTGCGCTCGTTCTGCGCCAGCAGCTGGCCCTTGACCTCGCTGGTGCGGATGTACCAGGAGGGCTGCGCGTAGTACATGAGCGGCGTGTGGCAGCGCCAGCAGTGCGGGTAGCTGTGCTCGTAGCGCAGCTCCCGGTACAGCACGCCCCGGTCCTGCATGTCCTGCACGAGCGTCGGGTCGGCGGCCTTGAAGAAGTGGCCGCCCACCAGCGGGACGTCGGCGGTGAAGTGCCCGGTCGGGTCGATCGGGTTCACGACCGGCAGCCCGTAGGCCCGGCCCACGGCGAAGTCGTCGGCGCCGAAGGCCGGCGACTGGTGCACCAGCCCGGTGCCGTCCTCGGTGGTGACGTACTCGGCCAGGACGACGTAGTGCGTCTCGACGTCCTCGGGGAAGTCGACGAGGGTGAACGGGCGCTGGTAGCGGGTGCGCTCCCAGTCGCGGCCGGTGGTGCGGGCCAGGACCTGCGCGCCCTCGCCGAGTGCTGCGGTCAGCAGCGGCTCGGCCACGACCAGCGGGCGGCCCTGCTCGTCACCGGCCGGGCGGGCCACGACGTAGGTGACGTCGGGGTGCACCGCGACGGCGGTGTTGCTCGGCAGCGTCCACGGCGTCGTCGTCCAGACCAGCAGGTCGGCCTTCTCGGCCCACTCGCCGGTGGTGACCGGCATCCGCACGTAGACCGAGGGGTCGACCAGCGTCTCGTAGCCCTGGGCCACCTCGTGGTCGGAGAGGCCGGTGCCGCAGCGCGGGCAGTAGGGGGCGACCCGGTGGGACTCCACCAGCAGGCCCTTGTCGAACACCTGCTTCAGCGACCACCAGACGCTCTCGATGTAGCTGGCGTCCATCGTGCGGTAGGCGGTCGACATGTCGACCCAGTAGCCCATCCGCTCGGTGAGCTCGGCGAAGGCACCGACGTGCCGCTCGACGGACTCCCGGCAGCGGGCGTTGAACTCCGCGATGCCGTAGGCCTCGATGTCGGGCTTGCCGGCGAAGCCCAGCTCCTGCTCGACGGCGATCTCCACGGGCAGGCCGTGGCAGTCCCAGCCGGCGCGGCGGGGCACGTGGTAGCCCTGCATCGTCTTGAACCGGGGGAAGACGTCCTTGAACGCGCGCGCCTCGATGTGGTGGGTGCCCGGCCGCCCGTTCGCCGTCGGCGGGCCCTCGTAGAACACCCACTGGGGGCGGTCGGTGGAGCCCTCCAGGGTGCGGGCGAAGACCTCGTCGGTCGCCCACTGCGCCAGCACCTCGTGCTCGAGGGCCGGCAGGTCGACCTGGGGCGGGAGGGCCTGGAAGGGGCCGGAGGGTGCACTCACGTCCCCATCATCCCCGACCCCGCCACCGCCCCGACGCAACCGGCGTCATCCGGGCGGCACACCGGTACGGGACACTGCCCCGCATGGGGGCCCGGCGATGAACACCACGGTCACCGCGGCGCTCGCCGTCGGCGCCCTGGTGGTCCTCGTCGCCGCCGTCGCGCTGCGGCTGGCCGACCGGATCGGGCTGCCCTCGCTGCTGCTCTACCTCGCCCTCGGCGTCGCCCTGGGCGAGAGCGGCGTGGGCGTCGAGTTCGAGGACGTCGCCCTCACCCAGACCCTCGGGGTCGCCGCCCTGGTGGTCATCCTGGCCGAGGGCGGGCTGACCACCCGCTGGGCCGACGTCCGCCGGGCGGTGGGCCCGGGCATCGCGCTGTCCACGGTCGGGGTGGTGGTCAGCGTCGCCGTGGTCGCCGTGGTCGCGGTCTGGCTGCTCGACTACTCCTGGGCCTTCGCCCTGCTGCTGGGCGCGGTGGTGACCTCCACCGACGCCGCCGCGGTGTTCTCCACGCTGCGCCGGCTGCCGCTGCCGCGGCGGATGGTGGCCACCCTGGAGCTGGAGTCCGGGCTCAACGACGCCCCGGTGATCCTGCTGGTGCTCGCCCTGTCCGAACAGCTCACCGGCGGGCACACCCACCCCTGGTACCTGGTGCTGGCCGAGGTGCTCGGCGAGCTGGCCGGGGGAGCGGTGATCGGCGTCGGCCTGGGCTTCGGCGGCGCCTGGCTGCTGCGCCGGGCCGCGCTGCCCCTGGTCGGCTTCTACCCGCTGGCGACGCTGGCGCTGTGTGTGCTGGCGTTCTCCTCCGCCGACCTGGCGCACACCTCGGGCTTCGTGGCCGTCTACCTGTGCGGGCTGGTGCTGGGCAACTCCGCGCTCCCGCACCGGGCCGGCACGATCGGCTTCGCCGAGGGCATGGCGAGCCTGGCCCAGATCGGGCTGTTCGTGCTGCTGGGGCTGCTCGTCTCGCCGTCCCGGCTGCCCGGGGCGCTGCTGCCCGCGCTGCTGATCGGCGGGGCGCTGCTGCTGCTGGCCCGCCCGCTGTCGGTGGCGGTGAGCCTCGTCGGCTTCCGGATGCCGGTCTCCCAGCAGGTGTTCGTCTCCTGGGCGGGCCTGCGAGGTGCGGTCCCGATCGTGCTGGCGACCTTCCCGATCGCCGCCCAGGTGCCCGGCGCCACCCGCGTGTTCGACACGGTCTTCGTGCTCGTCGTCGTCTTCACCCTGGTGCAGGGGTGGTCCCTGCCCACCGTCGCCCGGTGGCTGCGGATCGCCACCCCGGTCACCCCGCGCGACATCGACGTGGAGTCCGCCCCGCTGGACGAGCTCGGTGCCGAGCTCATGCAGCTGCGGGTGCCGGAGACCTCCCGGCTGCACGGCGTCTACCTGCCCGAGCTCCGGCTGCCGGAGAACGCCTCGGTGGTGCTCGTCGTCCGCGACGGCCAGCCGTTCGTCCCCGACCGCACCACGCGGCTGATGCGCGGGGACCAGGCGCTGCTGGTGACCGCCCGCGGCTCCCGGCTGGAGGCCGAGCGCCGGCTGCGCGCCGTCAGCCGCGGCGGCCGCCTGGCCACCTGGCGCGGCGAGTTCGGCGAGCCCAGCGAGACCGACTGACCCCCCCTGCGTCGACGGCGGTCTGGCCACCGGGGCGACCGTCGAGCCGGTGCGGGACACGGCCGGACGGTCGCCGAGGTGGCTGTACCCGGCCTCAGCCCCGCAGTTCCAGGGTCTTCGTCGTGTCGGCGCGGACCTCGGCCAGCAGCTCGGGGTTGTCCGAGAGCTGGTGGCCGTAGGAGGGGATGGCCTCCTGCAGCAGCGGGCGCCAGCCGTCGATCCGGTCGGGGAAGGCCCGCTCCAGCAGCGTGAGCATGGCCGCCGTCGCGGTCGAGGCGCCCGGGGAGGCGCCCAACAGGCCGGCGATGGTGCCCTCGGCACCCACGATGAGCTCTGTGCCGAACTGCAGGACGCCGCGCTTGGTGTTCGGGTCCTGCTTGATGACCTGCACGCGCTGGCCGGCGGTGATCAGCTCCCAGTCGCCGGACTCGGCGGTGGGCACGAACTCCTCCAGCGCCTTGAACCGCGAGCCGGTCGACTGCAGCACCTGCCCGATCAGGTACCTCGTCAGCGGGATGTTGGCGATGCCCGCGCCCAGCATCGAGCCGAGGTTGCCGCTGCGCACCGAGCGCGGCAGGTCCCACATCGACCCGGACTTCAGGAACTTGGGCGAGAAGCCGGCGTAGGGCCCGAACAGCAGCGACTGCTCGCCGTCGATGAGCCGCAGGTCCAGGTGCGGCACCGACATCGGCGGCGCCCCGACCTTGGCCTGGCCGTAGACCTTGGCCTGGTGCCGGGCGACCAGCTCGGGGTTGCGGCTGCGCAGGAACTGGCCACTGACCGGGAAGCCACCGAACCGGCGGATCTCCGGGATGCCCGAGCCCTGCAGCAGGGGCAGCGCGCCACCGCCGGCGCCGACGAACAAGAACCTGCTGCGCACGGTCCGCTTGGCGCCGGTGTCCAGGTCGGTGACGGTGGTGGCCCAGCGCCCGTCGGTCTCCCGGCGCACCTTGGCCACCCGGTGCCGCAGGTGCAGCTGCACGCCGCGGGCGACGGCCGCGTCGACGAGCAGCCCGGTGAGCGCGCCGAAGTTCACGTCGGTGCCGGAGAGGGACCGGGTGGCGGCGACGGCCTCGGTGGGGTCGCGGCGCTCCATCATCAGCGGGACCCAGTCGGTCAGCTCACCGGGGGAGTCGGTGTGCTCCAGTCCGGCGAACAGCGGCTGCGGTGCCAGCGCCTCGTAGCGGTTGCGCATGTAGCGGTGGCCGTCGGGGCCGGTGACGAAGCTGATGTGCGGCACGGAGGTGATGAAGGACTTGGGCGAGTCGGTCAGCCCGCTGCGCACCAGGTGCGACCAGAACTGCCGGGACACCTGGAACTGCTCGTTGATCCCGATGGCCTTGGTCGGGTCGACCGTGCCGTCGGGGCGGGCCGGGGTGTAGTTCAGCTCGCACAGCGCGGAGTGCCCGGTGCCGGCGTTGTTCCACGGCCCGGAGCTCTCCCCGGCCACCGCGGTGCCGGACTCGAACACCTGGACGGTCCAGTCCGGCGCGACGATCCCCAGCAGGGCGGCGAGCGTGGCGCTCATGATGCCGCCGCCGACGAGGACGACGTCGGGGTTGTGAGCGTCGCTGGTCACGATCTTCCTCCGTGCATCGAGTGGATTCCCGTCCCATCGTCGTCCGCGCCCGCCTGCTGCACGCCCCGGACCGGACGGTCTCCGGCGAACAGGGGGATGAGTTGGCTCACAGCGGACCTCCTGCCGAGGGTGCCCTGCGCCGGGCCCGCGCGCAGCCCGGCAGCCGGGAGGGCTCCAGCGTGGCAGACGGGCCGTCCGGCCCTCGCCGCTATCGTCGTCGCCGACGTGGCCGCCGGGGTCGCGGACAGGAGGACGGCGCGGTGTCCGAGCAGTCCCACCCCACCCCGGGGCCGGTGAGCGGGTCCTCCGCCGCCACCCCTCCGCCGCGCCGCTCCCGGGCCCGGTTGCTGCTCGGGCTGGCCCTCGCCGTGCTCGTCCTGGACCTCGGCACGAAGCTGCTGGTCGTCGCCACCATCGACCGCGGCGAGAACATCCGCACGCTGGGCGGGGCCGTCTACCTGACCCAGGCGCGCAACACCGGCGCGGCGTTCGCCTTCGCCGAGGGCGCCACCGTGGTGTTCACCCTCATCGCCCTGGCGGTGGCGGTGGTCATCGTGCGCAGCGCCCGCCGGCTGTTCTCCACCGGCTGGGCGGTCGCGCTGGCCCTGGTCCTCGGTGGCGCGGTCGGCAACCTGGTCGACCGGGTCTTCCGCGACCCGGGGTTCCTGCGCGGCGGCGTCGTCGACTGGATCTCGGTGTTCGGGCCGAACGGCGAGCACTACCCGATCTTCAACGTGGCCGACTCCGCGATCGTCTGCGGCGGCGTGCTGGGTGCGCTGCTGGCCTTCCGCGGCATCGAGTTCGACGGCGGCCGGACGAAGGACAAGGAGGCCGCGCGCACGGCCGCGGCCGACGCCGAACGGGACGCCGGGACCGCCGCCGGCTGATGGAGGACCCCTCTGCCCACCAGTCGGGAGCTCGCGGCGGGCCCCTGCGGAGGGGCCACAATGAACCGGTGACGAGCCACTCTGGACCGACCACCACCGGCGGACGGCGCGGTGAGCTGCGCTCCGTCCCGGTGCCCGACGGCCTGGAGGGCCAGCGGGTCGACCAGGCGCTGGCGCGGATGTTCGGCATCAGCCGCGGTGTGGCCGCCGACCTCGCCGACGCCGGGGCCGTGGTCGTCGACGGCCGGCCGCGCGGCAAGGGCGACCGGCTGACCGGCGGCAGCTGGCTGGAGGTCGAGCTGCCCCCGCCCCCGGGCGAGCCGGCCGCACCGCAGCCGGTGGCCGGCATGACCGTCGTGTACGACGACGACGACGTCGTGGTGATCGACAAGCCGGTCGGCGTCGCCGCGCACGGCAGCCCGGGCTGGACCGGGCCCACCGTCACCGGCGGGCTGGCCGCGGCCGGGTACCGCATCTCCACCAGCGGTGCGGCCGAGCGGCAGGGCATCGTGCACCGGCTGGACGCCGCCACCACCGGGCTGATGGTGGTGGCCAAGAGCGAGCGCGCCTACACGCTGCTCAAGGCCGCCTTCAAGGAGCGCACCGTCGACAAGGGCTACCACGCCCTGGTGCAGGGCCACCCCGACCCGTCCAAGGGCACCATCGACGCCCCCATCGACCGGCACCCCAAGCACGACTGGCGCTTCGCCGTCGTCACCGGTGGGCGCCCGTCGGTCACCCACTACGAGGTCATGGAGGCCTTCCCGTCGGCCAGCCTGGTCGACATCCACCTGGAGACCGGGCGCACCCACCAGATCCGGGTGCACTTCTCCGCGCTGAAGCACCCCTGCGTCGGCGACCTGACCTACGGCGCCGACCCGGCGCTGGCCGCCCGGCTGGGCGTGGGCCGGCAGTGGCTGCACGCCGTCCGGCTCGGGTTCGCCCACCCGGCCGACGGTCGCTGGGTGCAGTTCACCAGCGAGTACCCGGCCGACCTCGCCGGTGCCCTGGCGCTGCTGCGCAGCGAGAACTGAGCCGCGCCCCTCGTGTCCGCCCCCGACCTCACCTCCTTCGCCGACCTCGGTCCGGCGCAGCTGGCCGCGGCGGTGATCGCCGTCTACCTGGTCGTGGGGGAGCCGTTCGTCGGGTACGTCCTGCACCGGCGCTTCGAGGGGCGGCTGCGGTCCGACCCGGCCGCCCGGCGGTCGTTCTACCGGCGGCTGCTGGTGCTCGAGTGGGGCCTGGCGGCGGTGACGCTGGTGGTGTGGCTGGCCGCCCCCCACGTCGGTGCCGCCGACGTGGGTCTCCGGCTGCCGACCGGTCTGCCGGGCCCGCTCACCTCGGTCGTCGTCGTCGCGCTGCTGGTGCTGGCGGTGCTGTCGGTCCGGGCGCTGCGGTCCGGGGCGCTGGCCGGGCCCCCGCCGGAGGCGCTGCGCCGCACCCGCCCCGGTGACGCCCGGCACGCCGAGCCGCCCGGCCACGCCGCGCTCGCGCTGCTGCCGCGCAGCACCGGTGAGCGCCGGCTGTTCGCGCTCGTCGGCGTCACCGCCGGGGTGTGCGAGGAGTGGCTGTACCGCGGCTTCTTCCTGGCCGTGGTCGCCGCGCTGGCCCCGGGGCTCCCCGCCCTCGTGCTCGTGCTGGTCGCCGGGGTGGCCTTCGGCCTGGCGCACGCCTACCAGGGGCCGACCGGGGTGCTGACCACCGGCGTGCTCGGCGCGCTGCTGGCCGGCGTGTACCTGTCCACCGGGTCGCTGTTGCTGCCGGTGCTGCTGCACGCCGCGATCGACCTGCGCTTCCTGCTCGTCCCCTCCTCCGCGCTGCCGTCCGCCTCCGTCGTCCCGGTCCGGTGAGCGGGCCGGGCGGGCTCCGGGACGTCGCGGTGCACCACGTCGCGGACGACGACCCACGGCCGGTGCGCGAGCGGCGCCGATGAGAATGGACCGCGTGAGCACCCCGGCCGCCCGCCTCGCCACGCCCGCCGACTGGCCGGAGGTGTCCGCGCTCCGGCAGCGGGTCTTCGTCGCCGAGCAGGGCGTGCCGGCCGAGCTGGAGCTCGACGAGCGCGACGCGGCCGCCGTCCACGCCCTGAGCCGGGACGACGCCGGTCGGGTGGCCGCCACCGGCCGGCTGCTGCCCGACGCCGCCGGCCCGGGGCGGGCGATCGTGGGACGGATGGCCGCCGACGCCAGCGTCCGGGGCCGTGGGCACGGGTCCGCGGTGCTCGCCGTCCTGGAGGCCGAGGCCGCCGCTCGGGGGCAGCGGGCGGTCGAGCTGCACGCCCAGGTGAGCGCCCGCGGCTTCTACGACCGGGCCGGCTACACGGCGGTGGGGGAGCAGTACGAGGAGGCCGGGATCACCCACGTGACGATGGTCAAGGAGCTCCCGGCGCGCTGACGGGCACGCCGGCCGCGAGACCGGGGTGACGATCGGCCAGGAGGCGCGACCGGGCCGTGACGGAGTGGTCCGGATCGCGGAGACACGTCCTGTCGGACCCTCGGCGTAGGACTGTCCAGGTGCGAGGATCGACAGGTGCCGACCTCGCGTCCGCACACCGCGCCAGCACCGAACGGCCTTCCCCGCCGGTCACCCAGAACGACCCGCCGCCCCTGACCACCCGCCGGTGGTCAGTCGGCCGCACGACCGTGAGGAGCACCACCCACCGTGAGCAGCACCCCCTCGTCCGACTCGTTCGCACACCTGCACGTGCACACCGAGTACTCGATGCTCGACGGGGCGGCGAAGCTGGGTGAGGTGACGAAGGCGGCGGCCGCCGAGGGCATGCCGGCGCTGGCGATGACCGACCACGGCAACGTGTTCGGCGCCTACGACTTCTACAAGCAGGCGAACGCCGCCGGGGTCAAGCCGATCATCGGCATGGAGGGCTACTACACGCCCGGCTCGCGCTTCGACCGCGCACCGTACGACTTCGGCGACAAGCTCATCGACGAAGAGGGCGACGGCGGCAACAACCGCGGCAAGGCCGCCTACACGCACATGACGATGCTGGCCCGCACCACCGAGGGGATGCACAACCTCTTCCGCATCTCCTCCATGGCCAGCCTCGAGGGCCAGTACCGCAAGCCGCGCTTCGACCGCGACCTGCTGGAGAAGCACGGCAAGGGCCTGATCGCCACCACCGGCTGCCCGTCGGGCGAGGTGAACATGTGGCTGCGCGCCGGCAAGTACGACAAGGCCGTCGCCGCCGCGGCCGACTTCCAGGACATCTTCGGCAAGGAGAACTTCTACGCCGAGGTCATGGACCACGGCCTGAACATCGAGAAGAAGACCCGGCCGGACCTGCTCAAGATCGCCAAGGACCTCGGCATCCCGCTGCTGGCCACCAACGACCTGCACTACACCCACCGTGAGGACGCCCAGGCCCATGATGCGCTGCTGTGCATCCAGACCGGGTCGCGGCTCAACGAGCCCAACCGCTTCAAGTTCAACGGCGACGGCTACTACCTGAAGTCCTCGGCCGAGATGCGCGCGCTGTTCAGCGAGCTCCCCGAGGCCTGCGACAACACCCTGGTCGTCGCCGAGCAGTGCGAGGTCCAGTTCACCGAGGGTGCGGACCTCATGCCGCGCTTCCCGCTGCCCGAGGGGGAGGACGAGACCTCCTGGTTCATCAAGGAGGTCGAGGCCGGGCTGCACAAGCGGTACCCCGCCGGCATCCCGGACGCCGTGCGCAAGCAGGCCGACTACGAGACCGGGATCATCGCCCAGATGGGCTTCCCGGGGTACTTCCTCGTGGTCGCGGACTTCATCAACTGGGCCAAGGACAACGGCATCCGGGTCGGCCCCGGCCGTGGCTCGGCCGCCGGCTCCATGGCCGCCTACGCCATGGGCATCACCGACCTGGACCCGCTGGCGCACGGGCTGTTCTTCGAGCGGTTCCTCAACCCCGAGCGCGTGTCCATGCCCGACGTCGACATCGACTTCGACGACCGGCGCCGCGGCGAGGTCATCCAGTACGTCTCGCAGAAGTACGGCGAGGAGCGGGTCAGCCAGATCGTCACCTACGGCACGATCAAGGCCAAGGCCGCGATCAAGGACGCCGCCCGGGTGCTCGACCGGCCCTACTCCGTCGGTGACGAGCTGACCAAGCTCATGCCCCCGGGCGTCATGGGCAAGGACATCCCGCTGTCGGGGATCTTCGACCCCAAGCACGACCGCTACAAGGAGGCCGCGGAGTTCCGCGCCCGCTACGAGTCCGACCCCGGTGCCGCCGAGGTCGTCGACCAGGCCCGCAAGCTCGAGGGCCTGAAGCGCCAGTGGGGCGTGCACGCCGCCGGCGTCATCATCGGCCGCTACCCGCTGATCGACAGCATCCCGATCATGCGGCGCGAGGCCGACGGCGCGATCATCACGCAGTTCGACTACCCGACCTGCGAGACGCTCGGCCTGCTCAAGATGGACTTCCTGGGCCTGCGCAACCTCACCGTCCTCGACGACGCGCTGCGCAACATCGTGATCAACGGCAAGGACCCGGTCGACCTCGACGAGATCAGCAAGGACCTCACCGACCCGGCCACGTACGCCCTGCTCTCCCGCGGCGACACCCTGGGCGTCTTCCAGTTCGACGGCGGCCCGATGCGGTCGCTGCTGCGGCTGATGCGCCCGGACAACTTCGAGGACATCTCCGCCGTCGGTGCCCTCTACCGGCCCGGCCCGATGGGTGCCAACTCGCACACCAACTACGCGCTGCGCAAGAACGGCCAGCAGGAGATCACCCCGATCCACCCGGAGCTGGCCGAGCCGCTCGCGGAGATCCTGGGCGGCACCTACGGCCTGATCGTGTACCAGGAGCAGGTCATGTCGATCGCGCAGAAGGTCGCCGGGTACTCCCTCGGCAAGGCCGACCTGCTGCGCCGCGCGATGGGCAAGAAGAAGAAGTCGGTCCTGGACGCCGAGTACGTCGGCTTCGAGGCCGGCATGAAGGCCAACGGCTTCTCCGCCGCGGCGGTCAAGACGCTCTGGGACATCCTGGTGCCCTTCGCCGACTACGCGTTCAACAAGGCGCACTCGGCGGCCTACGGCCTGATCTCCTACTGGACGGCCTACCTCAAGGCCAACTACCCGGCCGAGTACATGGCCGGGCTGCTCACCAGCGTCCAGGACGACAAGGAACGGCGGCCGGTCTACCTGGCCGAGTGCCGCCGGATGGGCATCAAGGTCCTCCCGCCCGACGTCAACCAGTCCTCCTGGGACTTCACCGCCGTCGGTGGCGACATCCGCTTCGGCCTGGCCTCGGTGCGCAACGTCGGGCACAACGTCGTCGCCTCGATCGTCAAGGCGCGCGAGGAGAAGGGCGCGTTCAAGGACTTCGCCGACTTCATGCGCAAGATCGACACGGTGGCCTGCAACAAGAAGGTCATCGAGTCGCTGGCCAAGGCCGGTGGCTTCGACTCCCTGGGCCACTCGCGGCAGGGCATCGCAGCGATCCACGCGCAGGCCGTCGACTCGGCGATGAGCCTCAAGCGCCGGGAGGCCGAGGGCCAGTTCGACCTCTTCGGCAGCTTCGGTGAGGACGACGGAGCGGGCATCGGTGACCCGCTCAGCGCCGCGCTGGACATCCCGATCCCCACCGCGGACTGGTCGAAGTCGGAGAAGCTGGTCTTCGAGCGCGACATGCTCGGCCTCTACGTCTCCGACCACCCGCTGCACGGCATCGAGCACGTCCTCACCTCGCACGCCGACACCTCGCTGGCCGAGATCCTGTCCGGCGGCGTGGAGGACGGCGCCAACGTGACCATCGCCGGCATCCTCACCGCGGTCGGGCCGCGCACCAACAAGCAGGGCGCGCCGTGGGCGATCGCCACGCTCGAGGACCTCGAGGCCGGCATCGAGGTGCTGTTCTTCCCCAAGACGTGGGCCGAGGTGTCGGAGAAGGTCGTCCGCGACCAGGTCATCGCGGTCAAGGGCCGGATCAGCCGCCGCGACGACACCCCGTCGCTGTTCGCCGCCGAGGTCACCATCCCGGAGATCACCGAGGGCCCCCGCGGCCCGGTGCTGGTCAGCCTGCCGGCGGCACGGTGCACGCCGCCGGTGGTGGAGCGGCTGCGCGAGGTGCTGGGCAGCCACCCGGGCACGACCGAGGTGCAGCTCAAGCTGCTCAACGGCGGCCGGGAGACGGTGCTGCGGCTGGACCAGGGGCTGCGGGTGCGGCCGAGCACGGCGCTGATGGGCGACATCAAGGCGCTGCTGGGCCCCACCAGCGTCGCCCTGCTGTGAGCCCGCGGCCGGTCCCCGTGCCCGGTCCGGGCGCCTCGCGAGGGCGTCCGGACCGGGGCCCGGGCGACCTGCCAGGGAGTTCCCCGGTGGCTGTGTCGACAATGGCCCGGTGACCGACCCCCGATCCGCCGGGCCGCTGCCCCCCTTCCCGGCGCGTCCCGGCTCCGCGGGCGGTCCGGACCCCGCTCCGGGGACCGACACCGAGCAGATCCCCACCGGCGACCCGCAGCCGTTCCCGGCCTCCGGTCCGCAGCCGTTCCCGGCGTCGGGTCCGCAGCCGTTCCCGGCGTCGGGTCCGCAGCCGTCCTCGGCCTCGGGTCCGCAGCCGTCCTCGGCCTCGGGTCCGCAGCCGTTCCCGGCCTCGGGTCCGCAGCCGTTCCCGGCGTCCGGGCCGCAGCCCGTGTCCGGGCCCGGGCAGCCGGCCTCGGCGGAGCCGTTCGGTGCCCACCCGTCAGGGGTCCCGCTGCCGGGTGCTCCGTCAGGTGCCGAGTCCCCGGGCGGTCAGCCCGGCGGGGTCGAGCCGGTCGGTGAGCCGGGGCCGCCGGTCCCGCCGTGGGCGCAGGCCCGCCGGGCGGGCGTCCCGGGGCTGCGGGGGAGCCGGCAGGACCTGCGGACCGGGCTGCTCACCGTGCTGGTGCTCGCCCTGTCCGGGCTGCCCGCGGGCGCGCTGTGGCTGTGGCTGGCGCCGCGGGCGGACTACCGGGTGACCGAGACCGACGTCGTCCCGGTCAGCGGGCTGCCCAACTCCGAGCTGTTCATGTCCGACGACGGCGTCTTCGTGCTCGTCCTGGCCGCGCTCGGGCTGCTGGCCGGGCTGGTGGTCTGGCGGCTGCGCAGCCGGCGGGGCGCACTGCTGCTGACCGCGCTGGCCACCGGGGTGCTCGCCGCCGGGGTGGTCGCCTGGCAGCTGGGCGCGTGGCTGGGCGCCGGTCCCACAGAGGCCGACCTGACCGAGGTGGGCCGCACGGTCACCACCGGGCTGGGGCTGCGGGCCACCGCCGCGCTCGCGGTCGGGCCGTTCCTGGCGGTGGTGGTCTACCTGGTGGCCGCCACCTACACCTCGCGTCAGGACCTGGGCCGCCCCGAGCCCGACGACCAGCCGCTGCGTCTCCCGCTCCCGCCGGTCCCGCCGCCGGCCACCTGACAGCCGAGGCCCTGGCCCCTCTGCCGGCCCCCTCGCAGGGCCCCGCCGCGAGCCCGCGAGTGGTGGGGGCGAGGGGGTCCCTCCTCAGTTCGAGGTCATCGGGGTGGCGAACTGCCGCAGCGGTACCGGGACGGCGCCCAGCGTGCGCAGCAGCGTGAGCTCCCGGCGCAGCAGCCGGGACTCCAGGGCCAGCCGGCGGCGGGTGGCCGACTCCGCCAGCAGCGCCTGCCGGTCCTCGGTGGTCAGCAGCGCCGCGGAGGCGACCAGGTAGGACAGCCCCCGGGCGTCGTCGGCGACCTCGCGCAGCAGCGCCGCCGTGCCGCCGAGCTCCCCGCCGTCCTCGTCGTCGTCGCCGAGCAGCTCGTCGGGGGTGAGCGCCTCGAGCACCTCCTCCGGCAGCCCGCCGACGTCCCCCGACTGGCGGATCGCCACGTCGGCGACGTACCGGGCGAACAGCTCGCGGACGTTGCCGGCGAGCACCCCCAGCGACCCGCGGGCCACCTCGCTGAGCACGTCCTCCGGCACGATCCCGGCCCCGGTGTCCGGGCCGGTGAGCCCGTCGGCGTCCCCGGCGGCGTCCTCGGCCGCCTCCTCCTCGCCCAGCCACTCGACCAGCGCCTGCAGGTAGGGCGGCTCACCGGGGCCGGAGGGCACCAGGACGTCGAGCAGCCGGAACCGCTCACCGCCGACGGCGACCAGCTGGTACCCGCCGTCGCGCTGCGGGGCGATCACCCGCACCACCGCGGTGCAGCCGACGTCGTACAGCGCCTCGGCGGGGGAGACCTGCTCGACCTCCCAGCCCTGCCGGATGGCCACCACCCCGAAGTGGCGCGGCTGGCCCTCGGGCAGGTCGGTGAGGTCGGCGACGAGCCGCCGGTAGCGGGGCTCGAAGATCTGCAGCGGCAGGACCACGCCGGGGAACAGCGGGGTCTCCAGCGGGAAGAGCGGGATGACCTCGCGGCCGCCTGCGCCCTCACCGTTCCCGCTCGCCGTCACGCCGGGAGCCTACGGCCAGCAGGACCGTCGTACCGGGCGTCTACCGTTTGGTCGTTCTGCTGCCCGTACCCGGAGGTGCTCCGTGCTGTCCCGCATCGACCTGCGAGGGTCCGCTCTGCCCGGGCCCCGTGAGCTCGCCCATCTGCTGCCGCGTGCCGGCACCGACATCGACGCGGTGCTCGCCACGGTCCGGCCGATCTGCGAGGACGTGCGGCTGCGCGGTGCGGAGGCGGTCCGGGAGATCACCGCGCGCCTCGACCGCGTCGACGTCCCCGACATGGCCGTGCCCCAGGCCGCCCTCGACGAGGCGCTGGCCGGCATCGACCCGACCGTGCGCGCCGCGCTGGAGGAGTCGATCCGCCGGGTGCGGATCGTGCACTCCGACCAGCGCCGCACCGACGTCACCACCCAGGTCGCCCGCGGCGGCACCGTCACCGAGCGCTGGCTCCCGGTGCGCCGCGTCGGGCTGTACGTGCCCGGTGGCCTCGCCCCGCTGCTGAGCTCGGTGGTGATGAACGTCGTCCCGGCCCAGATCGCCGGCGTGGAGTCCATCGCCGTGGCCAGCCCGCCGCAGCGCGACAACGGCGGCCTGCCCGACCCCGGCGTCCTGGCGGCGTGCGCGCTGCTCGGCGTCACCGAGGTCTACGCCGTCGGCGGTGCGCAGGCGATCGCCGTCTTCGGCTACGGCGCCGGTGCCTGCGAGCCGGTCGACCTGGTCACCGGCCCGGGCAACGTCTACGTCACCGCGGCCAAGCGGCTGCTGCGCGGCCTGATCGGCATCGACTCCGAGGCCGGCCCGACCGAGGTCGCCGTCCTCGCCGACGACACCGCCGACCCCGGGCACGTGGCCGCGGACCTGATCAGCCAGGCCGAGCACGACCCGCTGGCCGGCGCCGTCCTGGTCACCACCAGCGAGGAGCTCGCCGACGCCGTGCTCGCGCAGGTGCCCGCCCAGGTCGCGGCCACCAAGCACACCGAGCGGATCACCACCGCCCTCAACGGCACCCAGTCCGGCATCGTGCTGGTCGACGACCTCGACGCCGGCCTGGCCGTGGTCGACGCCTACGCCGCCGAGCACCTGGAGATCCAGACCCGCGACCCGCGCGAGGTGGCGATGCGGGTGCGCAACGCCGGTGCGGTCTTCGTCGGGCCATGGGCGCCGGTGTCGCTGGGCGACTACATCGCCGGGTCCAACCACGTGCTGCCCACCGGCGGCTGCGCCCGGCACTCCAGCGGGCTGAGCGTGCAGACCTTCCTGCGCGGCATCCACCTCGTGGAGTACGACGAGCAGGCCCTCGCCGAGGTCGCCGGGCACATCGACGCCCTGGCCCACGCCGAGGACCTGCCCGGGCACGCGGCCGCCGTCCGCGTCCGGCAGCGGCCGTGACCGGCCTGGAGGAGCTGCCGCTGCGCCCGGAGCTGCGGGGCAAGACCGCCTACGGGGCGCCCCAGCTGGCGGTCGCACACCAGCTCAACACCAACGAGAACCCCTACCCGCTGCCCGGCGGGCTGCTGGCCGACCTCGGCACGGCGCTGGCCGAGGCCTCCCGCGGGCTCAACCGGTACCCCGACCGCGACGCAGTCGCGCTGCGCACCGACCTCGCCACCTACCTGACCCACACCAGCGGGGAGCAGGTCGGCGTCGACCAGGTGTGGGCGGCCAACGGCTCCAACGAGGTGCTCCAGCAGCTGCTGCAGACCTTCGGCGGCGCGGACCGCACGGCGCTGGGCTTCACGCCGTCCTACTCGATGCACCCGATCATCGCCGGCAGCACGAGCACCGCCTGGGTCGACGGGCACCGGCGGGCGGACTTCACGATCGACACCGCCGCGGCGGTCGCCCAGGTGCGCGAGGTGCGCCCGGACGTCGTCTTCGTGACCAGCCCGAACAACCCGACCGGCACCGCGGTCGACCTGGACACCATCGCCGCGCTCTACGACGCGACCGACGGCGTGCTCGTGGTCGACGAGGCCTACACCGAGTTCGCCCGCACGGGCACCGTGTCCGCGCTGTCGCTGCTGCCCGGGCGTCCGCGCCTGGTGGTCAGCCGCACGATGAGCAAGGCGTTCGGCATGGCCGGGCTCCGGCTGGGCTACCTGGCCGCCGACCCCGCGGTGGTCCAGGCCGTGCAGCTGGTGCGCCTGCCCTACCACCTGAGCTCGCTCACCCAGGCCGCCGCCCGGGCCGCGCTGGCACACACCGACGAGCTGCTGGCCACCGTCGAGGCGGTGAAGGCCCAGCGCGACCGGATCGTCGCCGCACTGCCCTTGCTCGGCCTGACCAGCGTGCCCAGCGACGCCAACTTCGTGCTGTTCGGCCACTTCGCCGATGCCCCCGCGGCCTGGCAGGCGCTGCTCGACCGCGGCGTCCTGGTCCGCGACGTCGGCCTGCCCGGCTGGCTGCGGGTGACCGCCGGCACGCCGGAGGAGACCGACGCCTTCCTCACCGCCCTGGGTGAGGTGGCCCCGAGCCACCGCCTGGGAGACTGAGGCCATGAGCAGGACTGCACGCATCGAGCGGGCCACCAAGGAGACCACCCTCGTCGTCGAGGTCGACCTGGACGGCACGGGCACCTCGGACATCGCCACCGGGGTCGGGTTCTACGACCACATGCTCACCGCGCTGAGCAAGCACAGTGGCATCGACCTCACCGTGCGCGCCGACGGCGACCTGCACATCGACGCCCACCACACCGTCGAGGACGTCGCCATCGCGCTGGGCCAGGCCTTCGCCGAGGCCCTCGGCGACAAGCGCGGCATCACCCGTTACGGCGACGCGACCATCCCGATGGACGAGGTGCTGGTGCAGGCCGCGGTCGACCTGTCCGGCCGGCCCTACTTCGTGCACGCCGAGCCCGAGAACATGACGCCGATGATCGGGCCGGACTACCCGACGTCGCTGACCAAGCACGTGCTCGAGTCCTTCGCGTTCAACGCCAAGATCAGCCTGCACGTGCGGGTGCTCTACGCCGGCCGCGACGCCCACCACATCGTCGAGGGCCAGTTCAAGGCGCTCGCCCGGGCGCTGCGCACCGCCGTCGCGCTGGACCCGCGGGTCACCGACGTCCCCTCCACCAAGGGCGCGCTGTGAACTTCGGCATCGCCCTGCTGGTGGTCGGCGGGTTCTTCCTCGGCGGTGCCTTCAGCATCTTCCGGGCCGACTCCGACACCAAGGGCCGCACCACGGCGCAGCTGGTCTTCGCCGGCATCCTGCTGGTCGCGGCCCTGCTGGCCACGGTCAGCGGCATCCTCTACCTGGCGGGCTGACGGCCTCTCCGCACGGTCCACCAGCGACGTGCGAGTCGTGGACGGTCACCCGAGGCGGGCGGCGAAGTCCTCGGCGGTGCGCAGCTGCCGGCGCAGCGTCGCCACCCGCTCGGCGGCCTGCTCGCGGAAGGCGGCCAGCCGGGCCGGGTCGGCCCCCGGGCCGGCGTCGAGCAGGTCCAGCAGCTCGCGCATCTCCTCGAGGCTGAACCCCAGCGGCTTCATCTGCATGATCACCCGCAGCCGTTCCACGTCGTCCTCGACGTAGAGCCGGAAGCCGCCGTCCGAGCGCGCCGACGGGACGGCGAGGCCGACCTCCTCGTAGTACCGGATCGTGCGCAGCGACAGCCCGATCCGCTCGGCCACCTCACCGATCTGCATCCGCCCGGCGGTGGTCACTGCGCGCCGCCGAGCCTGCCGGCGAGCCGCTGGTGGTAGTGGCCGGTGACGTCGGTGAGCCCGGTGATCTCCAGGGTCTTGCCGCGGGCGGCGTACTTCTGACCCACCGCGTCGAGCACGGCGACCGACGAGGCGTCCCACACGTGCGCCGCGGAGAGGTCCAGGACGACGTGGTCGGGGTCGCCGGCGTAGTCGAAGCGGTCGACCAGCTCGTTGGCCGAGGCGAAGAACAGCGCCCCGCGGACGGCGTAGACGCGCTCGCCGTCGGGGCCGTCGGTGGGCGTGAGGGTGACCAGGTGGGCCACCCGGCGGGCGAAGAGCACGCAGGCGACGACCACACCGACCCCCACGCCGATCGCCAGGTTGCCGGTGACCACCACGACCACGACGGTGACGACCATGACGGCGGTCTCGCTGCGCGGCATCGACCGCGCGGTGCGCAGGCTGTGCCAGTCGAAGGTGGTGAGCGCGACGAACACCATCACCGCCACCAGCGCCGCCATCGGGATGGCCGCGACGACCGGGCTGAGCACCAGGACCAGGACCAGCAGGAAGACGCCGGCGAGGAAGGTCGACAGCCGGGTGCGGGCGCCGGCCCGGACGTTGATCATCGTCTGGCCGATCATGGCGCAGCCGCCCATCCCGCCGAAGAACCCGGCGGCCAGGTTGGCGACGCCCTGCCCGATCGACTCGCGGGTCTTGTCCGAGGGGGAGTCGGTGAGCTCGTCGACCAGCTTGGCGGTCATCAGCGACTCCATCAGCCCGACGAAGGCGATGGCCAGGGCGTAGGGCGCGATGATGCGCAGCGTCTCCAGGGTGAACGGGACGTCGGGCAGGCCCAGGCCGGGGAGGCTGTCGGGCAGCTCGCCCTGGTCGCCGACGGTGGGGACGTCGACGTGCGCGACGACGGTCACCACGGTCAGCACCACGATCGCGATGAGCGGCGCCGGGACGGCGGTGGTCAGCCGGGGCAGCAGCACGATCAGCGCCAGGCCGGCGGCGGCCAGCGGGTAGACCGGCCACGGGACGTCGGTGAGCTGCGGCAGCTGCGCGGTGAAGATGAGGATCGCCAGCGCGTTGACGAAGCCGACCATCACGCTGCGCGGCACGAACCGCATGACCTTCGCGACCCCGAGCAGCCCGAGGACCACCTGGAACACCCCGCCCAGCAGCACGGCGGCGATGAGGTGCTGCAGCCCGTGGTCGCGGACCAGCGGCGCGATGACCAGCGCGACGGCGCCGGCGGCGGCCGACACCATGGCCGGGCGGCCACCGGTGAACGCGATGGTCACGGCCATCACGAAGGAGGTGAAGAGCCCGACGCGGGGGTCGAGACCGGCGATGATCGAGAACGAGATGACCTCGGGGATCAGCGCGAGGGCGGTGACCAGGCCGGCGAGCACCTCGACGCGGGCGACCCGCGGGGATGCCCAGGCGGGCCGGCGCAGGGCCGGGCGGGGGAGTCGGGCAGGCAGTGCGGTGCTCATGGAGGCCGTTCGGTCGCGGTGGTCCGACCGCGACGCTGCGGGCTCGCCGCCGACCCTACCCTCACGTGAGAGGAGGGTTGCCGGCCGTCGGGGGCGTCGCAGGCATCGGGCAGGCTCGGGTGCGTGCCCACCGACGAGCAGCGGTTCCTCGACCTGGTCCTGGCCAACCCGACGGTCGCCGCGGTGCTGGAGCGGGCGCCGTCCCTGGGGGTGTCGGACTGGTGGCTGACCGCCGGCGTGCTGTTCCAGTCGGTCTGGAACGGGCTCACCGGCCGTGACCCGGGTGCCGGCGTCCGCGACGCCGACCTCTTCTACGTCGACCCGGACACCTCCTGGGAGGCCGAGGACGCCGTCATCCGCCGGGGCGGGGAGCTGTTCGCCGACCTGCCGGTGCCGGTGGAGATCCGCAACCAGGCCCGGGTCCACCTCTGGTACGCCGAGCGCTTCGGCGTCCCGGCGGCGGCGCCGTTCCGGGACTGCCGTGCGGCGATCGACGCCTTCGCCGCGGTCTGCTGCAGCTATGGGGTGACGGCCGGCGCCGACGGGCAGCCGGTGGTCTACGCGCCGTACGGCTACGCCGACCTGTTCGGCATGGTGGTGCGGCCGGGCGGCGGCCCGGCCCCCCGGGACGTCTACGAGGGCAAGGCCGCCCGCTGGCGCTCGGAGTGGCCGCAGCTCACAGTCCTGCCCTGGGAACACCCCGGGCCCCCGCGCGGCTGATGGGTAGCGTGGCAGCTGTGAAGAAGGTCGTCGTGCTGGACTACGGATCGGGCAACCTGCGGTCGGCGGAGCGTGCGCTGACCCGCGTGGGTGCCGACGTCACCGTCACCGCGGACGCCGACGCCGCGATGGAGGCCGACGGCCTCGTCGTCCCCGGTGTGGGCGCCTACGCCGCCTGCATGGACGGGCTGCGCGCCGTCGACGGACCGAAGGTGATCGGACGGCGGCTGGCCGGCGGGCGCCCGGTGCTCGGCATCTGCGTGGGCATGCAGGTGCTGTTCGAGCGCGGCGTCGAGCACGGCCAGGACACCGAGGGCTGCGGCGAGTGGCCGGGCGTGGTGGAGAAGCTCGAGTCGCCGGTGCTGCCGCACATGGGCTGGAACACCGTCGAGGCACCCGCCGGGTCGACGCTGTTCGCGGGCCTGGACGACCAGCGCTTCTACTTCGTGCACTCCTACGGCGTGCGCCGGTTCCCGCTCGCCGAGCCGGGTGTGACCGGACGGCTCACCCCGCCGGCGGTCACCTGGGCCGAGCACGGCGACCGCTTCGTCGCCGGGGTCGAGAACGGGCCGCTGTCGGCGACCCAGTTCCACCCGGAGAAGAGCGGCGACGCCGGTGCCCAGCTGCTCACCAACTGGCTCAACACCCTGGACTGACGACCTCCGTCACGAGGTCCAGCCACCTCCGCGACCGTCCCGCCGTGCCCCGACGCGGCCTGACGGTCGCCCAGGTGGCTGTACCCCCGGCACGGCCGGCGCGGGCCTCAGCTGCGCAGGTAGCTGGCGCCGTTGACGTCGATGATCGTGCCGGTGGAGAACGCCGCCTCCGGCGAGGCCAGCCACAGCACCGCCGCGGCGACCTCCTCCGGCCGCGCCACCCGGCCGTAGGGCGACTGCGCGCGGACGGCGTCCCCGCCGGGGCCGTCGAGCACCTCGCGGGCCATCTCGGTCTGCACGAAGCCCGGCGCCACGGTCCCGACGGAGATGCCGTGCGGCGCGAGTGCCAGCGCCATCGACTGCCCGAAGGCGTTGAGCCCGGCCTTGCTCGCCCCGTAGGCGGGGTTGTTCGGCTCGCCCCGGAACGCGCCCCGGCTGGAGACGTTCACGACCGCGCCGCCGCCGGCGGCGATGAGGTGCGGCAGCGCCCGGAACGTGGCGTTGGCCGGGCCGAGCAGGTTCACCGCCAGGGTCTGCTGCCAGGCGGCCTGCCAGTCGGCGTAGTCGGTCTCCAGCGGCGGGTGGGCGGTGAAGACCCCGGCGTTGTTGACCAGCACGTCCAGCCCGCCCAGGCCTGCCGCCGCCTCGTCGACCATCGCCCCGACGGCCTCGGGATCGGCGAGGTCGGCCTGAACGAGCACGTGCCCGGCGCCGGGGAGCTCGGCCAGCACCGCCTCGGCCCGCTCCCGCGAGCCACCGAAGTGGACCGCGACCCGGTCACCACGTGCGGCGAAGGCCAGCGCGATGGCGCGGCCGATCCCGCGGGAGGCACCGGTGACCAGGACAGCTCGGGACGTCTTCTCGTCGGGCACGCGGGGAGTCAACCAGTCACCACCGACCGCGGTGCACGACCTCCTCGACACCGCGGCGCCCGCGCTTGAGCGAGGGCGACCTCCGGTCCTCCGCGCCGGCGTAGCCGATCGACAGGCAGCCCACCGGCCGGTAGGCCCCCGGGACGCCGAACGCCGCCCGGAACCCCTCGACCCGCTCGGGCGGGACGCCGAAGAACGCCGCGGCCAGCCCCTCGTCGACCGCGGTGAGCAGCATCAGCAGCGAGGCCATGCCGGTGTCGACGTCCCAGTACGGGACCGGCCAGCGGGCCTCGTCGCGGTCGGTCCAGCCCTTGTCGGGCTCGGCGTAGCGGTCCAGGTAGGCGGCCTTGTGCGACAGCGGGACGACCAGCAGGGGAGCGCGGCGCATCCGGGTGAGCCAGCCGTCCGGCGTCCCGCCGTCGGTGGTCGCCGCCCAGAACCGGTCGCGTTCCTCGGCGGTCTCCAGCACCAGGAACGCCCAGCCCTGGCTGAACCCGGCCGAGGGGGCACGGATCGCGTGCTCCAGCAGCCGTTCCCGCACCTCGGCGGGCACGGGCCGGTCGGGGTCGTAGTCGCGCACCATCCGCCGGCGGCGGACGACGTCCCGGAACTCCATCCCGCCACCCTGTCACCCGGGTGCGACGGGTCAGCCGGCGCGGCCGAGCCGGGCGAGCACGCGGGTGGAGCGGGCCGCCGAGTCCGGGACCGCGAGCGCCGGGCCGCAGATGCCCTCCATGTGCAGCGCCGGTCCGAAGCCGTCGGCGCCGGCCTCGACGAGGTCCAGCTCGGCGTCGGTGAGGGCGGGGTCGGCACCGACGGCCCGGGCGAGGTCCCACCGGTGCACGACCATGTCCCAGACGTAGAACCGGGCGAACGCCTCGCCCACGGTGGTCGGCCCGAAGAAGCCGTCGAAGGCCCGGGCGGGCACGTCGTCGTCGGCGAGCGCGGCCGCCACCCGGGCGCTGTGCTCGCGCCAGGCGCCGGCCGGGTCGGCGGCGACGTCGGGCGCCTCGCCCAGGTCGACGCCGTGGGTGCCCAGGAAGTCCCGCTGGGTCGAGACCAGGTGGGCGACCACGTCGGCGGCGGTCCAGCCCGGGCAGGGTGACGGTGCGCCCCACCCCGACGGCGGGACGGCGTCCAGGAGCCGGCTCAGGGGAGCATCTGCTGTGGCGTGCAGTTCCGCGGTCGGGTTCACGGCCAGAACGTAGGAGCCTGCGGCAGGCTGGGTCTTGATGAAACCCGACAGCACCCCCTCGACCGACGCGGTCGAGCGTGCCCACCTCAAGGACCCCGGCGACGCCTCCCACGTGATGTACCGCTATCCGGCCGCCCCGGAGTTCGCCGACCTCCTCCAGCGCTTCTGGATCCCGGTGTGGTCGCTGCCGCCGGGGCAGGAGGCGCCGCAGCGGGTCCTGCAGTACCCCGTGTCGCTGATCGTGGTCGCCCACGACTACGCCCGCTTCTACGGCGTCGTCTCCGGGCTGTCGACGACCACGCTGACCGGCACCGGGTGGGCGGTCGGCGTGCTGTGCGCACCGGCCGCCGGGACGCTGCTGGCCCGCGGCTCGATGACCCGCTACACCGACCGGCACGTCGACGTCCGCGAGGTGCTGGGCCCCGCGGGGGAGGAGCTGGTCACCCGGGTGCGCTCCGCGATGGCCCCCGCCCCGTCCGACCCGGTGGCGCACGCCGCCGCCATGGCCGCCTTCGAGGACGCGCTGCGGCCGCTGCTGCCCGTGGACGAGGAGGGGCTGCTGGTCAACCGGGTCGTGGCGTTCGTCGAGTCCGACCGGGACGTCGTCCGGGTGGCCCAGGTGTGCGCGGAGTTCGACCTGCCCGAGCGGGCGCTGCAGCGGCTGGTGCACCGCCGGCTCGGCCTGACGCCCAAGTGGCTGATCCAGCGCCGGCGGCTGCAGGAGGCCGCCGAACGGCTGCGGACCGGCCCGGTCGACCTGGCCGAGCTCGCCGTGCAGCTGGGCTACGCCGACCAGCCGCACCTGACCCGCGACTTCGGCCAGGTGACCGGCATGACGCCCCGCCAGTTCGCCGACCGGCACGCGCCCGGGACGTGACGCGGGCCGCCCCCACGCAGTCCCTAGGCTGGTGGCGTGCCGAAGCTGCAGCTGCTCCCCGCCGTCGACGTCGCCGACGGCCTCGCCGTCCGCCTGGTGCAGGGGGAGGCCGGGAGCGAGACCTCCTACGGCGACCCCCTCGAGGCCGCCCTCGCCTGGCAGCGCGACGGCGCCGAGTGGGTGCACCTGGTCGACCTCGACGCCGCGTTCGGCCGCGGCTCGAACCGCGAGCTGCTGGCGGAGGTGGTCGGGCAGCTCGACGTCGACGTGGAGCTGTCCGGCGGCATCCGCGACGACGAGTCGCTGGCCGCCGCGCTGGCCACCGGTTGCCGCCGGGTCAACCTCGGCACCGCCGCGCTGGAGTCGCCGGAGTGGTGCGCGCGGGCGATCGCCGAGCACGGTGACCGCATCGCCGTCGGCCTGGACGTGCGCGGCACCCGGCTGGCCGCCCGCGGCTGGACCAAGGAGGGCGGCGAGCTCTACGAGACCCTCGCCCGCCTGGACGACGAGGGCTGCGCCCGCTACGTGGTCACCGACATCACCAAGGACGGCACGCTGCGCGGCCCGAACCTGGAGCTGCTGCGCGAGGTCTGCGCCGCCACCCCGCGGCCGGTGATCGCCTCCGGCGGGGTCAGCTCGCTGGAGGACATCCGGGCGCTGGCCGGGCTGGCCGGCATCGGCGTCGAGGGCGCGATCGTCGGCAAGGCGCTCTACGCCGGCCAGTTCACCCTGCCCGAGGCGCTGCAGGTCACCGAGGAGCTCGCGTGAGCGTCGTGCGGCTGGGCTCGGGCGGGCCCTGGGAGGGCATCGTCGGCTACAGCCGGGTCGTCGCCGTCGGCGAGCAGGCCTGGGTGAGCGGCTGCACGGCCGCGACCGTCGAGGGCACCGTCGCGCACCCCGGGGACGCCGGGGGTCAGACCCGGGTGGCGCTGCAGACGGTCGCGCGGGCCCTGACCGACGCCGGGTTCGACCTGGGCGACGTCGTGCGCACGCGCATCTACGTGACCGACATCAGCCGCTGGGAGGAGGTCGGGCGCGCGCACGGCGAGGTCTTCAGCGAGATCCGGCCGGCCACGACGATGGTGCAGGTGGCGGCCCTGATCGACCCGACGATGCTGGTGGAGATCGAGGCCGACGCGGTCCGGGGGGCGGGGGCGTGAGCCTGTCCGTGCGGGTCATCCCGTGCCTGGACGTCGACGCCGGTCGGGTCGTCAAGGGCGTCAACTTCGTCGACCTCGTGGACGCCGGTGACCCGGTGGAGATGGCCCGGGTCTACGACGCCGAGGGCGCCGACGAGCTGACCTTCCTCGACATCACCGCGAGCTCGGGCAGCCGGGAGACCACCTACGACGTCGTCCGGCGGACGGCGGAGAGCGTGTTCATCCCGCTGACCGTCGGCGGCGGCGTGCGCAGCGTGGCCGACGTCGACAAGCTGCTCCGCGCCGGTGCGGACAAGGTCGCGGTCAACACCGCCGCCGTCGCCCGGCCCGAGCTCATCGCCGAGATCGCCGACCGGTTCGGCAACCAGGTGCTCGTGCTGAGCCTCGACGCCCGCCGGGTCCAGGGCGGCGCGCACACCGACTCCGGCTTCGAGATCACCACGCACGGCGGGCGCCAGGGCACCGGCCGGGACGCCGTCGAGTGGGTCGTGCAGGCCGCCGCGCTCGGCGTCGGCGAGGTGCTGCTCAACTCGATGGACGCCGACGGCACGCGGGCCGGCTTCGACACCGAGCTGATCCGGGCCGTGCGCCGCGAGGTCACCGTGCCGCTGATCGCCAGCGGGGGAGCCGGCGCGGTCGACCACTTCCCGCCCGCGGTCGAGGCCGGCGCCGACGCGGTGCTCGCCGCCAGCGTCTTCCACTTCGGGCAGCTGCGCGTCGGGGACGTCAAGGCCGGGCTGGCCGCCGCCGGCGTCCCGGTCCGCCAGGAGGCCGACCGCCCGCTCGACTGAGTGCCGGGGAGCGGGCCGCCGAGGGCGGGCATGATCGCCCGGTGATCCTCGGACGCCGCCGCCGGCCCGATGCGCCCCGGCCACTGCCCGTCCCGCCGTTCGCGCCCGACCGGCCCGTCCCGGCCCCGGCGGTCGTCCCGGCGCCCGCCGACCCGGTGGCGGCCCTGGCCGCGGCCGGTGTCGCGCTGCCCGGGAGTGGTGCCGCCGTGCAGCCCGCGCCCGGCCTGTCGGTCTGGACCGTCCCGGTGGCCGGCGCCGCCGCCCTGGAGCTGTGGAGCCGCGTGCGTGCGGCGCACCCGGCCACCGGGCTCTGGCCGGTGCTCGCCGGGCCGTCCACCGAGGAGACCGTGGCCGCCTCGCTGGAGGAGACCCCGGACCCGCCGCTGGCCTCCGACGGCGCCGCCTGGCTCACCGCACGGGCGGCCGACCCCGAGCTCGCGCCGGCCGGGGTCACCCGCGGGCCGTACGTGCAGCGGGCGGTGGTGGAGCCGGCCGAGTTGCTGCCCGCCCTCACCGGCGGGCTCGACCGGTTGTGGCTGGTGCCCGCACCGGCCGGCTGGCTCGTGCCCGGGCTGCTGGGCTGGAGCGGTGCGGTGAACCACGACGTGCTGGGCCACGAGCACGCCACGGTGCTGCGGCGCTGGGCCGGCGCGTGGCAGGCCGAGCTGCTCGCGCTGGAGCTCGACGTGCTCACCCTGCGGGTGCACACCCCGCCGGTCACCCCGTAGCAGGCGCTCGCGGCGGCGGTCGAGGCCTACGTCTACTGCCCCGACGCGGTCGAGCAGGGGACCGAGACCCTCGACGCGCTCGCCGAGCACCTGACCCAGCCGGCCTGGCAGTTCTGGTGGGACTGATCCCGCCCGCCGGGCGCTGACCCGCGAGCGGGGCCACCCGGTGCCCGGGGCGGTCAGCCGGGGCGGCGGGCGAGGACGACGAGCTCGCGGCCCGGCCGGTCGGGGGCGTCCCGGACCTCCTCGACGACCAGCCCGGCCGCGGTCACCGACGCGACCAGCTCGGCGCGGCTCCGGAACCTCAGCGTCGAGTCCGAGGTCAGCACCGCACCGTCGCTGCCGAAGACGAACGTCCAGCGGAAGGTGACCAGGTCCCCGCGCACGTCCAGGACGTCGACCCACGTCTGCACCGGGCCGGTCCCCGGGACGTCGGCGGTCGTGTCAGATCGCGCCCGGTCCCACTCCTCCCACGCCCGTCGCGCCGGGTCACGGCTCTCGAACACGAGTCGGCCGCCCGGCCGCAGGGCGTCGTGGGCCGCCCGCAGCACCGCGTCCCAGTCGGCGTCGGCGCAGAACACCTCGGCCACGTTCGCGGTCATGGTGACCAGGTCCACGGCCAGCGCCGGCAGGGCCGCGACGTCGCCGACCACCCAGTCGACCAGGTCGGCGCCGGCCTTGCGGCGCGCCACCGCGATCGACGCCGCCGCCGGGTCGAGCGCCGTCACCGCGACGCCACGGCCGGCGAGCAGACAGGCGAGCGTGCCGGTGCCGCACCCGATGTCGAGCACCGCCCGCGCCCGGACTCGTCGACGAGCGCCACGTAGGGGTCGAGGTCGGAGCGGTCGGGGTCCAGTGGGTCGTACACGTCCGCGAGCCGCTGGTCGGCGTAGATCGGGTCCACCACGCGGGGGACCGTAGGCGCCCCCGGTCCGGCTGCCCAGCCGGTCTCCCGGCCCCGGGTCAGTCGACGACGAGGTCGACGCAGGCGACGTCGGGGCGGCCGCTCACCCAGAGCAGCACCTCCAGCGGCGCCCCGGTCACGATCGTCGCCGGGGTGCCCTTCCGCAGCCGGCGCTCGCTGCCGGTCGACCCGTCCGGGACGTCGCTGCGCCGCACGACCAGCCCTCCGGCGGTCTCCGGCAGGCCGCCGCCGCGGGCCAACAGCGGCACGCTGGACCACAGCTGGTCCTGCACCGCGGTCGGCAGCTCGCGCGGCGACCAGTCCGGCTGGGCCCGCCGCACGTCCTCGTGGTGGACCACCATCTCCACGGTGTTGAGCAGCCGGTCCACCGCCGGCCAGGACGTGGGCACCCACGCCGGCGGGCCCGAGCGCACCTCGGCGACCAGCTCGCCGAACGGCCGCCGTGCCGTGCGGGCCGACACCTTCGCCGTCCACCCGGCGAACGGGCCGCCCAGCACGACGCCGGGCATGGTGTCGGGGCGGCGGTCCCGGACCACCAGGTGGGTGGCCAGGTCGCGGGTGGTCCAGCCCTCGCAGCGGGTGGGCTGGTCGGGACCCAGCTGCTCCAGCAGGTCGGCCAGCGCCGCTCGCTCCGACTGCGACACGGGCTGGGCGGCGGTCGGCATGCCCCGAGGCTAGCCAGTCCGGCGGTGCCCGGCCGATCCGTTAGGGCGGGTAACGAGCGCGGGTACGCTCGGGCCACCGTCCGCACGACCACCTGGAGGACAGCTGTGCCGCGAGACGCCGTCGTCCGGCGCGGCCTGCGCCACGTCGTCCGGGCCATCCGTGAGCAGCCGGGCATGTTCACCCTGGCGTTCCTGGGCAGCAGCCTCTACGCGGGCATGACCGTGGCCAGCGCCTACGTCATCGGCGGCATCACCGACCGGGTGCTGCTGCCCGCCTTCGACCGGGGCGCCACCACCGCCGCCGCGCTCACCCTCGCGGCCGTGGCGATCATCGGCGTCGCCGTCCTGAAGATCCTGGGCATCATCGGCCGCCGGCTGTTCGCCGGTGTGATGGCCTACCGGCTGCAGGCCGAGTACCGCCGCCGGGTGACGGGTCAGTACCTGCGCCTCCCGCTGTCCTGGCACCAGCGCCACCCCACCGGCCAGCTGCTGTCCAACGCCAACAGCGACGTCGAGTCCGCCTGGTTCTTCGTCATGCCGCTGCCCTTCGCCTGCGGCGCCCTGGTGATGGTGGCCATCACCGTCGTCGCGCTGTTCCTCACCGACGCGCTGCTGGCGGTCGTCGGGGTGGTCGTCTTCCCGCTGGTGTTCGTGCTCAACGCCTTCTACAGCCAGGCTATGAGCCCGCGGATGGAGCGGGCGCAGCAGCTGCGCGCCGAGGTCAGCGAGATCGCCCACGAGAGCTTCGACGCCGCTCTGGTGGTCAAGACCCTGGGCCGGGAGACCGACGAGACCACCCGCTTCGCGGTCAAGGCCGACGAGCTGCGCGACGGCCTGGTCGCGGTGGGCCGGGTCCGCGGCCTGTTCGACCCGATGATGGAGGCGCTGCCCAACCTGGGCACCCTCGCCGTGCTGCTGATCGGCGCCGAGCGGGTCGCCTCCGGCGCCACCGAGGCCGGTGCCCTGGTCTCCATCGCCTACCTGTTCACCCTGCTGACGCTGCCCATCCGCGCGATCGGCTGGGTGCTCGCCGACCTGCCGCGGGCGATGGCCGGCTTCGACCGCGTCACCCCGGTCCTGGAGGCCACGGGGGAGACCCCGCACGGACCCGGCACCGCCCCCGCGGGACCCGGCGGTGCCGCCGTCGCCGTCCGGGACGTCGACTTCCGGCACGACGCGGACGCCCGCCCGACCCTCTCCGGGGTCACCTTCGAGGTCACCGCCGGGCGCACGATCGCCGTCGTCGGTCCCACCGGCGCCGGCAAGTCCACCCTCGCCGGCCTGCTGGTGCGCCTGGTCGACCCGCACGACGGCTCGGTGCTGCTCGACGGCGTCGACCTGCGCACCCTGCGCGAGGGCGAGGTCAGCAGCCAGGTCGCCTTCGTCCCGCAGTCGACGTTCCTCTTCGACGACACCGTCCGCGACAACGTCACCCTCGGTGCGGACCTCAGCGACGAGCAGGTGCGCGAGGCCCTGCGCACGGCCGCCGCCGACGACTTCGTCGACCGGCTGCCGGAGGGCCTCGACACCCGGGTCGGTGAGCGCGGTGCGTCGCTGTCCGGTGGGCAGCGGCAGCGGCTCGCGCTGGCCCGCGCCGTCGTCCGGCGCCCCCGCCTCCTCGTCCTGGACGACGCCACCAGCGCCGTCGACCCCTCGGTGGAGGCCCGCATCCTCGACGCCCTGCGCGCCAGCGACCGCCCGGCCACCGTGGTCGTCGTCGCCTACCGCCAGGCCACCATCGCGCTGGCCGACGAGGTCGTCTGGATCGAGCGGGGCCGCCTCGTCGCCCGCGGCACGCACGCCGAGCTGCTCGCCGACGTCCCCGGCTACGGGCGCCTGGTGCAGGCCTACCAGCCCCCGGAACCCGTCGCGGCCGAGCCCGTGGAGGTGCCGGCGTGACCGACGAGCCGTTGCTGCCCGCCGACGAGCGGGAGGAGGGCGCGCTGCAGACCCTGCGCCGGGGACTGCGGATGATGCCGGAGTTCCGCCAGGGCCTGCCCGTCACGTTCCTGCTGGCGCTCATCGCCACCGCCGGCCGGGTCGTCGTCCCGATCGCCGTCCAGCAGACCCTCGACCGCGGCCTCGGCGCCCCCGGCGGCCCCGACATCGGGCTCGTCCGCACGCTCATCGCGATCAGCGCCGTCATCGTCGTGGTCACCGGCATCGCCGTCTACCGGATGAACGTCCGGCTGTTCCGCACCACCGAGACCGCGCTGGCCAACCTCCGGGTCCGGGCCTTCCGGCACGTGCACGACCTGTCGGTGCTGCACCAGCAGGGGCAGCGCCGCGGCTCGCTGGTCTCCCGGGTCACCAGCGACGTCGACCAGCTGTCGGTCTTCATGCAGTGGGGCGGGGTGCTCGGCCTCATCAGCGTCGGCCAGCTCGTCGTCGCCACGATCGTCATGGCCGTCTACTCCTGGCAGCTCACCCTGCTGGTGCTGGTCTGCTTCGTCCCGCTCGCGGTCGCGGTCAAGTACTTCTCCCGCAGGCTCGCCGCCGTCTACGGCGTCGTCCGCGAGCGGGTCGGTGACGTCCTGGGCGCGGTCGCCGAGTCCGTCGTCGGCGCCTCCACGGTGCGCGCCTACGGCATCCGCGGACGGACGGCGGCGCGCATCGACACCGCCATCGACCGGCACTACCGCGCCTCGGTGCAGGCCCAGCGCACCACCGCGGCGGTCTTCGTCAGCGGTGAGCTGGTCGCCGCGATCGCCAACGCCGCGGTCGTGGTGGTCGGCGTCCTGCTGGGCATCGGTGGGCACATCTCCGCCGGCACCCTGGTCGCCTTCCTCTTCCTGGTCACGCTCTTCGTCGCGCCGGTGCAGACGGCCAGCGAGGTGCTCAACGAGGCACAGAACGCCGTCGCCGGGTTCCGCCGGGTGCTCGACGTGCTCGACACCGCCCCCGACGTGCAGGACCCGCCGTGCGGCCGCGCCCTCCCGCCCGGCCCGCTCGACGTCGCCTTCTCGCACGTCGGCTTCGCCTACTCCGCGGGCGGCCGCAAGGCGCTCACCGACGTCGACCTGGCCATCGCCGCCCGCACCCGGGTGGCGATCGTCGGGGAGACCGGCTCGGGCAAGACGACGTTCGCCAAGCTCGTCACCCGGCTGATGGACCCCACCGAGGGCCAGGTGCTCATCGGGGGCGTCCCGCTGGACGAGGTGTCCTTCGCCTCGCTGCGCCAGCGGGTGGTGATGGTGCCGCAGGACGGCTTCCTCTTCGACGCCTCCGTCGCCGACAACGTCCGCTACGGCAAGCCCGGCATGACCGACGCGCACGTCGCGGCGGCCTTCGACGAGCTCGGGCTCGGCGACTGGCTGGAGAGCCTGTCCGACGGCGTGGCGACCCCGGTGGGCCAGCGCGGGGAGTCGCTGTCGGCGGGGGAGCGGCAGCTGGTCGCCGTGGCCCGCGCCTACGTCGCCGACCCCGACCTGCTGGTGCTCGACGAGGCCACCAGTGCGGTCGACCCGGCCACCGAGCAGCGGCTGACCCGCGCCCTGGACGCCCTCACCGACGGCCGGACGACGCTGACGATCGCCCACCGGCTGTCCACCGCGGAGCGGGCCGACGAGGTGCTGGTCGTCGACGCGGGCCGGGTGGTCCAGCGCGGCACGCACGCCGAGCTGGTCGACGTCGAGGGCCCCTACGGCCGGCTGCACGCCTCGTGGCGGCGCAGCTCGGGGCGGCAGGCCGAACCGGTGGCGTGACCGAGGCCGGGTCGTGACCTGGGGGCGGCATGCTCTGCCCGCATGCGCCCCTGGTCCCTCGGCCTCACTGCCGTCCTGCTCGTCGCCGGCCTCTGCGGCTGCGGTGACGGGGTGTCCGGCGGGGACTGCCTCCCGGAGCTGCCCACCGTCGAGCCGGCCGCCGTCGCGGCCGGGGCCGAGGTGACGGTCGCCTCCACCGGCTTCACCTGCGACGCCCGCTACGACGACGAGCGGCAGTACTCGCTGCAGATGGGGTTCGAGGGCCGCGCCGAGCCGGTCGACGTCGGGGACGTCGACGTCGCGGCCGACGGCTCGTTCACGGTGACCGTGACGGTGCCCTCGACCGCGTCCCCCGGGAGCTCGGCGGTGTCGATCCGCGGCAGCCGGTACGACGAGCCGTGCGACGACTCGTCCAGCTGTGCCCTGTACGGCGCGTCGTTCGTCGTCCTCCCGGCCGCCTGAGGCGGCGACCGCCCCGGTGAGGGCGAGCGCTGCGCCCCTGTCCACAGGTCCCCGCGCAGACGACCGCGGAGGCCGCCGGTTCCCTACGGTCGCCGACGTGACCGGAGACGAGGAGCCCCTGCCGTGGTCGGCGGTGCTGGCGCTGGTGGTGGGTGGGGCCAGTGCGGTGCCGCTGCTGTTCGTCACCGCGGTGGCCTGGGCATACGCCGGTGAGCTCGCCGGCGGCCCGGTGCTCGCGGTGGTGCTCCTCGCGCTGACCGTGGCCCAGGTCGCCGGCGTGGTCCTGCTGCGCGACCGGCGGAGCTGGCAGGTGCTGGTGGGCGCGTCGCTGGGCGTCGTGGTGGCGGTGCCCGTGGCCGTCGTCGCGACCTCCGCCGGCAGCAGCGAGCCGGTGGCCGAGACCGTCGGCAGCCTGGCGTTCCTCCTGGCCGGGCCCGTCCTCACCGTGTCGCTCGCCTCCCAGCCCGGTGCGCGTCGGTGGGGGAGCCCTCCCAGGCGGCTGCCAGCAGTTCGCCAGCCGGCCCCTGGCCAGGACCCCTAACCTGCCCGGCATGCCGTCCACCTCCAGTCGCCGCCCGGGCGCGGCGGCGACCCAGCAGCGTCCCCGTCGTCCCCTCGGCCGCGGCTTCGCCGTCGCGCCCCCCGAGCCGGTCCGGCCCCTGCAGGCGCCGTTCGCCGCCGTCTTCGGCGGGCTCGTCGCCCTCGAGGACGCCTACCTGGGCTGGCTGCTCTGGGACGCCGACCGCAGCTGGAGCTGGTACCTGCTCGTCCCGCTGCTGCTCCTCGTCGCGGCGCTGGCCGGCGCGGTGCTCGTGCTGCGCGGGCGGTCGCTCGGCCGGGTCAGCGGTTCGGCGGTGCTGGCCTGGAGCTGTGTGCTGCCGTTGCTGGGCCTGCTCGCGCTCGCGGTCTTCTTCGCCGCGTTCGCCGACGGCGAGTCCGCGTCCATGTCGCTGGTCCTCCTCGTCGGCCCGCTCGGCGGACTGGTCCTGGCGCTGCGCGCTCCGGTGCGGGAGTGGACCCGCCGCGGCCGGGCGCGGGGCCAGGGGGCCGCGCGCGGTCTAGCGTCGGGCCGTGGGCCGACCAGGAGTGCGCGCGGACGCTGACGTCGTCGTGGTGGGAGCCGGCCTCGCCGGGCTGGTGGCCACCGCCGAGCTCGCCGACGCGGGCAGGCGGGTCCTGCTGCTGGACCAGGAACCGGCCGCCTCGCTGGGTGGCCAGGCGTTCTGGTCCTTCGGCGGGCTCTTCCTCATCGACTCACCCGAGCAGCGCCGGCTGCGGGTGCACGACTCCCTCGAGCTCGCCCGCCAGGACTGGGCGGGCACCGCCGGCTTCGACCGCCCCGAGGACCACTGGCCGGGGAAGTGGGCCGAGGCCTACCTGCAGTTCGCCGCGGGGGAGAAGCGCGCCTGGCTGCACGACCAGGGCGTCCGCTTCTTCCCGGTCGTCGGCTGGGCCGAGCGCGGCGGCTACACCGCCACCGGGCACGGCAACTCCGTGCCCCGCTTCCACGTCACCTGGGGCACCGGCCCCGGCCTGCTCGCCCCCTTCCTCGCCCGGGTCCGGGCGGCGGTCGACGCCGGTCTGGTCGAGGTCCGGCACCGGCACCGGGTCGACGGACTGGTCGTCACCGACGGTGCGGTCACCGGCGTCCGGGGCGCGGTCCTCGAGCCCAGCGACGCCGAGCGGGGGGCGGCCAGCTCCCGCACGGAGGTCGGCGACTTCGAGCTCTCCGCGCAGGCCGTCGTCGTCACCGCCGGCGGCATCGGCGGCAACCACGACCTGGTGCGGCAGAACTGGCCCGCCCGGCTCGGCCCCGTACCGCAGCGGCTGCTGTCCGGCGTCCCGGCGCACGTCGACGGCCGGATGCTGCAGATCACCGCCGATGCCGGCGGGCGGGTCATCAACCCCGACCGGATGTGGCACTACACCGAGGGCATCGTGAACCACTCGCCGGTCTGGGCCCGGCACGGCATCCGGATCCTGCCCGGCCCGTCCTCGCTGTGGCTGGACGCGACCGGCACCCGGCTGCCCGCCCCGCTGTTCCCCGGGTTCGACACCCTCGGCACGCTGGCCCACATCGGCACGACCGGCCACGAGCACACCTGGTTCGTGCTGACGCAGAAGATCATCGAGAAGGAGTTCACGCTGTCGGGCTCCGAGCAGAACCCCGACCTGACGAACAAGGACCTCGGGCTGCTGCTCACCCGCGTGCGCTCCGGCGCCGCGGCACCGGTGCAGCGGTTCATGGACGACGGCGAGGACTTCGTGGTCGCCGACACCCTGCCCGAGCTCGTCGCCGGCATGAACCGCGTCACCGGCGACACACCGCACCTGGAGCTGGCCGCCGTCGAGCGCGAGGTCGTCGCCCGCGACCGCGAGATCGCGCACACGTTCAGCAAGGACCAGCAGGTCACCGCGCTGCGTCAGGCCCGCACCTTCCTCGGCGACAAGCTGATCCGGGTCGCCCGCCCGCACCGGCTGCTGGACCCCGACGCCGGCCCGCTGATCGCCGTCCGGCTCAACCTGCTCACCCGCAAGAGCCTCGGCGGGCTGGAGACCGACCTGTCCGCCCGGGTGCTGCGTCACGGCGGTGCGGCCGTCCCCGGGCTGTACGCGGCGGGGGAGGTCGCCGGGTTCGGCGGCGGCGGCATGCACGGCTACCGCTCGCTGGAGGGCACCTTCCTCGGCGGCTGCCTGTTCTCCGGCCGCGTGGCCGGCCGGGCCGTGGCGGCCGCGCTGTGAGCACCCAGGACTGGGACGCCGTCCCGTACGCCGGGCCGCCGGCCAACGGCCCGCAGCAGCCCCCGCCGTCCTGGCCGCCGGCGCAGCCGTACGGGCAGCCCGCGCCGTACGGGCAGCCCCAGCCGTACGGGCAGCCCCAACCGTGGGGTCAGCAGCAGTGGCCGCCGCCGCAGCCGTGGGCGCCCGCGCCGGCCTGGGGCCAGCCGCCCTGGGGGCAGCCCGCGTGGGGTCTGCCGCAGCCGTGGGGTCCGCCGCCCCGGCCGCAGCGCTCCGGACTGGACGTCGCCGGCGCGGTGCTGGCGTTCGTCTCGACGCTGCTGGTGCTGATCGGGACCGTGTACGCGATGGCGTTCAGCGCCCTGCTCAGCCTGGCCCGAGGCCCCTCGTCGGGGGTCGGCGGGTGGACGGCGTTCCTCCAGCTCGCGCTGGCCGGGCTGCTGGTGGCCGGCGGGGTGCGGGTGCTGTCGGGCAGCCGGTGGTGGCTGCTGGGGGCAGCGGCCCTGCAGCTGGCGCTGAGCCTCTACTGGGTCGCCGTCCTCGACGACATCGCGCCGTCCACGATCAGCGACGGGGTGTTCGTGCTGCCGGCGCTGTTCGGCGGGCTGGCCCTGCTGGCCGGTGGGCTGCCGTTCCTGCCCGAGGTGCGGCGGTGGCTGCAGCGGCGCACCCACCGGGCGCCGGAGGGACCGCAGCCGCAGCCCGAGCCCGCCCGGCCGCCCTGGGCCTGAGCCGCACCGGCGCGGGGTGGGACGATCAGGGGCATGTCCGCCCCCGTCTCCCCGCTCGACCCCGCCGTCGCCGAGCTGCTGCGCCGCGACCCGGCCGGCCTGGTCGCCGCCGTCGTCCAGCAGCACGACACCGGTGAGGTGCTCATGGTCGCCTGGATGGACGACGAGGCGCTGCACCGCACGCTGACCAGCGGCCGGGCCACCTACTGGTCGCGCAGCCGCGAGGAGTACTGGGTCAAGGGCGAGACGTCGGGGCACCGGCAGTGGGTGCGCGACGTCCGGCTGGACTGCGACGGCGACGCCCTGCTGCTGCTCGTCGACCAGGAGGGGCCGGCCTGCCACACCGGCGAGCGCAGCTGCTTCCACCGTCCGCTGGAGGCCACCCGTGCGACTCGGTGAGACGACCCCCTCGGCGGCGGGGTTCGCCGCGCTCGACGCCCCCGTCGTGCCGGTCACCCGCCGGCTGCTCGCCGACAGCGAGACCGCCGTCGGCATCTACCGCAAGCTCGCCGGCAACCGTCCCGGCACCGTGCTGCTGGAGTCCGCCGAGCAGGGCAAGCAGTGGTCGCGCTACAGCTTCGTCGGCGTGCGCAGCGCCGGGGTGCTGACCGAGATCGACGGCACGACGGCGTGGCTGGGCGACCCGCTGCCCGGGCTCACCGACGACCTGCCCGCCGACCCGCTGGACGCGGTGCGCACCCTGGCCCGCCGGCTGCGCTCACCCCGCAGCGCGCTCGCCGACCCGCAGGGCCTGCCGCCGCTGACCGGTGGGCTGGTCGGGTACCTCGGCTACGACGTCGTCCGGCGGCTGGAGCGGCTGCCGCAGACCGCCACCGACGACCTGGGCATGCCCGAGCTGGCGCTGATGCTGGTCACCGACCTGGCCGTGCTCGACCACACCGACGGCACCGTGCTGCTCATCGCCAACGCACTGGACTCCAGCCCGGCGGCGTACGACGACGCGGTCACCCGCCTCGACGCGATGGCCGCTGACCTGACCAAGGCCGTGCCCCCGGGCGTGGCCACCCTGGAGACCCGCGACGCGCCGCCGGTGAGCAGCAACATGGCGCCGGGCGTCTACGAGGACGGCGTCGAGCGGGTGCGCGAGCACGTACGCGCGGGCGACGTGTTCCAGACCGTGCTCAGCCAGCGCTTCGAGCTGGCCACCGACGTCGAGGCGCTGGACCTCTACCGGGTGCTGCGGGCGTCCAACCCCTCGCCGTACATGTACCTGCTGCGCTTCGCCGGGCGGCAGACGCCCTTCGACGTCGTCGGGTCCTCGCCCGAGGCGCTGGTCACCGTCACCGGCGACCGGGCCGTGGTGCACCCGCCGGCCGGCACCCGCCCGCGCGGGGCCACCCCCGAGGACGACGTCCGGCTCACCGAGGAGCTGCTGGCCGACCCCAAGGAGCGGGCCGAGCACGTGATGCTGGTCGACCTGGCCCGCAACGACCTGGGCCGGGTCTGCGTGCCGGGCACCGTGGAGGTCGCCGACTTCATGCGCATCGAGCGGTACAGCCACGTCATGCACATGGTCTCCACGGTGTCCGGGCAGGTCAGCCCGGGCCGCGACGCGCTCGACGTGTTCGACGCGACGTTCCCGGCGGGCACCGTCTCCGGCGCCCCGAAGCCCCGGGCGATGGAGGTCATCGAGGCGATCGAGCCCACCCGGCGCGCGCTGTACGCCGGCACCGTCGGCTACCTCGACGCCGGGGGCGACATGGACATGGCCATCGCCATCCGCACCGCCGTCCTGCACGGCGGGCGCGCCTACGTGCAGGCCGGTGCGGGGGTCGTCGCCGACAGCGACCCGGCCAGCGAGGAGGCCGAGACCCGGCACAAGGCCCGGGCGGTGCTCTCGGCCATCGCCACCGCCGAGGGGCTGCGGGAGCTGCCGTGAGCGTCGCCTCCGCCCGGCGGGAGCTCACCGTCGCCGTCCTGGTGTGCGCGGCGGCCGGGGGGCTGGCACTGACGTCGTCGTCCTCGCCGTGGGCGCACGTCACGATCACCCGGCAGGCGCCGCTGCCCCCCACCGTGGAGGTCCTCACCGGCGGCCAGGCCGCGCCGCTGGTGAGCGCGTGCGGGCTGCTGCTGCTGGCCGCGGCGCTGGCGGTCATCGCGGTGCGCGGCGCCGGGCGGGTGGTCGTCGGCCTGCTGGTGGCCGTGGCCGGCGGGGTGCTCGCCTGGTCGGGGCTGCGCGGGCTGACCGGCCGGCTGGGCGTCGACCTCGCCGACGTCACCGGCACGGTGGCCCTCGGCGGTGCGCGGGTGGACACCGACGCCGCGGTGACCTGGCCGCTGCTGGCCCTGCTCGCCGGCCTGCTCGGGGTGCTCGCCGGTGCGCTGGTCGTGGTCCGCGGTCGCCGTTGGCCCGGGATGAGCCGCCGCTACGAGCGGACCCCGGTCGTCGCCGGTGCCGCCCCGGCGCCCGCGCCCGCCCGCCGGGCCCGGCCGGAGACGCCCGAGGACCGGCACCAGGCCGCCTGGAAGGCCCTCGACCGCGGGGACGACCCGACAGTGTAAGGACCCCGGTGCCCTCCACGACTCGCGAGCTCGTCGTGGGCCCCTGCACCGGGGCCGGCCCCGGCCCCCCGGCGGAACGGGACCGGGACGTCTCTAGAGTGGCCGCAGTCGACCAGGCCGGTCCAGCGGCACGGTCTCTCGGGTTCGGAGGAGGGGTCATGAGCGTCCTCGACGACATCGTCGCCGGCGTCCGGGAGGACGTCGCAGCACGCCAGGCCGCGACCCCGCTGGCCGAGGTGCAGGCGGTCGCCCGCGACACCCGCCCGGCGCTGGACGCCCTCGCCGCGCTCCGCGCCCCCGGTGTCGGCGTGATCGCCGAGGTCAAGCGGAAGAGCCCCAGCAAGGGCGCGCTGGCCGAGATCACCGATCCGGCCGCGCTCGCCGCCCAGTACGCCGCCGGTGGCGCCCGCGTGATCAGCGTGCTCACCGAGCGCCGCCGCTTCGGCGGCTCGCACGCCGACCTGGCCGCCGTCCGGGCCGCCGTCGACGTCCCGGTGCTCAACAAGGACTTCGTGGTCAGCAGCTACCAGGTGCACGAGGCTCGTGCCCACGGCGCCGACCTGGTGCTGCTCATCGTCGCCGCGCTCGACCAGCCGGTGCTCGTGGGCCTGCTGGAGCGCATCGAGTCCCTGGGCATGACCGCCCTCGTCGAGGTGCACAGCGAGGCCGAGGCCGACCGCGCCCTGGCCGCCGGCGCCTCCGTCATCGGGGTCAACGCCCGCGACCTCACCACCCTGTCGGTCGACCGCAGCACCTTCGAGCGGATCGCCCCGGGGCTGCCCAGCGAGGTCGTCAAGATCGCCGAGTCCGGCGTCCGTGGCCCGCACGACCTGATCAGCTACGCCGGCGCGGGTGCCGACGCCGTGCTGGTGGGGGAGGGCCTGGTCACCGCGGGCGACCCGCGGCAGGCCGTCGCCGACCTGGTCACCGCCGGCTCGCACCCCGCCACCCCGCGCACCTCCCGCTAGCAGAAGGACCCTCCTGCCCCCCACCACTCGCAGGCTCGCGGCGGGGGCCCTGCAGGAGGGCCGGGGACGGGCGGGACCTGCGGGTCGGGGGAGCGCACCGGAGTCCCTACCCTGTAGGGGTGACCGCTCTCCATCCCGCCGCCCCTGACGTCCGCGACCTCACCGCGCGTCCGGAGTGGCCGGACGCCACCGGGCACTTCGGCCCCTACGGCGGCCGGTTCGTGCCCGAGGCGCTGATCGCCGCCCTCGACGAGCTCAGCGCGGCCTACGAGGCCATGCGCGTCGACCCGGTGTTCATCGCCGAGTTCGCCCGCCTCCAGCGCGACTACACCGGGCGGCCCAACCCGGTCACCGAGGTGCCCAAGTTCGCCGAGCACTGCGGCGGCGCCCGGGTGCTGCTCAAGCGCGAGGACCTCAACCACACCGGCTCGCACAAGATCAACAACGTGCTGGGCCAGGCGCTGCTGACCAAGCGCATCGGCAAGACCCGGGTCATCGCCGAGACCGGCGCCGGCCAGCACGGCGTCGCCACCGCCACCGCCGCCGCGCTGATGGGGTTGTCCTGCACCGTCTACATGGGCGAGGAGGACACCCGCCGCCAGGCGCTCAACGTCGCCCGGATGCGGCTGCTGGGCGCCGAGGTCATCCCGGTGACCACCGGCTCGCGCACCCTCAAGGACGCCATCAACGAGGCCTTCCGCGACTGGGTCACCAACGTCGAGACCACCAACTACGTCTTCGGCACCGTCGCCGGCCCGCACCCGTTCCCGGCGATGGTCCGGGACTTCCAGCGGGTGATCGGCGACGAGGCCCGCGCGCAGGTGCTCGAGCGCGAGGGCCGGCTGCCCGACGTCGTCCTGGCCTGCGTGGGCGGTGGCTCGAACGCGATCGGCATCTTCACCGCCTTCGTGCCCGACGCCGGTGTCCGGCTGGTCGGCCTGGAGGCCGGCGGCGACGGCGTCGAGACCGGCCGGCACGCCTCCTCCATCACCGGCGGCGACCCGGGCGTGCTGCACGGCGCCCGGTCCTACCTGCTGCAGGACGCCAACGGCCAGACCATCGAGTCGCACTCGATCTCCGCCGGGCTGGACTACCCCGGCGTCGGCCCGGAGCACGCCTACCTGCACGACATGGGGCGCGCGGAGTACCGGCCGATCACCGACGCCGAGGCCATGGAGGCCTTCGCGCTGCTCTGCCGCACCGAGGGCATCATCCCGGCGATCGAGTCCGCGCACGCCCTGGCCGGGGCGATGAAGGTCGGCCAGGAGCTGGGCCCGGACGCGCTGCTGCTGGTCAACCTGTCCGGCCGCGGGGACAAGGACGTCGAGACCGCCAGCGCCTGGTTCGGGCTCGGCGAGCACGGCGCCCCCACCGACTCCGACGCGCGCGCGGTCGAGGCCGGCCGGGGCGCGGACCCGGGCCCGGGCCTGGACGACGAGCAGCACGCCACCGAGGGTGCGGTCACCAACCATGAGGCCGTCGCCGGCCAGGACGCGGGGGAGCAGGCGTGAGCGCGCTGCAGACCGCGATCTCCGCCGCCAACGCCGAGGGGCGGGCCGCGCTGGTCGCCTACCTGCCGGTCGGCTACCCCGACGTCGACACCTCCATCGCGGCCATGGTCGCCGCGGTCGAGGGCGGCGCGGACGTGGTCGAGATCGGCGTCCCCTACTCCGACCCGGGCATGGACGGGCCGGTGATCCAGGAGGCGGTCGAGGTCGCCGTCCAGGCCGGCGTCGGCATGCCCGACGTGCTCAAGGCGGTCGCCGCCGTCGCCGCAGCCGGGGCGGTGCCGGTGGTGATGAGCTACTGGAACCCCATCGAGCGCTACGGCGTCGACCGGTTCGCCGACGACCTGGCCGCGGCCGGGGGAGCGGGGGCCATCACCCCCGACCTGATCCCCGACGAGGCCGGTGCGTGGCTGTCGGCCAGCGAGCGGACCGGGCTGGACCGGGTCTTCCTCGTCGCGCCGTCCTCGACCGACACCCGGCTGGCCGCCACCGTCGACGCCTGCCGCGGCTTCGTCTACGCCGCCTCCACGATGGGCGTCACGGGCACCCGCGCCGTCGTGGGCGACGCCGCCGAGCGTCTCGTCGGGCGGACGCGTGAGGTCTCCGGGGAGCTGCCGGTCTGCGTCGGCCTCGGGGTCTCCACCGGGGACCAGGCCGCCGAGGTCGCCGGCTTCGCCGACGGGGTCATCGTCGGTTCCGCCTACGTGCGCCTGATGCTCGACGGCGCCGGCCCCGAGGGTGTGCGTGTCCTGTCCGAGGAGCTCGCGGCCGGCATCCGGCGTGCCAAGGTGCTCCCATGACCGTGCTCGCCGCCCTCCCGAGCCCGACCCAGGGGGTCTGGGAGATCGGGCCCTTCCCGCTGCGTGGCTACGCGCTGTGCATCATCGCCGGCATCGTGCTGGCCTGCTGGCTCGGCGAGCGCCGCTGGGTCGCCCGCGGCGGCGCCAAGGGCGACGTGCTCGACATCGCCGTCTGGATGGTGCCCTTCGGCATAGTCGGCGGCCGCATCTACCACGTGATCACCACCCCCGAGCCGTACTTCGGCAAGGGCGGCGACCCGGTCCGGGCCTTCGCCATCTGGGAGGGCGGGCTCGGCATCTGGGGCGCGATCGCCCTGGGTGCGGTCGGCGCCTGGATCGGCTGCCGCCGGCGCGGCATCAAGCTGCCGGCCTTCGCCGACGCGATCGCCCCGGGCATCGTGCTCGCCCAGGCCGTCGGGCGGCTGGGCAACTGGTTCAACAACGAGCTGTACGGGCGGGCCACCGACCTGCCCTGGGCGCTGACGATCCACCGCTGGGACTCCTCCGCGGGCCGTGCGGTCACCGGCGCCGACGGCACCGCCGAGGTGCTGGGCACCTTCCACCCGACGTTCCTCTACGAGCTGCTGTGGGACGTCGGCGTCGCCGTGCTGGTCATCTGGGCCGACCGCCGCTTCAAGCTCTCGCACGGGCGGGCCTTCGCGCTCTACGTCCTGGCCTACTGCGCCGGCCGCGGCTGGATCGAGGCGCTGCGCATCGACACCGCCGAGCACTTCCTGGGCCTGCGGCTCAACGTATTCACCTCCGTCGTCGTCGGGCTGCTGGCGCTGGCCTACCTGATCGCCCAGCGCGGCCGGCCCCGCGAGGTGGTCACCCGCGGTCGGGACGCGGCTGCGGCTGCGGCTGCGGCTGCGGCCGAGCGTCCGGCGGCACCCGCGTCGGTGTCCGCGTCGACCGAGGCCGAGGGCCCCGACGCCCCCGCGACCCCGGTCGACACGGCGGAGGCGCCCCGCACCGGCAGCACCGCCGCCGACCGGGAGCGGCCGGCCGACGGCTGAGGGCCGGGTGGCCGGCACACGCGTCCGGGCAGTCGCCGCCGACGCGCCGCCGAGACCGCGCTGAGACGTGCGCGACATGTCGCGCACGTGTCCTCGCTGTGTACGCTGACTTTCGGCCGACCAGTGATCCTGGGCCGGCCGGCGACGTCGGAACCGGGCCAGCGCTGCCCCGCGCACGACCACCTCACGGCCACCACGCCGTGGGCTGCGCGGTACCACGAGGCCTGGCTCCGCCACCGGCCCCGCTGCCCCACCCGACGGACCGCACCGTTCGACCTCCCTGCACCACCCCACCGCTCTGACCACCCGGCGGGGTCGACGTGACCCCCCGCACCAGCGCCCCCGGGCCGTCCTCGCCGACGGTCCGGACCCGGCGCCGCGGCCAGCCGACGACGGGAGTGACACATGTCCGACCTCGCCGCCCCCACCGCAGGACAGCCGCTGCCGGCTGCCCCCTCGCCGGTCCCGTTCTCCAGCCTCCCGGCCGCCTCGGGTCTCTACGACCCGGCGCGGGAGCACGACGCCTGCGGTGTCGCCTTCGTGGCCGACGCCCGCGGACGCCGCTCCCGGTCGATCGTGGCCGCCGGGCTGACCGCGCTGCACAACCTCGACCACCGCGGCGCCGCCGGCTCCGAGCCGAACTCCGGTGACGGCGCGGGCATCCTCACCCAGGTGCCCGACGGGCTGCTGCGGGCCAGTGTCGGCTTCGACCTGCCCCCGGCCGGCGAGTACGCCGTCGGCATCGCGTTCCTGCCGACGGACGCCGACGAGCGGGCGTCGGTCGTCGACACCGTCACCGCGATCGCCGCGGAGGAGGGGCTCACCGTCCTCGGCTGGCGCGAGCTGCCGGTCGACCCCGACGGTGCCGACCTCGGCCCCACCGCGCGCGCGGTCATGCCGCACTTCGCCCAGCTGTTCGTCGCCGAGACCACCGGCGCCCGCGCCGACGCGGCCGCCTTCGGTGGCACCACGGCCCCGAACGGCGTCACCCGGCTGGAGCGCCGGGCGTTCGTGCTGCGCAAGCGGGTCGAGCGGGCCGCCCGCGAGGCCGGCAGCAGCTGCTACGTCGCCTCGCTGTCCTCGCGCACCCTCACCTACAAGGGCATGCTGACCACCGACCAGCTGCCGGCGTTCTTCCCCGACCTGCGAGACGAGCGCTACGAGTCGGCGATCGCCCTGGTGCACAGCCGGTTCTCCACCAACACCTTCCCGAGCTGGCCGCTGGCGCACCCGTTCCGGTTCATCGCCCACAACGGCGAGATCAACACCATCAAGGGCAACCGCAACCGCATGCGGGCCCGTGAGGCGAAGCTGGAGACCGGGCTGTTCGACGGCCCGGCCGGCCCGGCCAGCGAGCTCGGCCTGGAGCGCATCTTCCCGGTCACCGCCAGCGACTTCAGCGACTCGGCCACCTTCGACGAGGTGCTCGAGCTGCTGCACCTGTCCGGGCGTTCACTGCCGCACGCGGTGCTGATGATGATCCCGGAGGCGTGGGAGAACCACGCCGAGATGGACGCCGCCCGCCGCGCGTTCTACCGCTTCCACTCCTCGATCATGGAGCCCTGGGACGGTCCGGCCTGCGTCGCGTTCACCGACGGCACGCTGATCGGCGCCGTCCTGGACCGCAACGGCCTGCGCCCGGGCCGCTGGTGGCGCACCAAGGACGACCTGGTCGTGCTGGCCAGCGAGGCCGGGGTGCTCGACATCCCCGCCGGCGACGTCGTGGCCAAGGGCCGGCTGCAGCCGGGCCGGATGTTCCTCGTCGACACCGCCGCCGGGCGGATCGTCGGCGACGAGGAGGTCAAGGGCGACCTGGCCACCGCCGAGCCCTACGAGGACTGGCTGCACGCCGGCCTGGTGCACCTGCCCACGCTGCCCGACCGCCGCCGCGCGCGGCCCAGCCACGAGTCCGTCGTGCGCCGGCAGCAGCTCTTCGGCTACACCGAGGAGGAGCTGCGCATCCTGGTGCAGCCGATGGCGGCCAGCGGTGCCGAGCCGATCGGCTCGATGGGCAGCGACACCCCGATCGCGTCGCTGTCGGACCGCTCCCGGCAGCTCTACGACTACTTCAGCCAGCTCTTCGCCCAGGTCACCAACCCGCCGCTGGACGCCATCCGCGAGGAGCTGGTGACCAGCCTGGGCCGCACCTTCGGCCCGGAGCAGAGCCTGCTGGGCGCCACCCCGGCGTCCTGCCGGCAGGTGTTCCTGCCCTACCCGGTCATCGACAACGACGAGCTGGCCAAGATCCTGCACATCGACGACGACGGCGACCTGCCCGGCTTCGCCGCCGTGCGGATCACCGGCCACTTCGACGTCACCGGTGGGGGAGCGGCGCTGGCCCAGGCGATCACCGACCTGCGCACCAAGGTCAGCAAGGCCATCGCCGCCGGTGCCCGGGTCATCGTGCTGTCCGACCGCGACAGCGACGAGAAGCGCGCGCCGATCCCGTCGCTGTTGATGACCGCCGCCGTCCACCACCACCTGGTGCGCGAGCGCACCCGGATGGAGGTCGGCCTGGTCGTGGAGACCGGCGACTGCCGCGAGGTGCACCACGTCGCGCTGCTGCTGGGCTACGGCGCGGCCGCGGTCAACCCCTACCTGGCCTTCGAGAGCGTCGAGGACCTGATCCGCACCGGCACCCTCACCGGGGTGCAGCCGGCGCAGGCCGTCCGCAACGTGGTCAAGGCCATGGGCAAGGGCGTGCTGAAGGTGATGAGCAAGATGGGCATCAGCACCGTCGGCTCGTACACGATGGCGCAGATCTTCGAGACCGTCGGCCTGAGCAAGGCCGTCGTCGAGGAGTACTTCACCGGCACCCCGGCCACCCTGGACGGCGTCGGGCTCGACGTCCTCGCCGAGGAGGTGGCCATGCGCCACCGCCGGGCCTGGCCGCCGAACGCCACCGAGACCGCCCACCGCCGGCTGGAGACCGGTGGGGAGTACCAGTGGCGCCGCGAGGGCGAGGTGCACCTGTTCAACCCCGAGACGGTGTTCCTGCTCCAGCACGCCACCCGGTCGCGGCAGTACGACGTCTTCCAGCGGTACACCGAGGCCGTCGACGGGCTGTCGGCCAAGGCCGCCACGCTGCGCGGGCTGTTCGCGCTCAAGACCGGCGAGCGCCCCGCGCTGCCGATCGAGGAGGTGCAGCCGATCAGCGAGATCGTCAAGCGCTTCCAGACCGGGGCGATGAGCTACGGCTCGATCTCCGCCGAGGCACACGAGACGCTGGCCATCGCGATGAACCGGCTGGGTGGGCGGTCCAACAGCGGTGAGGGCGGCGAGGACGCGGCGCGCTTCGTCCCCGACGCCAACGGCGACCTGCGGCGCTCGGGCATCAAGCAGGTGGCCAGCGGCCGCTTCGGGGTGACCAGCGAGTTCCTGGTCAACGCCGACGACATCCAGATCAAGATGGCCCAGGGGGCCAAGCCCGGCGAGGGCGGCCAGCTGCCCGGCAGCAAGGTCTACCCCTGGATCGCCCGCACCCGGCACTCCACGCCCGGCGTCGGCCTGATCAGCCCGCCGCCGCACCACGACATCTACTCGATCGAGGACCTCAAGCAGCTCATCCACGACCTCAAGAACGCCAACAACGAGGCGCGGGTGCACGTCAAGCTGGTCTCGGAGTCCGGGATCGGCACGGTGGCGGCCGGGGTCAGCAAGGCCAAGGCCGACGTCGTCCTGGTCTCCGGCTTCGACGGGGGCACCGGTGCAGCACCGCTGACCTCGCTCAAGCACGCCGGCACCCCGTGGGAGATCGGCCTGGCCGAGACCCAGCAGACGCTGCTGGCCAACGGGCTGCGCGACCGGATCGTGGTGCAGGTCGACGGGCAGATGAAGACCGGCCGCGACGTCATCGTCGCCGCGCTGCTGGGTGCCGAGGAGTTCGGCTTCGCCACCGCACCGCTGGTGGTCGAGGGCTGCGTGATGATGCGCGTCTGCCACCTCGACACCTGCCCGGTCGGCGTCGCGACGCAGAACCCGGAGCTGCGCAAGCGGTTCACCGGGCAGCCGGAGTTCGTCGTGACGTTCTTCGAGTTCATCGCCCAGCAGGTGCGCGAGTACCTCGCGGCCCTCGGCTTCCGCTCGATCGACGAGGCCGTCGGGCACGCCGAGCTGCTCGACGTCGCCCCGGCGGTCGACCACTGGAAGGCCTCGGGCATCGACCTGAGCCCGATCGTCGCCGTCCCGGACATGCCCGAGGGCACCCCGCGGCGCAAGGTGCGCGACCAGGACCACGGGCTGGACGTCGCCCTGGACCAGACGTTGATCCAGCTCTGCGAGGGCGCGCTGCTCGACGCCCGCCCGGTGCACCTGGAGCTGCCGGTGCGCAACGTCAACCGCACCGTCGGCACGATGCTGGGCTCGATGGTCACCCGCCGCTTCGGTGGCGAGGGGCTGCCCGACGGCACGATCGACCTGACCTTCACCGGGTCGGCCGGTCAGTCCTTCGGCGCCTTCCTGCCGCGCGGGATCACCATGACCCTGGTCGGCGACGCCAACGACTACGTCGGCAAGGGGCTGTCCGGCGGGCACATCGTCGTCCGCCCGGCCCCGGAGGCGACCTTCGCCGCGGAGGACAACGTCATCGCCGGCAACGTCATCGGCTACGGCGCGACCTCCGGCGAGCTGTTCCTGCGCGGCCGGGTGGGGGAGCGGTTCTGCGTCCGCAACTCCGGTGCCCTGGCCGTCGTCGAGGGCGTGGGCGACCACGCGCTCGAGTACATGACCGGCGGGAGCGCGGTGATCCTGGGCGAGACCGGGCGCAACATCGCCGCCGGCATGTCCGGTGGCGTCGCCTACGTCCTCGACCTCGCCCACCACCGGGTCAACCGGGAGATGGTGGAGGTCGAGACGCTCGACGCCGAGGCGTCGCAGTGGCTGCGGGAGGTGCTGGTGCGCTACCGCGCGGCCACCGGCTCGACCGTGGCCAGCAGCCTGCTCGCCGACTGGGGCCGCTGGTCCGAGCGGTTCAGCGTGATCATGCCGCGTGACTACCGGCGCGCCCTGGAGGCCCGACGGGCCGCCGAGGCCGCCGGGCACGACGTGGACCGAGCTGTCATGGAGGCCGCACGTGGTTGATGCAACGGGGTTCCTGAAGTTCGACCGGCAGACGCCGCCGCGGCGCCCGGTCGACCTGCGCCTGCTGGACTGGAAGGAGGTGTACCTCACCCGCGACACCGGGGAGGACGCCGTCTTCCCGGTGCAGGCCGTCCGCGAGCAGGCGGCGCGCTGCATGGACTGCGGCATCCCGTTCTGCCACCACGGCTGCCCGCTGGGCAACCTGATCCCGGAGTGGAACGACCTCGCTCGCCGGGACGACTGGCGGGAGGCGATCGAGCGGCTGCACGCGACGAACAACTTCCCGGAGTTCACCGGGAAGCTCTGCCCCGCACCCTGCGAGTCCGCGTGCGTGCTCAACCTGGACAACGCGCCGGTCACCATCAAGAACATCGAGTGGGAGATCATCGACCAGGCCTTCGTCAACGGCTGGGTCACCCCGCAGCCGCCGGCGGAGCTCACCGGTCGCAAGGTCGCCGTCGTCGGGTCCGGGCCGGCCGGCCTGGCTGCCGCGCAGCAGCTCACCCGGGCCGGGCACGAGGTCACCGTCTTCGAGCGGGACGACCGGATCGGCGGGCTCATCCGCTACGGCATCCCCGAGTTCAAGATGGAGAAGCGCCACCTGGACCGGCGGCTGGACCAGATGCGCGCCGAGGGCACCCGCTTCGTCACCGACGTCAACGTCGGCGGCACCGGCGAGGGCGCGGTGACCACCGAGCAGCTGCGCGAGGAGTTCGACGCCGTCGTCCTGGCCATCGGCACGCCGGTGGCGCGGGACCTGCCGCTGCCCGGCCGTGACCTGGCCGGCGTCCACTTCGCCATGGAGTTCCTGCCCGGGGGCAACCTCGAGGCACTCGGCGAGCTCGACGACCCGCCGATCAACGCCCGCGGCAAGAACGTGGTCATCATCGGCGGCGGCGACACCGGCGCGGACTGCCTCGGCACCGCGCTGCGCCAGGGCGCGGCGACGGTGGCCCAGCTGGACTACAAGCCGGCCCCGGCCGGCAGCCGTCCGCAGGACAACCCGTGGCCGACCTACGAGATGATCCTGCGGGTCTCCCCGGCCCACGAGGAGGGCGGCGACCGCCTCTTCGCGGTCAACACCGAGCGCTTCCTCGACGACGGCGAGGGCAACGTCCGCGCGCTGGAGGTCGTCGAGATCGAGGTCGTCGACGGCAAGCGGCAGCCCAGGCCGGGCAGCACCCGCGAGCTGCCGGCCGACCTGGTGCTGCTGGCGCTGGGCTACACCGGCCCGGAGACCGTGGGCCTGGTGGAGCAGCTGGGCTGCGGCGTCGACGAGCGCGGCCGGGTGGCTCGGGACGACGAGTACATGTCCACCGTCCCCGGGGTCTTCGTGGCCGGTGACATGGGCCGCGGCCAGTCGCTCATCGTCTGGGCGATCGCCGAGGGCCGCGCCGCCGCGGGTGCGGTCGACAACTGGCTGACCGGCGACTCGATGCTGCCCCGGCCGGTCACGCCGACCGCCGCCCCGCTGTCCTGAGGCAGGGTCCCGCCGCCCCCCGTGACGTGCTCCGCACGCCGCGACGGGCGGCGGGGTCCTCCCCGCCCCTCAGGACGTCTGGAACGACTCCCGCCCCTCCGGGGGACACGGCGGACCCGGTCCGCCGTCTCCCTCGGAGGGGCGACTAGTTTCTGCCCCATGTCACGTCGCGCGAAGATCGTCTGCACGCTGGGCCCGGCCACCGCCTCGCTGGAGCAGATCACCGCCCTCGTCGAGGCCGGCATGGACGTCGCCCGCCTCAACTTCAGCCACGGCAAGCACGCCGACCACGAGACGGCCTACCGCCTCGTGCGCCAGGCCAGCGACAAGGTCGGCCGCGCAGTGGCGATCCTCGCCGACCTGCAGGGCCCCAAGATCCGCCTCGGCACCTTCGAGAACGGGCCGGTGGTCTGGGAGACCGGCAGCCGGGTCTGCGTCACCGTCGAGGACGTCCCCGGCACCGCCGAGCGCGTCTCGACCACCTACAAGGACCTGGCCAACGACGCCCGCGTCGGTGACCGGCTGCTCGTCGACGACGGCAAGATCGCCCTCACCGTCGTCGAGGTCTCCGGGCCCGACGTGTTCTGCCTGGTCCTCGAGGGCGGGCCGGTGTCGAACAACAAGGGCCTGTCGCTGCCCGGTGTCGCCGTCAGCGTCCCGGCCATGTCCGACAAGGACACCGCCGACCTGCGCTTCGCGCTCTCCCTCGGCGTCGACTTCATCGCCCTGTCCTTCGTCCGGCACGCCAAGGACGTCGAGCTGGTGCGCGAGGTCATGCGCCAGGAGGACGTCGAGGTCCCGGTGATCGCCAAGCTGGAGAAGCCCGAGGCCATCGAGAACCTCGACGCCATCTGCGACGCGTTCGACGGCGTCATGGTCGCCCGCGGCGACCTGGGCGTGGAGCTGCCGCTCGAGCAGGTGCCGATGGTGCAGAAGCGCGCCGTCCAGGCCGCCCGCGAGCGCAACAAGCCGGTCATCGTGGCCACGCAGATGCTCGAGTCGATGATCGAGAACTCCCGGCCGACCCGCGCCGAGGCCTCCGACGTCGCCAACGCCGTCCTCGACGGTGCCGACGCGGTGATGCTGTCCGGGGAGACCTCGGTCGGCAAGTTCCCGATCGTGGCGGTCAAGACGATGGAGCGCATCATCGCCGCCGTCGAGACCGACGAGATCCTCGCCCCGCCGCTCAAGCACGCCACCCACTCCCGCCCCGGCGCCATGGTCCGCGCGGCCAAGGACGTCGGCGAGGCGCTGAACGTGGCGGCGCTCGCGGCGTTCACCTCCACCGGCCGCAGCGCGCAGCGCCTGGCGTCGGTGAAGACCCGGCTGCCGATCCTCGCCTTCACCACCGACCCGCGGGTGCGCAGCCGGCTGGCGCTGTCGTGGGGCGTGGAGACCTTCCTGGTCCCCGAGGTCACCCACACCGACGACATGGTCGGTCAGGTCGACTTCTCGCTGCTGTCCATCGGCCGGCTCAACGAGGGCGACCAGGTCGTCATCGTCGCCGGCAGCCCGCCCAACATGGCCGGTACCACCAACCTGGTGCGGGTGCACGAGGTGGGTTCCGAGGCGTGACCGCCGGGGACGTGCGGGACGGCGGCGCGCCGGGGGACACCCCGGCCGCCGGGCTGATGGTGGTGCTGGACCTGGAGGAACGGGGTCCGGACCTCTACGTCGGCACCACGCCCCGCACGCCCCTGCAGCGGATCTTCGGTGGGCAGGTCGCGGCGCAGGCACTGGCCGCGGCCAACGCCACGGTGTCCGCCGAGCGGGTGGTGCACTCGCTGCACTCCTACTTCCTGCGGCCCGGTGACCCGCACGAGGAGATCCGCTACGAGGTGGACCGGATCCGCGAGGGCCGGTCGTTCAGCACCCGGCGCGTGGTGGCCCGCCAGACCCGCAAGGGCTCCGACGTCGCCATCTTCGCGCTGACCGCGGACTTCACCGCCGGTGAGCGGCCGCTGGTCGAGCACTCGCTGCCGATGCCCGAGGTGCCCGGACCGGAGTCGCTGCCCGGGCTGGCCGAGGTCGCCGCCGCCCACCCCGAGCAGGGTGCGGTGCTCCGCGTGCTGGAGCGGGCGGTGGAGCAGCGCTACCTGGCCGACCCGTTCGACCCCCAGCCGCGGCTGCCCCCGAACACCGCCTCGCGGGTCTGGTTCCGGGTCGCCGGCCGGCTGCCCGACGACGACGCCGTCCACGCCGCGGCGCTGACCTTCGTCAGCGACCTGACGCTGCTGTCGGCCGGGCTCGCCCGGATCGGTGGCGGCTGGAGCGGGACGACGATCGGCGCGAGCCTGGACCACGCCGTCTGGTTCCACCGGCCGGTGCGGGCCGACGAGTGGTTCCTCTACGAGACCGACAGCCCCGCGGCCGCCAGCGGCCGGGCGCTGTGCTTCGGGCAGATCTGGGCCGCCGATGGGACCCACGTGGCCACCGCCGTCCAGGAGGGGCTCATCCGCTCCCTGGAGTGAGCCCGGCCGAGTGCGCCGGGTGTGCGCCCAGCGGGGTCACCGGGACCCGGCGAGCCCGCTGAGGGCACGGTGGGCGTCAGTCCGTCTGCTGGGCCTCCGCCTGGGCCCGGGACTCGTCCCAGTCGGCGGGGGTCTCGACGGCGGGGGCCTCGAGGTGCGGGGTCTCGGCGTGCGCAGTCTCGAGATCCGGGGTCTCGGCGGCCGGGACGGGGACCTCGCTGGTGACCGTCGTCGGTGCGGGCTGGTCGGCCGACGCGGTCTGCGGTGCCGGCGTGACATCTGCGACCTCGTCGGGCTGCTCCTGACCTGCCTCGTCCGGCGCTGCCTGCTCCGGTGCCCCCTCCTGCGCCGCCTGCTCCTGCGCTGCCTGGTCCTGCGCTGCCTGCTCGCGTGCGGCCTGCTCGCGCTCCGCCCGCTCCTGCTCGGCCCGGGCGCGCTCGGCGGCCTCGGCCTCCCGCTGCTCGCGCGCCTGCTCCTCGAAGTCGTTGGCCAGCCAGTCGTGGCCCTCGCACAGCAGCGCCCACAGCCGCTCGACGTGCGCCCGGGTGGTCGCCGGGGCACCGATGGCCACCCGCAGCACCGCAGCGCCGTCGACGGTCGTGTGGGTCAGGAAGACCTCGCCGCCGTCGTTGAGCCGCTCCAGCAGCGTCATCGTGGCCACGTCGGCGTCCACGCCGCGTGCCCAGCGCGGCTGCAGGCAGACCAGCGACAGCGGGTGCGGGGCGGCGACGTCGAACCGCTCGTCCGCCGCGGCCCAGCCGGCCAGCTCCTGGGCCAGCGCGACGTGCTCGCGGATGTGCGCGCGCAGGCCCTCGGCCCCGTACCAGCGGACGACGAACCACAGCTTGAGCGCCCGGAAGCGCCGCCCCAGCTCGATCTGCCAGTCGCGGTAGTCGACGACCGCACCGGCGTCGGTGGCGGCGTTGCGGAGGTACTCGGGGAGGATCGCCAGCGCGCCGGTCAGCGCCGCCCGGTCTGCCACCCAGAACAGCGTGGCGTCGAAGCCGGTGAGCAGCCACTTGTGCGCGTCGGTGGTGTAGCTGTCGGCCCACTCGACGCCGGCCTGCAGCTGCCGCAGCTCCGGCACCACGGCCGCGACCCCGGCGTAGGCGGCGTCGACGTGCAGCCACACGCCGTGCTCCTGGCAGATCGGGCCGATCTCGGCCAGCGGGTCGATCGCGGTGGTGGAGGTGGTGCCGACCGTGGCGCAGACCAGCACGGGGGTGAACCCGCGGGCGACGTCGCGCTCGATCCGGGCGGCGAGCGCGCGCGGGCTCATGGCCAGGTCGGCGTCGACCTCGACGACCCGGATCGCCTCGGTGCCCAGGCCCGCGATGCGGGCGGCCTTCTCCATCGAGCTGTGGGTCTGCGCGGAGACGTAGACCGTCTGGTCCTCCGGGCGCACCCCGTGCCGCAGCGTGGCGCCCCTGCTCACCCGGTGCAGCGCGGCCAGCAGCGCGATCAGGTTCGCCCCGGAGCTGGAGTCCTGGACGACGCCGCCGCCGGTGCCGGTGGAACGGAAGCTCGCGGGCAGGTCGAGCAGCTCGGCCAGCCAGTCCATGACCTGCTGCTCGAGCTCGGTGGCCGCGGGGCTGGTCACCCAGGACATGCCCTGCACGCCCAGGCCCGCGCTCAGCAGGTCACCGAGGACGGAGGGCCCGGAGGTGTTGGCCGGGAAGTAGCCGAAGAACCCCGGGTGCTGCCAGTGGGTGATGCCCGGCATCACGACCCGGTCGAGGTCGGCCATGACCGCCGAGAACGGCTCGCCCTGCTCCGGCGCGGAGTCGGGCAGCGCGGCCCGCACGTCGCCGGGGGAGACCTGCGACCGGACGGGGAACTCGCCGACGCGGCCCCAGTAGTCGGCGATCCAGTCGACGACCTCGTGGCCGTGCTGGCGGAACTCCTCGGGGGTCATGTGTCCGGTCACGCGGTCACGGTATTGGCCGGGGGCCGAGGTCGTGGCGGTGGGGCGCCGGGCCGCGGGCCCACGTCCTCCTGCGGCACCGACGGCAGGGGCGACCCGGCCTGCACGTGCGAGGCGGCCGCTCCACGGCGGACCGCGCTCGTCCTGGGGTGCCCCCGGTGCGACTCGAACGCACACTGCGCGGGTTTTGAATCCGCTCCCTCTGCCGATTGGGGTACGGGGGCCGGCACGACCGGGTGAGCTGGCAGCCTATCGGGCCCTGCGCCCGGCTCGTCGGCCGATAGGATCACCGCGTGACCAACGCACCGACCAGGGTCCTCATCGCCGAGGACGAGGCTCTCATCCGTCTCGACCTCAAGGAGATGCTGGAGGAGGAGGGCTACGTCGTCGTCGCCGAGGTCGGTGACGGCCAGGCGGCCGTCGACCAGGCCCAGCAGCTGCGACCCGACCTCGTCATCCTCGACGTCCAGATGCCCGTGCTGGACGGTATCGCCGCCGCCGAGCAGATCGCCTCCGCCCGGATCGCCCCGGTGATCGTGCTGACCGCCTTCAGCCAGCGCGAGCTGGTGGAGCGCGCCCGCGACGCCGGCGCGATGGCCTACCTCGTCAAGCCGTTCAACAAGAACGACCTCGTCCCGGCGATCGAGGTCGCCGTGGGCCGCTTCCAGGAGATGCACGCCCTCGACGCCGAGGTCACCGACCTCAAGGAGCGGCTGGAGGCGCGCAAGGTCGTCGAGCAGGCCAAGGGCCGCCTGATGGCCGAGCGCGGCATCACCGAGGCCGAGGCGTTCCGCTGGATCCAGCGCACCGCCATGAACGAGCGCACGTCGATGCGCGCGCTCTCCGAGGCGATCCTCGCCACGGAGACGCCGGCGGGCGACAGTGCGTCGGTGACGGGTCCCGCCGGGGTCTGACCGGTGACGCCGGGGTGACGACCCCGGCGTGTTGCGCCGATGTGTCGGCGTGTCCGCCGTGTGGCACCGGTGCGACGCGGAGGTCACGACCTCATCACGGTGCACACAGCAGTGCTCTCCACCCGATCGGTGGCGGTTAGGTTTCTCCCCACTGATCGGGCCCCGGCAGGCGCACCTGGCCTGCCGCGGGGCGATGGAGACGTACTCACACCCCTCGGGAGTTTCTTGATGCGCACAGGCACGATCGCCCGCGCCACCGCCCTCTCCGGCGCGGCACTGCTCGCCCTGAGCGCCTGCGGCGGCAGCAGCGACGACGCGGCCGGCAGCTCCGCCGGAGCCTCCGCCGGCGGCTCGTCCGCTGCCACCGGCGGCGGGGCCAAGCAGGTCAACGTCTACGGCACCGACGGCAACATGGGCAACGCCCTCGGCGAGGACTTCCAGGCCCAGGGCGCACTGGCCGGCATGAAGGGCACCACGCCCCTCACGAAGCTCGGGCCGGACTTCACCGACCGGCTCAAGAAGGTCGACCCGAACCTCAAGGACTTCAACTACGCCGGTGAGTCCTACGACGCCGTGATGCTGATCGCCATGGCCTCGCAGTCGGCCGGCAGCACGGACGCGCGCACCTTCGGGCCCTACGTCAACGCCCTCACCGTGGGTGGCGACAAGTGCTCCGACTTCGCCGCCTGCGTGGAGATCATCAAGGCCGGCGGGAACGTCGACTACGACGGCATCTCCGGTCCGCTGAGCTTCGCCGAGGCCGGGGAGCCGGCCCAGGCCAGCTTCGGTCTGCTGCAGTTCGGCACCGACAACGCCCTCGACGACAGCAAGACCAACTTCGTCATCGCCGGTGACGAGGCCAACGCCACCACCGAGGCCGGCCCTGCGCCGGTCGCGGCGGGCGCCACCACCGACAAGCCGCTCACCATCGGCACCCTGCTGCCCGAGACCGGCAACCTCGCCTTCCTCGGCCCGCCGGAGGTCGCCGGCGTCCAGCTGGCGATCAACGACATCAACGCCGCGGGCGGTGTCCTCGGCCAGCCGATCACGCTGGTGACCGGTGACTCCGGTGACGCCTCCACCGACACCGCCACCCAGACCGTCGACCGCCTCCTGCAGTCCGGCGTCAACGCGATCGTCGGTGCCGCGTCCTCCGGTGTCAGCCTGACCGTGATCGACACGATCACGCAGGCCGGCGTCATGCAGATCTCCCCGGCGAACACGTCCGACCAGTTCACCGACTACGCCGACCAGGGGCTGTACTTCCGCACCGCGCCCCCGGACACCCTGCAGGCCACCGCCCTGTCGGACCTGATCCTGCAGGACGGCAACAACACCGTCGGCATCCTCGCCACCAACGACCCGTACGGCACGGGCCTGGCGGAGAACACCAAGAACAACCTGATCGCCGGTGGTCTCTCCGAGGACTCGATCCAGACGGTCATCTACGACCCGCAGGCCGCGAACTACGACGCCGAGGTCCAGCAGATGACCACCTTCGCCCCCGACGGCATCGTCGTCATCGGGTTCGAGGAGTCCTCCCGGATCATCCAGGGTCTGAACACGAACGGCGTGGGCCCGCAGCGCTGATGCGCTGAACCCGCTCCTGGCTGCGGCCCGGCACCCCTCGGGGTGCCGGGCCGCAGTGCTGTCCAGGGGGCAGACTCGTCTCCGTGGACGACCGTGCGCCCCTGCTGGCCCGCTACCGCGAGCTGGTGCTCGACGAGCTGCCCCGCCGGGCCCGCGCCGAGCGGTGGGTCGTGACCGCCGACCACTGCTTCGGGCGGATCGTGCTCGACCACGCCGTCGGGGGCCGCTGGTACGACGTCCTGGACCGCGGCCGCTCACCGGCCTTCACGCAGCTGGACGACGCGCAGCTGCGCGCGGCGGTGGACGTGGCCGAGCGGATCTCGGCCGAGGGTGACCCGCTGCTGCGCCAGCTCGACGCGCAGAGCCTGCGCTGGCGCGGCAAGGCCGCCAAGCCCGCGCCCCGCGGCACGGCCGTCGAGCAGGCCCCGCGTGGCAAGGCCGCCGGGGCGACTCCGCGCGGCACGGCCGCCGAGCAGGCCTCGCGCGGCACGGCCGCTGAGCCGGCCCCGTGACGGTGAGCGTCGTCGCGGTGGCGCACCTGCTCCTGGTGGGCGCCTACGCGGGCTTCCAGTGGACCGTTCGGGCGCTGGTCTACCCGCAGTTCACCGCGGTCCCGGCGGACGCCTCGGCCGCCTACGAGCGCAGCCACTCCCAGCGCATCTCCCGGGTGGTCGGGCCGCTGTTCGCCGGGCAGCTGGTCACCACCGGCTGGCTGCTGCTCGACCGGCCCGAGGGAGTCCGGCTGCTGGGGGTGGTGGCCAGCGCGGTCTGCCTGGCGGCGGTGCTGGCGGTCACCGCGCTGCTGGCCGTGCCCCGGCACCGGCAGCTCACCGACGGCTTCGACGCCGCCGCCTACGCCGGGCTGCTGCGCGCCGACTCGCTGCGGGTCGCCGCGGCCACCGCCAACGCAGCCGTCAGCGCCTGGGCCGTGCTGGGCTGAGACCGTCCCGGCCGCCGCTGATCGGGTTGTGGACGTGGGGATGACGCCGTCCGGGCCCAGGTCGTCCGGGGTGAGGTCGTCCGGGCCAGGCGACCGGCCGAGGCCGGACCGGCTCGGGCCTCGTGTCGGGCCCGGGACGACGAACGGCGTCGTCCCGGGGCAGGGACGACGCCGTTCGAAGCGAGCGGGTGGAGCTACTTGGCCTTGGCCAGGGTGCCCAGGTACAGCTCGATGACCTTCGGGTCGTTCATCAGCGACTGGCCGGTGTCGGTGTAGGCGTTGCGGCCCTGGTCCAGCACGTAGCCGCGGTCGCAGATCTGCAGGCACCGGCGGGCGTTCTGCTCGACCATGATGATCGAGACGCCGGTGGCGTTGATCCGCCGGCAGCGGATGAACACCTCGTCCTGGTAGGCGGGGGACAGGCCCGCCGACGGCTCGTCGAGCAGCAGCACCGACGGGTCCATCATCAGCGCGCGGCCCATCGCGACCATCTGCCGCTCACCGCCGGACAGCGACCCGGCCTTGCCCTTGCGCCGCTCACCGAGCAGCGGGAACAGGTCGACGACGTAGTCGAAGCGCTCCTTGAACGACTTGGGCCGCAGGTACACGCCCATCTGCATGTTCTCCTCGATGGACAGCGAGGGGAACACGTTGTTGTTCTGCGGCACGTAGCCCACGCCCATCGACACCAGCTGGTGCGCCGGTGCACCGGTGATCGACTCACCGCGCAGCGTCACCCCACCCGAGCGCACCGGGATGAGCCCGAACAGCGTCTTCAGCAGCGTCGACTTGCCGGCACCGTTGGGCCCGATGATGCCGACGAGCTCGCCGTCCTGCAGGTAGAAGTCACAGCCACGCAGGATGTTGACCCCGGGCACGTAGCCGGCGACCAGGTCGTCGGCCCGCACCAGGGCGCCCTCGGCGAGCTTCAGGTGCTCCTCGCGGGTGGCGGCCTTCTCCGCGGGGGACAGCTCGCCGGTGGCGACGGTCTGCGCGCGGGTGACGTCCTCGCCGGTCTCGTCGACCTCGAACAGCGGCTCGCTCACACCAGACCACCCTTCTCGTCACTGCGCTCGGCATTCGGGACGTGCGGTGCGCCGTGCTCCTCGCGGGCGATCTCCGCCTCCACCTCGGCGAGGACCCGGTCCTCCTCCTCGACGGTGAGCGGGGCGTCGTGGTGCGCGCCCAGGTAGGCGTCGACGACCGCCTGGTTCTGCGAGATGGACTCCGGCGGGCCCTCGGCGATGACCTTGCCGGCGGCCATGACCACGACCCAGTCGCTGATGTCGCGGACGACGTCCATGTCGTGCTCGACGAAGATGACCGTCATGCCCTCCTCGCGGAGGTCCTTGACGTGCCCGAGCAGGCTCTGGGTCAGCGCCGGGTTCACCCCGGCCATCGGCTCGTCGAGCATGACGACCTTGGGGTCGCTCATCAGCGCGCGGGCCATCTCCAGGAGCTTGCGCTGACCGCCGGAGAGGATGCCGGCGAAGTCGTCCTTCTTGGCGTCGAGCTTGAACCGCCGGAGCAGGTCCATCGCCTTCTCGGTGTTCTCCCTCTCCTGGGCGCGCCACCCGCCGGGCACGAGGGCCCGCAGGAAGCTCTCGCCGCGCTGGCCCTGGGCGCCGAGCAGCATGTTCTGCAGCACGGTGAGCCGGGACAGCGCCTTGGTCAGCTGGAAGGTGCGCACCACGCCGAGCCGGGCCACCTGGTGGGGGGCCAGCTTGCCGAGGTCCTTGCCGTCGAAGGACCACGTGCCGGTGTTGGGCTGGTCGAAGCCGGTCATCAGGTTGAACAGCGTGGTCTTGCCGGCGCCGTTCGGTCCGATCAGGCCGGTGATGCCACCGCGCTGGATCTCGAGGTGGTCGACCGAGACCGCGGTGAGGCCACCGAAGACGCGGGTGACGCCGTCGACGACGATCGCCGGGTCGGGCTTGGCCACCCCGACCTGCCAGGGCAGGTCGGCGAGCGCAGCCTGGGCCAGCCGCTGGGGGGCGGGCCGGCCGGTCGTGGTGGCACCGCCGACAGCCGCGGCCTGGGCGGTGGACAGCTCCTCGGGCTTCGCTGCGTGGGCGCCGTGTGCGGACGGGTCAGCGGGCATCGAGCATCACCTCTCGTCGGTCACCGAAGATGCCCTGCGGTCGGAACACCAGCAACAGCATGAGCCCCAGGCCGACGAGGACGAAGCGGATCTGGGCGACGTCGGTGGAGGACAGCAGGCTCTCCGGGATGACGCCGTTGTCGATCAGCGCCCGCAGGCCCGTGTCGGCGAACTGCAGGATGAACAGCAGCAGCATCGACCCGATGACCGGGCCGAGCACGCGGGCCGCACCGCCGAGGATGAGCGCCGCGTAGGCCAGGAACGTGTTGGCGTTCTGGTACTGGTCGGGGATCGCCGACCCGGTGGCGACGGCGTAGACCATGCCGCCGAAGGCGCCGATCACACCGCCCAGCACCAGGGCCTGCATCTTGTAGGCGTAGACGTTCTTGCCCAGCGCCCGGACGGCGTCCTCGTCCTCACGGATGGCCTTGACCACCCGGCCCCAGGGGCTGCGCATGAGCTGCCAGACCAGCAGGCTGGAGAGGATCACCAGGATCCAGCCGATCAGCGCCACCCACAGCTCGCCACCGCTCCAGGACGTGCCCAGGATCTGGTGGCGGCCGGCCGGGTCCCAGGGGGCCAGGTTGATGAAGTCGGCGTTGAAGGCCGACAGGCCCCGGGTGCCACCGGTCACCGGCGTGGCCGAGACCGAGCGGAAGAGCAGGCGCAGGCCCTCCGCGGCGGCGATGGTGACGATGCTGAGGTAGTCCGCGCGCAACCGCAGGGTCGGCAGACCCAGCAGCAGCGCCAGGACCACGGCGGCGGCCACACCGACGATGACGCCGACCCAGAAGGGCAGGCCCCACATGCTGACGGAGATGGCGATGCCGAAGCCGCCGAGCATCGCGAAGGCGATCTGCCCGAAGTTCAGCAGCCCGGTGTAGCCGAAGTGCACGTTGATGCCGATGGCCAGCAGGGCGAAGAAGATCGCCTGGAAGCCGAAGAACGCCTTGCCGGCGATCGCGAACGCGTCGAGGAGCTCGGACATGGCGTCAGCCGATCCGGGCCCGGCTGCCCAGGATGCCCTGGGGCCGCAGAACGAGGATGACGATCAACAGAAGGAGCCCTCCGACGTACTTCACGTCACTGGGGATGACGAGGGTGGACATCTGCACGAACACACCGACGATGAGGCTGCCGACGAGGGCGCCGTAGGCGGTGCCGAGACCGCCGAGGGTGACGCCGGCGAACATGAGGAGCAGCAGGCGGAAGCCCATGTCCCACTGGACCTGGTCGGACAGGCCGAGCAGCACGCCACCGAGGGTGGCCAGTGCCCCGCCCATCATCCAGACCACGAGGATCACGCGGTTCACGTCGATGCCCGAGGAGGCGGCCAGGTCGCGGTTGTCCGCGACCGCCCGCATGGCCTTGCCGATCTTGGTGCGCTGCAGCATCAGGGCCACGAGCACCAGGACGACGACCGAGATGACGATCGAGGCCAGCGACCGGTTGGTCATGGTGAAGACGCCGTAGTCGACGGCCCGCTGGGTCTGGAAGTCCGCATACGGGCTGGAGAAGCCGCCGTAGACGATCTGGACCAGGTAGCGCAGCAGCATCGACAGGCCGATGGAGACGACCAGCGCCGCGACCAGGCCGGTGCCGCGGCGGCGCAGCGGCCGCCAGATGGCCAGCTCGTTGAGCGCGCCCACGGCCGCACCGACCACCATCGCGATCAGCGTGGCCGGGATCAGCGGGACGCCGGCCTTGACGTTGACGTACCAGGCGACGACCGCGCCGATGGTGACGAGCTCACCGTGGGCGAAGTTGGTCAGGCCCGTCGTGCCGTAGATCAGCGACAGGCCGACCGCGCAGACGGCGATGAGCAGGCCGAAGCGGATGCCGTCGACGAGCAGCTGGACGGCCTCGACCGACCCGCCGCCGCCGTTGGAGGTGCCGTCGGCCAGGCCGAAGAGCACCGGCTGGGCGCGGTTGGGGCCGACGGTGACGGTCAGCGTCTCGCCCTTGGACCCCAGCTCGACGCCGTCGGGCAGGGCCTTCGGGTCGATGGAGACCTTGTAGTCGCCCGGACCGGGGACCGGGACGGCGAAGCGCCCGTTGGCGTCGGTCTCGGCGGTGTCGACCGCGGCGCCGGCGGCGGTCTCGACCGTGACCGGGACCCCGGCGATGGGCCCGCTCTTGCTCGTCTGCAGGGTGCCGGTGACCGACTCGTTCGCGGCCGAGGCGACGCCCGGCACGAGCATGGCCAGCGCCATGGTGAAGGCGGCGAGCAGCAGGGTCAGGACCAGTGGACGGCGGCCGGGGAGGCCCCGGGACCGACGTCGGCGGGTGGGGACCACCGCCTGGCCGCGGTCTGCCGTGCGGCTCTGACCGTGCTCTCGGGCGCGCTGTGGCGCGTGCGTCACTCGACCTCCCAGCCGTTGATTGAGCCGGGACAGTAACCCACGCCTGTTACGCGGAACGACCTGCAGGGACACACCGTGACCTTTCTGCGACACGCCGACGTGCTACCGAACGGTCGTGCACGACCGGCCCTCAGCGGGCGGGGCGCAGCAGGCAGGTCAGCCGGACGCTGGCGGTGGGCCGGCCGGTGTCGTCGGAGACCGCGATCAGGAAGGTGGCCAGCGTCCGGCCGCGGTGCACCGGGGTGCAGACGGCGGTGACGGTGCCCGACCGCGCCGCGCCCAGGTGGCTGGCCGACAGCTCGATGCCCACGACGCCGGCCCCGGGCCCCGCGTGCAGCAGGCCGGCCACCGACCCGAGGGACTCCGCCAGGGTGCAGGTCGCCCCGCCGTGCAGGAGGCCGAAGGGCTGCTCGTTGCCGGCCACGGGCATCGTGCCGACCAGGCGGTCGGGGTCCCAGTCGACGATCTCGATGCCGAGCTTGGCGTCCAGCGGGCCGGTCAGCGGGGGCAGCCAGTCCGGGCGGGGTGTGGTCACCGGGGCACCGTAGCCAGCGGGGGAGCGCGCGGGGTCCGGACGGTCGTACCCCGGACATAGGATCGACGGCGATGTCAGCTCCGGTCGCCGCCCCCCAGTCCACCGCCGCTGCGAGCGCCGACGGCGCCCGCCCCCGGCTGCTGCTGCTCGACGGCCACTCGCTGGCCTACCGGGCCTTCTTCGCCCTGCCGGTGGAGAACTTCTCGACCACCACCGGTCAGCCGACGAACGCCGTCTACGGCTTCACGTCGATGCTGATCAACGTGCTGCGCGACGAGCAGCCCACGCACCTCGCGGTCGCCTTCGACGTCAGCCGCAAGACCTTCCGCAGCGAGATCTTCGCGGAGTACAAGGCGAACCGGTCCGAGAGCCCCACCGACTTCCGCGGCCAGGTCAGCCTGGTGCAGGAGGTCCTGGGCGCGCTGCACGTCCCGGTGATCACCGCGGAGAACTACGAGGCCGACGACGTCATCGCCACCCTCACCGTGCAGGCGGTCGAGCAGGGCATGGACGTCGCGATCTGCACCGGTGACCGCGACGCGCTGCAGCTGGTCAACGACCACGTCACCGTGCTCTACCCCCGCAAGGGCGTCTCGGACCTGACCCGGTTCACCCCGGAGGAGGTCGAGACCAAGTACGGCCTGACCCCGACGCAGTACCCGGACTTCGCCGCGCTGCGTGGCGACCCCAGCGACAACCTGCCGTCGATCCCGAGCGTGGGGGAGAAGACCGCCGCCAAGTGGATCCGGGAGTACGGGTCGCTGGACGCGCTGGTCGACCAGGTCGACACGGTCAAGGGCAAGGTCGGGGAGAAGCTGCGCGAGCACCTGTCCCAGGTGATGCAGAACCGCCGGCTCACCGAGCTGGACCGAGCAGTGCCGCTGGAGCTGGGCCCGGCCGACCTCGCCGTGCAGCCCTGGGACCGCAACGAGGTGCACACCCTCTTCGACAACCTGCAGTTCCGGGTGCTCCGCGACCGGCTGTTCGCCACCCTGGCCACCCCGGAGCCGGAGGTGGACGGCGGCTTCGACGTCACCGCCGACGTGCTGGCCGCCGGCGGGCTGGGGGAGTGGCTGGACGCGCACGCCCGCACCGGGCACACCGGCGTGGTCTTCCGCGGCACGTGGGGCCGCGGGGTGGGCGAGCTGACCGGCCTGGCGCTGGCCGCCGCCGACGACCACGCCACCTTCGTCGACCTGGGGCCGACACTGGACCCCGCCGACGAGCAGGCGCTGGCCGCCTGGCTGCGGGACCCGGCCCGGCCGAAGATCGTGCACGACGTCAAGGGCCCGCTGCTGGCGGTGTTCGAGCGCGGCTGGGACCTGCAGGGCATCGCCAGTGACACGGCGCTGGCCGCCTACCTGGCCGCGCCGGGTCAGCGGTCCTTCGACCTCCCCGACCTCGCCGTCCGCTACCTCAAGCGCGAGATCCGGGACCAGGAGGCGCAGCCCGCCCAGCTGACCCTGGACGGGCTCGGCCCCACCGAGGAGGACGTGGCCGCGGAGGCCGCGCACGCCGACGTCCTCAAGGCGGTCGCGGTCAACGACCTCTCCGACGCCCTGGAGCAGGTGCTCGGCCAGAAGGGCGGGGACCACCTGCTCACCGACATCGAGCTGCCGCTGACCCGGGTGCTCGCGTCGATGGAGCACCGCGGGATCGCCGTGGACCTGGCGTTCCTGCACGAGCTGCAGCAGGAGTTCGCCGCCGCGGTCGCCGACGCCGCGCAGGAGGCCTACGCGGTCATCGGCAAGGAGATCAACCTCGGCTCCCCCAAGCAGCTGCAGGCAGTGCTCTTCGACGAGCTGGGCCTGCCGAAGACGAAGAAGAACAAGACCGGCTACACCACCGACGCCGACGCGCTGACCTCGCTGCTGGCCTCCACCGGCCACCCGTTCCTCGAGCACCTGCTGCGGCACCGCGACGTCACCCGGCTGCGCACCGTCATCGACGGGCTCATCCCGATGGTCGACGACAACAGCCGCATCCACACCACGTTCCAGCAGACGATCGCGGCGACCGGGCGGCTGTCCTCCACCGACCCGAACCTGCAGAACATCCCGATCCGCAGTGCCGAGGGCCGCCGCATCCGGCAGGCGTTCGTCGTGGGCGCCGGCCACGAGTCGCTGATGACCGCCGACTACAGCCAGATCGAGATGCGGATCATGGCCCACCTGTCCGAGGACGCCGGCCTGATCGAGGCCTTCAGCTCGGGGGAGGACCTGCACTCCTTCGTCGCGTCGCGGGCATTCGGCATCCCGATCGAGCAGGTCGACCCGGAGATGCGCCGGCGGATCAAGGCGATGAGCTACGGGCTGGCCTACGGGCTGAGCGCCTACGGGCTGTCGGGGCAGCTGAACATCTCCGTCGAGGAGGCCCGGGAGCAGATGCACGCCTACTTCGAGCGCTTCGGCGGCATCCGTGACTACCTGGACGGCGTGGTCGACGACGCCCGGCAGACCGGCTACACCGAGACGACGCTGGGGCGGCGGCGCTACCTGCCCGACCTGACCAGCGACAACGGGCAGCGGCGGCAGATGGCCGAGCGGATGGCGCTCAACGCACCGATCCAGGGCTCGGCCGCCGACATCATCAAGGTCGCCATGCTGAAGGTGGAGAAGGCGATCGAGGACGAGGGGCTCCGGTCGCGGATGCTGCTGCAGGTCCACGACGAACTGGTGCTCGAGGTTGCCGAGGGCGAGCACGAGGCCCTGGAGACCCTGGTCCGCCGCGAGATGGCGGGTGCCGCGCAGCTGTCGGTGGCCATGGAGGTCTCCGTCGGCTTCGGGAAGACCTGGAACGACGCCGCCCACTGACGGACCCGTCCGGCCTCGTCGAACAGCTCGCCCCGGGCTCGTGAGGGGGACGAGGTCCTCCGGCTGACCACCGTCCGTCCCACCGCTGCAGTGCTGATGCGGTGGGACGGACATCGGTGCGGGAGGACGACGTCGGCGGTCGGACGACGGCGGGCGACGGTCGGCGGGGCGACGACGTCAGCAGTCCGACGAGGGCGTCCGTCGACGTCGGCGCGCCGGCTCAGGCGGTGGCGGGGCGATCCGTGCGGCGGGCCACCTCGGTGTACGGCCGGGACTGCCACAGCGCCCACTCGGCGCTGACGTCGCCGGCGGTGCGCAGCAGCAGCGGCAGGTGGTCGGCGAGCAGGGTCTCGACGGAGGTCTCCGCGGCGTGCACGGTCACGTTCATCGCCGCCCGCACCGCACCGGTCGCATCGCGCACCGGGACCGCGACCGACCGCACCCCCGGCGCCAGCTCCTCGTCGGCCAGCGCCCACCCGCGAGCTCGCACCTCGGTGAGCTCGGTGCCCAGCTGCTCCCTGGAGCGGCCGATGTAGGGCGGCAACCCCGACCTGCTGGGCTCGGCGAGGGCGGCGTCGAGCTCCGCCGCCGACAGCGCGGCCAGCAGCACCTTGCCCTGCGAGGTCTGCACGGCCGGGAACCGCGTCCCGATCTCGACCCGCAGCGCGATCAGCTTCGGCACCGCGACCCGGGCGACGTAGACGATGTCCGAGCCGTCCAGCTGGGCCATCGAGGAGGACTCGCCGCTGCGCGCGACGAGGGACTCCAGGTGTGGCCGGGCGATGTCCCACAGGCCCAGCGACCCGACGTAGGCCATGCCCAGGGTGAGCACCTTGGGGGTCAGCCGGAACTCCCCGCCGGAGCTGCGCACGAAGCCCAGCTCCTCCAGGGTGAGCAGCAGCCGGCGCGCGGTCGGCCGGGCCAGGTCGGCGGCCGCCGCCACGTCCGACAGCGACATCACCGGCCGCTCGGCGTCGAAGCAGGCCAGCACGTCCAGCCCGCGGGCCAGCGCCTCCACGAAGTCCGGCCCGGTTCCCCGACCCGCCATGTCCGCCTCCTCCCGCCGTCCGTCGTCCGGTGCCTGCGTGCCGTCCCGCCCGGTGGCGGGACGGCACCGCGGTCAGCTGGTGGTGACCTCGTCGCCGAAGAGGCTGCCGCGGGCGTCGTGCGTGCTGGCCGACTTGTACTCGGTGTAGGAGTACGGGTTGTCCAGCAGCTCGTCGCTGGGCAGCTGCGGGTTCATCCCGGCCGTCCACGCCTCCTCGCCCATCGTGGACCGCAGGTGCTCGACGGTGGCGTCGACCGTGCGGCGCACGGCGGGCAGGTCGACCCCGACGAGCTGGTGGTCGCTCTTCACCACCCGGCCGTCGACCAGGACGGTGTGCACGTCGCCGCGCTGGGCCTGGAAGGCGATGTGGCCGTAGGGGTTCAGCAGCGGGAAGGACACCGGTGAGCGGTCGTTCTTGACCAGCACGACGTCGGCCTTCTTGCCGACCTCCAGGCTGCCCAGGTCGTCGCGGCCCAGCGCCGCAGCGCCGCCGCGGGTGGCCCAGTCGACGACCTGCTCGGCGCGCAGGTGCACCGAGGTGACGGTCTCGCCCTTGACGTGGGCCTCCAGGTGCTCGCGGGACCGGTCGGCGCCCAGCGTCGTCCGCATCGCGGAGAACAGGTCGCTGCTCCACCACACGCTGGTGTCCATCGACAGCGAGACCGGGATGCCGTGCCGGCGCACCTGCCAGGTGGGCGGGTAGCCCTGCCCGGCGCTCTGCTCGGACTCCGTCGACACCGAGACCGAGCCGCCGGTGGCCGCGATCCGGTGGTAGGAGTCGGTGCTGAGCGTCGCGGCGTGCACGTAGACCGTCTCGGGGGTCATGAACCCGTGCTCGTGCATCAGCCGGATGCCGTCGTCGTTGGTCGCGCCCCACACGCCGGCGTGGGTGGTGACCGGCAGGTCCAGCTCGCGGGCGGCCTCGAACGCGGCCTTCTCCGGGAACGCCGGGTCGCCGGTGACGTCGAAGGCCAGCTGCAGCCCCAGCTTGCCCTCGTCGCGCCGACGGCGGAGGAAGGCCTGGACGCCCGGGTCGGTGGCCCACTCCCAGGGGCCGGCCTGGATGTTGCCGTAGGCGAGCACGAATCGGCCGGGGACGGCGAGCAGCGCGTCGGCGGCGGCCTCGGCGTGGTCGACGGTCTGCAGCCCGTGCGACCAGTCGACGGTGGTGGTGACCCCGGCCTCCAGCGCGTCCCAGGCCGAGAGCAGGTTGCCGGCGTGCACGTCCTCGGGGCGGAAGGCCGTGCCGTGCTCGAGGTAGTACCAGACGAAGTACTGGGTCAGGGTCCAGTCGGCGCCGTAGCCGCGCATCGTGGTCTGCCACATGTGCCGGTGGGTGTCGATCATCCCGGGCATCACGATGCCGCCGGCCGCGTCGATCTCGGCGGTGCCCTCGGGGACGTCGAGCCGGTGGCCCACCGCGGCGATGCGGTCGCCCACGACCAGGACGTCGGCGTCGGTGAGGACGGTGTGCGCAGCGTCCATGGTCAGCACGGTGCCGTTGCGCAGCACGACCGCCTGGCCGGGCGCCGGGTGGCCGACGCCGTTGTCGGACTGGGACATCGGGGATCTCCTCGGGACAGTGACGGACGACTGTCCGTCTGGCGGCCGCGTCGCCGTCGCGGGTCACCCTGGAGTGACCTGTCCCACTCTGTCAAGGGCGGAAGAGGCGGTGACCCAGTTGGCTCGAACGCCTTGACACGGCCGACCGGAGCGGCTGAGACTCCCGGTCACCCAGCCACGGACGCTCGTCCGTCGTGCGGCCCGCAGCAGGAGGAGCCCCGTGACCGAGTCACCACCCGCGCCGGGCGCCGAGCCCGCCGGGGGACCGCTGGCCGGCCTGCTGGTCGCCGACTTCTCCCGCATCCTCGCCGGCCCCTACGCGACCATGCTGCTGGCCGACATGGGCGCGGAGGTGGTCAAGGTGGAGGGCCCGGCCGGTGACGACACCCGCAGCTGGCAGCCGCCGGTCCGCGGCGACGTCTCGACCTACTACCTGGGCGTCAACCGCAACAAGCGCTCGGTCGTCCTGGACCTGAAGGACGCCGGCGACCTCGCCGCCGCCCGTGAGCTGGCCCGACGCGCCGACGTCGTCATCGAGAACTTCAAGAGCGGCGGCCTGGCCCGCTTCGGGCTGGACTTCGACACCGTCGCCGCGACCAACCCCCGCGTCGTCTACGCCTCCATCACCGGCTTCGGCAGCCAGCCCGGCGGCGCGGAGCTCCCCGGCTACGACCTCATCGTGCAGGCGATCTCCGGGCTGATGAGCCTCACCGGCGACCCGCACGGCGAGCCCTACCGGGCCGGCATCTCCGTGTTCGACGTGATGGCCGGGCTGCACGCCACCATCGGCGTCCTGGCCGCGCTGAGCTCCCGGCACGAGACCGGCCGCGGCCAGCACGTCGAGGTCAACCTGCTGTCCTCGGCGCTGTCCGGGCTGGTCAACCACGCCAGCGCCGTGGTCGCCGGAGGCGTCGTGCCGTTCCGGATGGGCAACAGCCACCCGAGCCTGTTCCCCTACGAACCGCTGCCCTGCGCCGACGGCGACCTGATCATCACCGCCGGCAACAACGGCCAGTTCCGCAAGCTGGCCGAGGTGCTCGGCGTCCCCGAGCTGGCCGAGGACCCCCGCTTCGCGCGCAACGAGGACCGCACGGCCAACCGCGAGCAGCTCCGCCCGCTGCTGGTCGAGCGGCTGCAGACCCGGTCCAAGCTCGACTGGTTCACCGACATCATCGCCGCGGGCGTGCCCTGCGGGCCGATCAACACCGTCGACCAGGGCGTCGCCTTCGCCGAGGGCATCGGCCTGGACCCGGTGGTCGAGGTGGGGGAGGGCGGGACGGGGGTCCCGATGGTGCGGAACCCGATCACCTTCTCCGGGACGCCGGTCGGCTACCGGCTGCCCCCGCCCGGGCTCGACGAGCACGGTGCGGAGATCCGCCGCTGGTTGGCCACCGAGGAGCAGGCATGACCGAGTACCCCACCGCGCTGGGCGCCTCGAGCCGGGAGTCGATCACCCTGCTGGGCTCCGACCTCGCCCGGGACGTGATGGGCACCGTCGGCTTCGGCGAGCTCGCCTTCTGGCTGGCCACGCAGCGCCGTCCCACGCCGGGGGAGACCCGGGTGTTCGAGTCGGTGCTGGCCGCGCTGGCCGACCACGGGTTCACCCCGACCGCGATCGTCACCCGGCTGACCTACCTGTCGGCACCGGACTCGGTGCAGGGCGCGCTCGCCGCCGGTCTGCTGGGCGGGGGCAGCCGCTTCCTCGGCGTCACCGAGGACTGCGGCCGGTTCCTGCACGACGTGCTCACCGGCGTCGAGGGCGACCTGCCCACCGACGACGCCGGCTGGGACGCCCTGGCCCTGGAGACCGTCACCGCCCAGCGTGCGGCCCGCCGGTTCGTGCCGGGCCTGGGCCACCACGTGCACAAGGACGGCGACCCGCGCACCCCGCGGCTGTTCCAGATCGCCGGCGAGGAGGGCCTGGTCGGGCCGCACCTGTCGCTGTTCGCCGCGATCGGCCGGGTGCACCCGCAGGTCCTCGGCCGGACGCTGCCGCTCAACGGCGCCGGCGTCTGCGGCGCCGCACTGGCCGACCTCGGGCTGCCGCTGGAGCTGCTGCGCGGCTTCGCGCTGCTGGCCCGCACCGCCGGGCTGATCGGCCAGCTCGCCGAGGAGATCCGGCACCCGGTCGCCAACGAGGTCTTCCTCTCCGTCGACCTCAACAACCGGTCGGTCGACCCGGACCCCTACGTCCCTCCTGCGCTGCCCGCCGAGACCACCGGAGGTCCCCATGGCTGAACTGGTCGCGGTCGTCGCGTCCACCCACCACCCCTTCTACTACCGCGCCAGCACCGCGACCGGTGCGGACCGGCCCCCGTTCGCCGACGAGTGGGTGGCGAAGATCGAGCGGTTCCGGGAGACGCTGACCGCCGCGCGGCCCGACGTCCTGGTGATGGTGGGCAGCGACCACTTCCACCAGCTGTGGCTGGACAACATGCCCCAGTTCCTGGTGGGCAAGGCCCCGTTCTTCGACGCCAACTGGCACAACGAGGAGCGCGAGTTCGGGCTGCCGAAGATGACGCTGCGCGGGGAGGAGGAGCTGGCCGCGCACATCCTGCGCGACGGGCTGGACCGGGACTTCGACCTGGCCTTCAGCAACGAGCTGCGGATCGACCACAGCATCACCTGCCCGATCATCACGCTGCGGCCCGAGGCCGACCTGCCGATCGTGCCGGTCTACACCAACATCTTCGCCCCGCCGATGCCCCGGCCCCAGCGCTTCGTGCAGCTGGGTGCGGCGCTGCGGGAGATGGTGGAGTCCTGGCCCAGCGACAAGCGGGTGGCGGTCATCGGCACCGGCCACCTCTCCCTCGAGCTCGGCGGCCCCCGCCAGTTCGGTGAGCACGGGCCCGACCCGGACTTCGACCGCAAGGCCGTGGAGTGGATCGCCAACGGCGACATCGAGGGCTGCCTGGCCGAGGTGACGCTCGACAGCCTCCACCACCCGGGCAACGCCACCCACGGGTTCATGGACTTCATGCTGATGATGGGCGTGGCCGGGGCGGGGCAGAAGGCCGACCACGTCGACACCCTGGACCTGTTCCACACCATGGAGGCCTACTTCACCTGGTACCCGCAGGGGGACCCGCGATGAGCACGGCATGCGCGACGAGCGCCGGCGAGGAGGACTCGTGAGCAAGTACCTGCTGGACAAGTTCCTGTTCACCGTCGACCGGGACCCCGAGCTCACCGAGCGCTACCGCGAGGACCCGGCCGGCACGGTGACCTGGTGGGAGGCGGAGGTGGCGAACACGCTGCTCAACTCCACCACCGCCGAGCGGACGACGTGGCTGGCCTTCACCGACGAGGAGCGCCGGGCGCTGGCCGAGCACGACCACGTCACGCTGTTCGCGATGGGCGCCCACCCTTTCCTCACGCTCACCCTGTTCATCGCCATGTTCGAGCGCGACCACGGGCCGATGGAGTACCAGCTCGCCTACGCCCGGGCCATGGACCACGTGACCCTGCCCTACCCCGACATCACCACCTGATGACGCCGCCGGCGGCCGGTGACCTGGCCGGGGCGGCATTGGTCACCGAGCCCGGGCAGCCGCCCGAGCACGCCCGGCACCCGGCTCCGGGGCCCCGGCCGGGCCGCACGCTGGTCCGGGTGACGGCCGCCCCCGTCGTCCCGCTGGACCTGCTCTGCGCCTCCGGGACGTCGTACTTCGGTCGGCCCGCCGTCCCGTACGTGCCCGGCGTGCAGGGCGTGGGGGTCGTCGCGGACTCCGCGGCCCACCCGGTGGGCGCCCGCGTCTTCGTCGCCACCTCCGCGGGGATGGCGCCGGGGGACGGCAGTCAGGCGCAGTGATGCAGCGTGCCGGACGCCGACGTCGTGGTCCTGGACCCCGACGACGGGCTGGCCGACGCCGCGGTCGCCGCGATCGGCCTCTCCGGGGTCGCCGCCTGGGCGGCGCTGGGCAGCCGGGCGCAGCTGCAGCCCGGCGAGTGCGTCCTGGTGCTGGGTGCTGGGGGAGCGGTCGGCCAGGCGGGCATCGGCGCGGCCCGCGCCATGGGGGCCGGCCGGGTGGTCGCGGTGTGCCGGCCCGGCGCCGCGGTGACGCGCGCACGGCAGGCCGGTGCCGACGCCGTCGTGGAGCTGGGACCGGACGCCGACGAGCTGGTCACGCTGCTGGCCGAGGCCGTCGGCGGCGCCGCCGACGTGGTGCTCGACCCGGTGTTCGGTGCCGTGGCGACCGCCGCGAGCCGGGTGCTCGCCCCGGGCGGGCGGCTGGTCAACCTGGGCAGCGTCGCGGGGGACACCGCGGAGTTCGCCTCGGCACTGCTGCGCAGCCGGAGCGCCTCCGTGCTCGGGTACACCAACAACGCTCTCGGCCCCGACGAGCGCGCCACCGCACTGCGCGCCGTCCTGGCCCGCGCCGCGGCCGGGGAGCTCACCGTCGCCCACGAGACGCTGCCGCTGCGCGACGTCCGGCGGGCGTGGGAACGGGCAGCGGCCGGCTCCGGCGACCGGCTCGTCCTCGTCCCCGACTGAGCACCCGTCCGGCTGGGCGGTGCGACTGCGTGGACGAGGAGGTCACACCGTCTGGCCGGGCAGGTCGCAGACCAGGACGAGCGTGCCGGGCACCAGTGCGCCGCGCTCGGGCGACCACTGGCCCCACGTCTGCGTGCGGCCCGGCGTCCACTCCGGCTCGACCAGGTCGGTGAGCACGAAGCCCGCGCCCACCACCGCGCGCACCCAGTCGCCGATCGTGCGGTGGTGCTCCACGTAGACGGTGCGGCCGCGGTCGTCGGTCTCGACGTACGGCGTCCGGTCGAAGTAGGAGGCCACCACGCGCAGGTCGTCGGGGTCGGGGGAGTCCGGCATCGGCCAGCGCATCGGGTGGTTGACCGAGGCCACGAGGCGGCCGCCGGGCACGAGCACCCGGGCCACCTCGGTGAGCACCGCCCGGGCGTCACTGACGAAGGGCAGCCCGCCGAAGGCCGAGCAGGCCAGGTCGACGCTGGCGTCGGCCAGCGGCAGCGCCCCGGCGTCGGCCTGCAGCAGCGGGACGGCGACACCGGTGCTGCCGTTGAGCTCCGCGGCCCGGGCGAGCATCCCGCCGGAGACGTCGAGGGCGACCGGGGAGGCGCCGGCCAGCCGCAGCCAGCGGGAGCACGGCGCCGACCCGCAGCCGATCTCCAGCACCCGGCGTCCGGCGACGTCCCCGAGCAGGTGCGCGTCGGCCTCCCGCAGGCCCTCGGGGCACCACAGGAAGTCGGTGTCGCCGAGGTCGGAGCCGTGCTCGGCGAGATAGGCCGGGGCCGCGGCGTCCCACCAGCCGCGGTTGGCGCGGGCCGACTCGGCCGGGCCGGTGGGCCGCCGGGTGACGCCGCCGGCGGCCGGGTAGCCGTCCTCGGCGAGCGGCAGGACGGCCGGGGGGCGGGGGCCGGGGGTGGGGTCCATGACCCGGCGATGGTGGCACGCCCGGTGTCGCCGATCCGGTGCCGGACCCGGATGGACCCGCCTCCCACAGGTACGTACCATGGAGGACCACGCCTGAGGTCTGTGGCGACGACCCCCTGTCCGGGGTGCTCGGCACGGCCCTCTCCCGTGATCTTCCCCGTGGTCCACCTGGGCCGCGGGTGTCCTGTCCCTTCGCATCCCCCGTCCGGAGCACTCGACTTCATGACCTCCACCCAGGTCCGTCCCGACAGCACCCCCCAGGTCGCGGTGAACGACATCGGCACCGCCGAGGACTTCCTCGCCGCCATCGACCAGACCATCAAGTACTTCAACGACGGCGACATCGTCGAAGGCGTGATCGTCAAGGTCGACCGGGACGAGGTGCTGCTGGACATCGGCTACAAGACCGAGGGCGTCATCCCCTCGCGTGAGCTGTCCATCAAGCACGACGTCGACCCCACCGAGGTCGTCAAGGTCGGCGACGAGGTGGAAGCCCTCGTCCTCCAGAAGGAGGACAAGGAGGGCCGGCTGATCCTGTCCAAGAAGCGCGCACAGTACGAGCGCGCCTGGGGCACGATCGAGGCCAAGAAGGAGGCCGACGAGGTCGTCACCGGCATCGTCATCGAGGTCGTCAAGGGCGGCCTCATCCTCGACATCGGCCTGCGCGGGTTCCTCCCCGCCTCGCTGGTCGAGATGCGTCGCGTCCGCGACCTGCAGCCCTACGTGGGCCGCGAGCTCGAGGCCAAGATCATCGAGCTCGACAAGAACCGCAACAACGTCGTCCTCTCCCGCCGGCAGTGGCTGGAGCAGACCCAGTCCGAGGTCCGCAGCGAGTTCCTCAACAAGCTCGCCAAGGGCCAGGTCCGCACGGGCGTCGTCTCCTCGATCGTCAACTTCGGTGCCTTCGTGGACCTGGGTGGCGTCGACGGCCTGGTGCACGTCTCCGAGCTGTCCTGGAAGCACATCGACCACCCGTCCGAGGTCGTCGAGGTCGGCCAGGAGGTCACCGTCGAGGTCCTCGACGTCGACCTGGACCGTGAGCGGGTCTCCCTGTCGCTGAAGGCGACGCAGGAGGACCCGTGGCGTCAGTTCGCCCGCACGCACCAGATCGGGCAGGTCGTGCCCGGCAAGGTCACCAAGCTGGTGCCCTTCGGTGCGTTCGTGCGCGTCGACGAGGGCATCGAGGGCCTGGTCCACATCTCCGAGCTGGCCGAGCGCCACGTGGAGATCCCGGAGCAGGTCGTGCAGGTCGGCGACGAGATCCTGGTCAAGGTCATCGACATCGACCTGGACCGCCGCCGCATCTCGCTGTCGCTCAAGCAGGCCAACGAGGGCGTCATCGGCGACGAGGAGCAGTTCGACCCCGCCGCCTACGGCATGTCCGCGTCCTACGACGAGCAGGGCAACTACATCTACCCGGAGGGCTTCGACCCGGAGACCGGCGAGTGGCTCGAGGGCTACGACGAGGCCCGCGAGCGCTGGGAGAAGCAGTACGCCGACGCCCAGGCCCGCTTCGAGGCGCACCGCAAGCAGATCGCCGAGGCCAAGGCGGCCGACGCCGAGGCAGCTGCCGGTGGCAGCTACTCCAGCGCCGCCGAGGTCGACGACGACGAGAGCGGTGCCTCGACCGGTGGCACCCTGGCCTCCGACGAGGCGCTCGCCGCGCTGCGCGCCAAGCTCGCCGGCGGCGAGTGACCGCACCGCTGAGCTGATCAGCACATGACCGTGCGCCGTCCACCCACCCGGGTGGGCGGCGCACGGTCGTTCGTGGGGCTGGTGGGGCTGGTGGTGCTCGCGGGGTGCACCGGCAGCCCGGACGGCGCCGACGTCGCCGCGCCCAGCAGCAGTGCGCCGCCGCCGTCCACGTCGGCCCCCGCCACGACGGCGGCGCCGGCGTACCAGCTCCCGACGTCCTGCTCGGGGCTGCTGTCGCTCCGCCAGCTCGACCAGGCCCTCGGGACGGCGCTGCCCGGGCAGACCACCTACACGGTCGGCACCCCGCAGCCCGAGATCGGCCGCACCGGCCGGATCACCTGCGGCTTCGGCGTGGTCCCGGCCACCGCCGACACCGGCGCGGGTGACCCGCTGCTGGAGCTGTCGGTCTTCACCTACACCGACGAGCAGTCCGCTGCCGACCGGGTCGACGCCACCGTCGACGCGCAGCAGGCCAAGGGGGTGCGGTTCGACGAGGCCGTCGTGCCCGGCGCCTCCGCCGTCCTGCTCACCGGGCCCGAGGAGGCGACGCTGATCGCCACGGTCGGGTCCCGCACCTACTCGCTGTCGATCGTGCCCGGCATCCTCGACGGGCCGGGCACGCTGCCGGCGCTGCAGCAGCTGATGGGTGACGTGCTCACCGCGGACACCCCCGTGCCCACGGGCACCCCGGCCGGCACGGCCACGGCCTCACCGACGGGCTGACGCGCCGTCCAGCGGGCCGTGAGCGGCCCGTGCGGGACGACGGCCCACCCGGTGCCGCACGGCGGCGTCCCGGGGGTCCTGCGACGGGTCAGAGGCTGAGGATGATCGCGAACGCGGTGCGCGGGCGGCCACCGGCGTTGGCAAGGAAGTCCCACGTGTGCCGGCCGGCGGAGACACTCGGCATCAGCGCGCGGAAGAGCGCGGTCCCACGGCGGGTCTGCGGCAGGCGCTCACGCACGCCGGGCAGGTCGGCCACCCGGAGGCCGGCGGGGTTCTCGATGCGGTGCCGACCGCGGGGGAGGGTGCCGACGGTCGACGGTGCGCCTTCGAGCGTGGAGCGGGTCATGGTCGGTCCTGCCTCTCTGCTGTGGCGGGGGAGTTCCACCGGGACGAAAGGTAAGTCCTGTGACTGGTGTGACGAGCGACGACGCGCCGGGCGCGACGCGCCGTGACCTCACCGAGACGGAGGACCCCCTCGCCCGCACCTCTCGCGAGCTCGCGGCAGGGCCTGCGCGGGCCCGGTCTACGGTCGCCGGGTGCTGAGGATCGGGTTGACCGGTGGGATCGGGTCGGGCAAGAGCACGGTCGCCGCGCTGCTGGCCGGGCGCGGGGCGCAGGTGGTGGACGCCGACCGGATCGCCCGCGAGGTGCTGGAGCCCGGCACACCGGGGCTGGCGGCAGTCGTCGCGGAGTTCGGGCCCGGGGTCATCGGCGCGGACGGCGCGCTGGACCGGGCCGCCCTGGCGTCGATCGTCTTCGGCGACCCCGCGGCCCGGGCGCGCCTCGACGGCATCGTCCACCCACTGGTGCGTGCCCGGGCCGCTGAGGCGGTCGCTGCCGCCCCCGCGGACGCGGTCGTGGTGCAGGACGTCCCCCTGCTCGTGGAGACCGGGCAGGCGGGCAGCTTCGACCTGGTGCTCGTGGTGGAGGCCGACGCCGGCACCCGGCTGGCGCGGCTGGTCGGCCGCGGGCTGTCCGCGGACGACGCCCGGGCACGGATGGCCAGCCAGGCGACCGACGGGCAGCGGCGGGCCGTCGCCGACGTGGTGCTGCGCAACGACGGCGACCGGGCGGCGCTGGCCGCGGCGGTGGACCGGTTCTGGGACGAGCGGGTGGCCCCGACCCTCGGCTGACCGCCGTCCGGTCCAGCAGGCGCCCGGGGCCTGTGCGCTCAGCGGGGCGTGCGCAAGCCGCCGACCCCGCCGAGCGCACAGTGGGCGAGGCAGCGGCGGCGTGCGGCGCGGTGCGCCTCGGTCGTGCGGCGGCCGCTGTGCGGCGCGGCGCGGTGCCTCAGCGGCGCGGGTGGCCGTGACCGGCTCCTGGCATGACGAAGGCCCCCGGGTCGGTGACCTGGGGGCCTTCGTGTGGTGGGCGATACTGGGATCGAACCAGTGACCTCTTCCGTGTCAGGGAAGCGCGCTACCGCTGCGCCAATCGCCCGTCCCGGTCTCGCGACCGGACCCACCTCCACGCTCGTGCTCCGCGGAGGAGACGAGGTGGAGACGGGATTTGAACCCGTGTAGACGGCTTTGCAGGCCGTTGCCTCGCCTCTCGGCCACTCCACCGCACGCCAGGCGCCGGTCTGAGACCAGCGCCCGGGGTTCCGAGCGGATGACGGGATTCGAACCCGCGACCCTCACCTTGGCAAGGTGATGCTCTACCACTGAGCCACATCCGCAGTGCCCCGCTCTCGCGGTGCGTGGAGAACTCTAACCGACCCGGTTCTGGGGGTTGAACCGGGGGGGTACCCGGGGTGTCCCCGAGGGCGTTCCTGCAGGTCAGCGGCGTACGCGGGCCTGCAGGAGGCGGTTCAGGCGCCCGAGGGGTCCGAGCCGCCCTGCAGCAGCGCCAGCAGCTCGTCGTCGACGCGGAGCGCCTCGCTCTCCTGTCCGACGGCCACCAGCTGCTCCGTCTCGCGCAGGAAATCGCCCACGACGGCGGCCGACAGCTCGAACAGCGCCTCGCCCGAGGGTGCACGCAGCTGCAGGAAGAGCACGTCGAGCCCACCGCGGGCCGGCCACAGCCGCACGTCGCCCTCGCCGGCCGGCCCGGTGAGCCCGGAGCGCAGCAGGTCGCGGCTCAGCAGCCACTCGACGCCGCCGTCCTCGTCCGGGCCGTCCTCCAGGCCGTGCAGGGCGCCGTCGTCCAGCCCGCGGTCGAACTCGTCCTCGCCGCCGTCGCCGAAGCGGACCCGGACGGCGAAGGGGTCCTGCGCGTCGTAGACCAGTGCCGCCGGCACCGCCGTCCACGACTGGGGGCCGACCAGGTGGAGGGTGGTCCGTGCAGTGCAACCAGAGCTCGGGTAGCGCGCCATGTCCCTGTAACGACCCAGAACGGGCCCCGGTCACGCATGCTCTCGGCGTGTCGCGCCCCTGGCGCCTCACGAGTCACACGAGTGCACACCCGTCACCCGGGAGTGGGAGGTCGCCGGCCCGGTCGATGTGAGTGAACCGATCCGGGGCCACGCGCCGAACGTGTCGTGTGACCATGGGCCTCGTGACTCGACCTGCGCGCAGCACCGAGGACGGCGCTGCCGACCTCGAACTGCTGCGGCGGGTCGCTGCGGGCGACCGTGGCGCCATCGACGACCTGTACCAGCGGTTCCGCCGTCCGGCCTTCGCGCTGGCGCGCCGGGTGCTGGCCGACGACGTGCTGGCCGAGGACGTGCTGCAGGACGTGTTCCTGGGCATCTGGCGCGACCCGGGGGCCTTCGACGGCGCCCGCGGCAGCGTGGCCTCCTGGCTGCTGACGATGGTGCACCACAAGGCCGTCGACGCCGTCCGGCGCGAGGAGTCCCACCGCCGCCGCACCGCGCGCGCCGAGGACGACCTGGCGCTGTCGGCGCCGGTGCAGACCAGCGACGTCGAGGACGACGCCTGGGAGCGGATGGAGGCCGGCCGCGTGCGCAGCGCGCTGCGGGCACTGCCCGAGCCGCAGCGCGAGGCGCTGACCCTGGCCTACTACGGGGGCTACACGCAGCGGGAGGTGGCGGCGCTGACCGGCACCCCACTGGGCACCGTCAAGACCCGCATGCTCGCCGGGATGCGCCGGCTGAAGGACACGCTCGGCACCGGCATGCCCGGCATCACCCCGGCCGACGGGACGACCCGATGACCGCCCCCGGCCAGCCCGGCCGCGAGGACGCGCACCGGACCTGGGACGAGCTCGCCGTCGGCTGGGCGCTGCACGCCCTCGAGCCCGAGGACGAGACGCTCTTCGCCGCCCACCTGCGCACCTGTGACCGCTGTGCCCAGACCGTGGCCGACACCGCCGAGGTGATGGCCGCCCTGGCCGGCGACCTGCCCCCGGCCGAGCCCTCCGACGCGCTGCGGGACCGGCTGCGGGCCGCGGTCGAGGAGACCGAGCAGGTGCCGCCCGCCGAGCTCCCCGCACCCGCTCCCGAGGTGCCGGCCACCCCGCGGGCCCTCGAGCGCCCCACCCGTGTCCCGCTGGGGGCCAGCCCCTACGGCAACCTCCGTGCACCGCTGCCGCCCCGGCACCTCGACCGGCGGCCGGCCTGGCGTCGGGTGCTGCCGACGGCCCTCGTCGCCGCGGCCCTGGCCGCGGTGCTCGCGCTCGGGGCATGGAACGTGGTGGTCACCGGTGACCGGGACACCGCCCGCACCCAGGCGGAGGAGCAGAGCCGGGTGATCGACTCCCTGCTGCAGCCGGGCCGGGCCACCATCGCCCCGATGACCGAGAACGGGCGCGCCGTCGCCACCGTGGTCGCCCGCGACGGTCAGGTGCAGGTGCTCACCGACGGCCTGCCGGTCAACGACGCCGCCGCCCAGACCTACGTCGTGTGGGGGATGCGTGCCGACTCCCCGGTGGCCCTCGGCACCTTCGACGTGGTCACTCCCCAGATGGACCTGCGGACCGTAGGCTCGGCGGCAACCGGGCTGGACGACTACTCCGCCTACGGCATCAGCATCGAGCCCGGTCGACAGGCTCCGACGACACCGTCGGAGATCGTCGCGACCGGGCAGGTGACCAGCTGAGCGGACAGGACACCCGGACGGCGTCGGGGGAGCGGGCCCCCTCGGGCCGCCCGTACGACGACCGGCCCGGGCACGAGAAGGACCGCAGCCTGCGCGAGCGCGTCGCCGACAGCGGTTGGCGCCGTCGCATCGCGGCCCGCAAGAGCCTCGAGGCGCCCTACCGGCTGGGCGTGGGGCTCGTCGGCGGGCTGATCGTGGCGGTGGGCATCGTGGCGATCCCGCTGCCCGGACCGGGGTGGCTGATCGTCTTCGCCGGTCTGTTCGTGCTGGCCACGGAGTTCCTCTGGGCCGAGCGGCTCCTGGAGTACGCCCGCCGCCAGGTGCAGGGCTGGACCGACTGGCTGGGCCGCCAGCCCGTCGTCGTCCGGGTGGCGGTGGCCGTGCTGACCGCCGCGTTCGTCTACGGCGTGGTGGTGCTGACCCTGCACGTGACGGGCGTCCCGCACTGGGTGCCGGGGTGGGTGCCGCTGTGGCACTGAGCGTCTGGCACAATCGTTGTCAGCACGGGCGATTGGCTCAGCGGTAGAGCGCTTCGTTCACACCGAAGAGGTCACTGGTTCGATCCCAGTATCGCCCACCGTGCGCGAGGGCCAGGTCATCCCGGGAACGGGTGACCTGGCCCTCTCTGCGTTCCCGTGCCGGGCGGCCGGTACGGGCGCACCATGGACGGCGATGGCACTGGACCGCGCCGCCCGCCTGCGGGCCGCCGTCGACCGCGACGGGCCCACCTGCATCTGGTGCGCCCGGGAGTTCGGCGAGCACGTCGAGCCCAGCACCGAGCACGTCGTCCCCCGGGTCAAGGGCGGGCCGTCGTGGCTGGAGAACGAGGTCGCCGCCTGCCGCCGGTGCAACTCCGACCGCGGGCACGTCGCCCCGGTGGAGTGGCTGGAGGAGTGCCTGCGCCGCGGCTGGCACCCCGACGAGCCCCGGCTGGCCCGGGTGCTGACCGCGCTGGAGGCGGCGATCGCCGAGCGCGGCGGTCAGCGCCGCGCCCGGCCGTACCTGGACGCGCAACTGCGCCGGTTGCGCCGCCGGGGCGGCGCGACCGGGCAGCAGGCGGGCTGACCCCTAGAGGTGCTCGAGCGGGCGGGCCCGCAGCGCTGAGATGCCGCTGACGACCGCCAGCAGCAGCAGGTAGCCGGCCGCCAGCCAGGGCGCGCCGTCGGTGGCCGCGATGAGCGCGGTGAGGATCAGCGGGGTGAAGCCGCTGGCGTAGATGCCGCCGCCCTGGAAGGCCAGCGACATCCCGGTGTAGCGGGTGCGGGTGGGGAACAGCTCGGCGAACAGGGTGGACTCCGCGCCGCTGGTGAGCCCGTAGCTGATCCCGAGCATCACCACCAGCACGATCCCGACCACCACCACGTGACCGGTGCGCAGCCCGGCGAAGGCGGGGAAGACCCCGACCGCGAGCAGCGCACAGCCCACGGCGAACACCCGTCCCCGGCCGATCCGGTCGCTCCACGCGCCGGCGAGGGGGACGACGGCTGCCTCCACGAGCGCGGCGACCGTCACCGCGACCAGCACGTCATTGCGGTCCATGCCGACCCGGGTGACGGTGTAGGTCAGGACGAACACGCCCCAGCAGTTGAACGACGCGCCCTCCGCCCAGCGGGCCAGCAGCGCCCAGCCGAGGTTGCGCCGGGACGGCCGGTCGCGGAACACCTCGACCACCGGCACCCGGGCGACGTCGGCCTGCTCCTGGACCCGCCGGAAGGCCGGGGTCTCCAGCACCTTCAGCCGCACGACCAGGCCGACCAGCACCAGCACGAGACTGGACACGAAGGCGATCCGCCAGCCCCAGCGGAGGAAGTCGTCGTCGTCCATCAGGGAGCCGAGGAGCGCGAAGGCACCCGTGCCCAGCGCCAGCCCCAGGCCGAGGCCGACCTGCGGGGTGGCGCCGTAGAGGCCGCGGCGGCCGGGCGGGGCGTACTCGACGGCGAGCAGGACGGCGCCGCCCCACTCACCGCCGACCGCGATGCCCTGCAGGACCCGCAGCACCACGAGCAGCACCGGTGCCCAGATGCCGATCGAGTCGTGACTGGGCAGCAGGCCGATCAGCGCGGTCGAGACGCCGGTCATGGCCATCGTCACGATCAGCGTGGTCCGCCGCCCGACCCGGTCGCCGATGTGGCCGAAGACCAGCCCGCCGATCGGGCGGGCCAGGAAGCCCACCGCGAAGGTCGCGAAGGACAGCAGCGAGGCCACCGTCGGGTCGTTGTCGCCGTAGAAGACCTTCGGGAAGACGATCCCGGCGGCGGTGGCGAAGAGGAAGAAGTCGTACCACTCGATCGTGGTGCCGATCAGCGACGCGGTGAGCACCGTCCGCCCGTCGGCCTGCCGCTGGTCCTCCGGCCGGTCGGCGGCCACCGCCGCGGCGCTCATCGGCCGGTGAAGGGGATCGACGCGGGTGCGGACGCGGCGGCCGGCGACCCGGCCGGGGGCACCCACAGGCCGCGGCGGCCGAGCTCGGGCAGCACGCCCTCGCCGACCCAGTACGCCTCCTCCAGGTGCGGGTGGCCCGACAGCACGAACTCGTCGATGCCCAGCGCGTGGTACTCCGCGATGCGGTCGGCGACCTCGGTGTGGCTGCCGACGAGCGCCGTCCCGGCACCGCCGCGGACCAGGCCGACGCCGGCCCACAGGTTGGGGGAGACCTCGAGGTCGGCGGCGCGGGCGGTGCCGCCGGAGTGCAGCGCGCGCATCCGCCGCTGGCCCTCGGACTCGCTGCGGGCGAGGTTCGCCTGCACCTTGTCGATCATCCCCTGCGGGATGCCGGCCAGCAGGGTCTCCGCCTGCGCCCACGCGGCGTCGGAGGTGTCCCGGGTGATGACGTGCAGCCGGATGCCGAAGCGCACGGTGCGCCCGCGCGCGGCGGCGAGGCCGCGGATCCACTCGATCTTCTCCGCCACCTGCGCCGGCGGCTCGCCCCAGGTCAGGTAGACGTCGGAGTGCTCGGCGGCGACCTCGCCGGCCAGCGGGGAGGAACCACCGAAGTAGACCGGCGGGACCGGGTCCGGCACGGTCTCGAGCTTCGCGCCCTCCACCTGCACGTGCTCGCCGGCCAGGTCGACGGTCTCCCCGCGCCACAGCCCGCGCACGACCTGCAGGAACTCCCCGCAGCGGCGGTAGCGGTCGTCCTTGCCCAGGAAGTCGCCGTAGGCGCGCTGCTCGGCCGGCTCGCCGCCGGTGACGACGTTGAGCAGCAGCCGGCCACCGGAGTGCCGCTGGAAGGTGGCGGCCATCTGCGCGGCGAGGGTGGGGGACAACAGGCCGGGGCGGAAGGCGACGAGGAACTTCAGCCGCTCGCTGGCCCCGGCGAGCATGGCGGTGGTCAGCCACGCGTCCTCGCACCACAGGCCGGCCGGGGTCAGTGCGGCCTCGAAGCCCACGGTCTCCGCGGCCCGCACGACCTGGGTCAGGTAGCCCAGCGACGCCGGCCGGGAGCCGCCGGCGGCCGTGGCGGCCATGCCGTGGCCGCCGCCGACCAGGCCGCGGGAGTCGCCGTAGGTGGGCAGGAACCAGTGCGCGACCAGCGGCGGGCGCGCGCCGGCGTCGTCGCCGGTGAACGGGTCGGCGGGGGAGGTGAGGGCAGGGGCTTCGGTCATGACGTCTCCAGGGCAGACGGGGACCGCCCACCGGGGAGGTGGGCGTCGGGGGAGGGGGTGACCGGCGTGCGGTCGGGAGGGGGCGCGGGGCGTCAGCGCAGGGCGGTGCGGGGGCGCGGACAGACCGCGCTGCCGACCCGGAGCAGGTCGACGTGGAGCCGGCGGGTCAGCGTGCCGCCGGCCGTCCCTGCTCCCGTCACGTCGCAAGTGTCGCAAACCCGATCGATCTGGTGCAGATGCCCTCGGGGTCGCTGCCGGTAGCGTGCCGGGCGTGAGCCAGGACGCAGGCACGGGCGGGGCAGGACAGGACGTCGTGGGCGTGGTCGAGGAGATCTCGGTCTACCCGGTGAAGTCCCTGGCCGGCCGCACGCTGGCCGCCGTCGAGGTCGACGACGCCGGGCTGCGCGGCGACCGGGCGTACGCGGTGGTGGACGCGGACTCCGGCGAGCGGGTCACGGTGAAGACCACCCCGCAGCTGCACGGGATCGTCCCCACCGGCGATCCCGAGGCCGACACGATCACCGTCACCCAGGTGCTGGGCCGCCCGGTGCGGCTGGCCCGCTCCGCCGGTGGCCCCCAGGTCGACGCCGCGGCGGTGCACCTGGTCTCCCGCGGGGCGATCGACCGGGCGGCCGCCGGCGACGTCCCCGAGGGGTGCTCGGCCGACGACCCCCGGGCGAACCTGCTGCTGCAGCTGTCCGGCGGCGGCGACGAGCGCGACTGGGTGGGCCGGCGGCTGCAGGTGGGCGGCGCGGAGCTCGAGGTCGTCCGCACCCCCAAGCACTGCCTGGGCGTCTACGCCGAGGTGCGCACCCCCGGCCGGGTCGCCGCCGGGGACGCCGTCCGGCTGCTGGGCTGACCCCCGCCGTGGCCGGCACGCGGGCCGGGGGGTCGAGCCCCGCGGTGTGGGGGTCCTCCGCGTGGTACACCGGCCGGCGGACCCCCACACCGCGCCGGCTGCGGGCGGCGGGGCTGCTCGCCGCCCTGGTGCTGGCCGGCTGCGGCAGCGACCCGGCACCGGCGGCCGGCCCGACCCCGACGGCCGCGGCGCCCGCGGGCACGGCCCCGTCGGCCACGGCGCCGGCGGACACGGCCCCCTCAGGCACCGCACCGACGTCCGCCGCTGGCGCACCGCGCTCGTTCACGCTGGTGGCCACCGGGGACGTGCTGGTGCACCAGGGCTCCTCGCTGACCGAGGGCGCCCGGCGTCCCGACGGCAGCTACGACTTCTCGGACGTGTTCGCCGGGGTCGCACCGGTCGTCCGGGCCGCCGACCTGGCGATCTGCCACCTGGAGACCCCGGTCGCACCGGCCGGCGGCCCGTACTCCGGCTACCCGAGCTTCGCCGTCCAGCCCGAGGTCGTCGGCGCGCTGGCCGGTGCCGGGTACGACCTGTGCTCGACGGCGTCCAACCACTCCCTGGACGACGGGTTCGACGGGCTGGTGCGCACGCTGGGCACCCTCGACGCCGCCGGCATCGCGCACACCGGCACGTACCGCAGCCAGGCCGAGGCCGACACCCCCCGGATCGTCGACGTGAACGGCGTGCGGGTCGGGCACGTGGCCGCGACGTTCTCCCTCAACGGCGTCCCGCTGCCGGCGGGGGAGCCGTTCGCCGTCGACACGTTCGCGGTGCCCGACGTCAGCGGGGTGCTAGCCGACGCGGCCGCCGCCCGGGCCGCGGGTGCGGAGGTCGTGGTGGCCAGCGTGCACTGCTGCGCCGAGTACGACCACGAGCCCACCGCCGGCCAGGTGCAGGCCGTGCGCACCCTGCTCGCCTCGCCCGACGTCGACCTGGTGCTCGGCCACCACGCGCACGTCGTGCAGCCCTTCGAGCGCATCGACGGCGAGTGGGTCGCCTACGGCCTGGGCAACGCGCTGGCCCAGCACTCGACCCGCGGCCACGACACCGAGGACTCGGTCATCGCCCGGTTCACCTTCACCCAGGGCCCCGACGGCCGGTTCACCGTCTCCCGGGCCGAGGCGGTCCCGGTCGCGATCGAGCTGGGCGAGGACGCCGTCCGGCTGGTGCCCGCCGACCCGGCCACCGCTGGGCGGGTGGCCGCCGTGCTGGACGCCCGGGGTGCGGTGGCCGCGGGGCTGGGCATCGTCCCCGGCTGACCCGCCCCGTCGTCGGCGCCCATTAGTCTGCGGTGACCAACCCCGCGGCCCCACCGGCCGTACGACAAGGAGTCCCCGCATGCCCAGCGCTCCCGAGCCGTCCTCCGCCGCCCCCGTCCGGGTGCCGGCCGGGACGACGGCCCTGCAGGCGCTCAAGGACGCCGGGCTGCCGCTGAAGGGCCCCGACGGCGCGGTCGTCGTCCGTGAGCTGGCCACCGGTGACCTCAGGGACCTGGCCTGGACCCCCGACGCGGACACCGACGTCGAGCTGGTGCCCGCCGCCAGCGCGGCCGGCCGCGCGGTCATCCGGCACTCCGCCGCGCACGTGCTCGCCCAGGCCGTGCAGGAGCTGTTCCCGGGCACCCGGCTGGGCATCGGCCCGCCGGTGGAGAACGGCTTCTACTACGACTTCGACCCCGAGCGGCCCTTCACCCCCGAGGATCTCAGCGCCCTCGAGAAGAAGATGACCGAGATCGTGCGGGCCGGGCAGCACTTCCGCCGCCGGGAGATCGACGACGACGCCGCGCGGGCCGAGCTGGCCCACGAGCCGTACAAGCTGGAGCTCATCGGCCTCAAGGGCGGCGCCGGCGAGGCCGCCGACGGAGCCGACGTCGAGGTGGGCGGCGCGCAGCTGACCATGTACGACAACGTCGACGCCCGCTCCGGCGACCTGGTCTGGACCGACCTGTGCCGCGGGCCGCACCTGCCGCGCACCTCGAACATCCCGGCCTTCGCCCTGACCCGCAGTGCCGCCGCCTACTGGCGGGGGAGCGAGAAGAACCCGCAGCTGCAGCGCGTCTACGGCACCGCGTGGGAGAGCAAGGACGCCCTGAAGGCGTACCAGGAGCAGCAGGCCGAGGCCGAGCGCCGCGACCACCGCAAGCTCGGCGCGGAGCTGGACCTGTTCAGCTTCCCCGACGAGATCGGCTCGGGCCTGGTGGTCTTCCACCCCAAGGGCGGGGTCGTGAAGCGCGAGATGGAGGACTACGTCCGCCGCCGGCACATCGAGGAGGGCTTCGACTACGTCGGGACCCCGCACATCAGCAAGGCGCAGCTGTTCGAGACCTCGGGGCACCTGCCGTACTACGCCGACACCATGTTCCCGCCGATGGAGCTGGAGAACGCGGAGTACTACCTCAAGGCCATGAACTGCCCGATGCACAACCTGATCTTCCGGTCGCGCGGGCGGTCCTACCGTGAGCTGCCGCTGCGGTTCTTCGAGTTCGGCTCGGTCTACCGGTACGAGAAGTCCGGTGTGGTGCACGGCCTGACCCGGGTGCGCGGCCTGACCCAGGACGACTCGCACAGCTACGTCACCCCCGAGCAGGCGCCCGGCGAGATCCGGCACCTGCTGGCCTTCGTGCTGGGGCTGCTGCGCGACTTCGGTCTGGACGACTACTACCTGGAGCTGTCCACCCGCGGGGAGTCGGAGAAGTTCATCGGCTCCGACGAGGAGTGGGCGCTGGCCACCCAGGTGCTGGAGGACGCCGCCCGGGAGACCGGCCTGGAGCTCGTCGCCGACCCCGGCGGCGCGGCCTTCTACGGCCCGAAGATCTCTGTGCAGGCGCGGGACGCCATCGGCCGCACCTGGCAGATGTCGACCATCCAGTACGACTTCAACCAGCCGGCCCGCTTCGGCCTGGAGTTCAGCGCCGCCGACGGCACCCGCCAGCAGCCGGTGATGATCCACTCGGCCAAGTTCGGCTCGCTGGAGCGGTTCTTCGGCGTGCTGACCGAGCACTACGCCGGCGCCTTCCCGGCCTGGCTCGCCCCGGTCCAGGTCGTCGGCATCCCGATCACCGACGAGCAGGTGCCCTACCTGACCGACGTCGCCCTGCAGCTGCGGGCGCGGGGCATCCGGGTGGAGATCGACGACTCCGACGACCGCATGCAGAAGAAGATCCGCACCGCCAGCAAGCAGAAGGTGCCCTTCGTGCTCATCGCCGGGGCCACCGACGCCGAGGCCGGCGCGGTGTCCTTCCGCTACCGCGACGGCTCGCAGCGCAACGGCGTCCCGGTGGCCGAGGCCGTCGAGCAGGTCGCCGCGTGGGTCGCTGCCCGGCACAACACCGACCCGACCGCCGAGCAGGCCCAGTGAGCGAGGGGCCGGGTGAGGTGCGGGTGCCCGTCGTCAACGACGAGGGCGGCCCGACCTCGGTGTTCGAGCACCTGTGGACGCCCTACCGGATGGCCTACATCCGCGGGGAGAACAAGCCCACCGGCGACCACGACTGCCCGTTCTGCCTGATCCCGGCGATGAGCGACACCGACGGGCTGATCGTGGCCCGCGGGGAGACGGTGTTCGTCGTCCTCAACCTGTACCCCTACAACGCCGGGCACCTGATGGTGGTGCCGTACCGGCACGTGCCCGACTACACCGACCTGACCGTTGCCGAGGTCGCCGAGCTGGGCGCGTACACCCAGACGGCGATGCGGGTGGTGCGCCAGGTGACCGGCGCGCACGGGTTCAACATCGGCATGAACCAGGGCTCGGTGGCCGGCGCCGGCATCGCTGACCACCTGCACCAGCACGCGGTGCCCCGCTGGGGCGGCGACACCAACTTCATGCCGGTCGTCGGGCTCACCCGGGTGCTGCCCCAGGTGCTGAGCGAGACCCGGGCGCTGCTGGCCGCGGCGTGGCCGGCTCCCGGTCCGGAGGCCTGAGTGCTCGGGGCCAACCTGCGACCGGCCGTCGCCCGCTTCTGGGCGCCGGTCGTGGGCGGTCTGCTCAAGGTCGGGGTCACCGCCAACGCGGTCACCCTGACCGGCACGGTCGGGGCCGTCCTGTCCGCCGTCTTCGGCATCGGTACCGGGCACCTGTTCTGGGGCGCCTTCGCGGTCACCGTCTTCGTGCTGCTGGACATGCTCGACGGCGCGCTGGCCCGTGCCCGCGGGGGCGGCTCGGTGTTCGGCGCGGTGCTGGACTCGACCGGTGACCGCGCCGCCGACGCCGCGATCTTCGGCGGCCTCGTCTGGTGGTTCTCCGGCGCCGGGGACAACCGGCTGCTGGTGCTGCTCGCCCTGCTCTGCCTGGTGCTCGGCGTGCTCACCTCCTACATCAAGGCCCGTGCCGAGGGCGTCGGTCTCTCCGCCGACGTGGGCATCGTCGAGCGCACCGAGCGGCTGATCCTGGTGCTGGTCGGCACCGGGTTCAGCGGCCTGGGCATCCCGTACGCGGTGCACGTCGCCCTGTGGGTGCTGCTGGTGGGCAGCGCGGTGACCGTCGCGCAGCGGTTCGCCGCCGTCCGGCGCGAGTCGCAGGGCATGGCGCTGCCCTCCCGCATCCCCGGCGGGACGACCGGCCGACCCGCGTCGTGAGCCGCGCCGGGCAGCTGCGCGACCGGCTGACCGACGGCGGCTACGCGGCCGGCTGGCGGGCCGTCCGGGTGCTGCCGGAGCCGGTGGCCCGGGCCGCCTTCGCCGCCGGGGGCGCCCTCGCCGCCCGCCGCGGCGGCCGGGGCGTGCAGCAGCTGCGGGCCAACCTCGACGTCGTCACCGCCGGCCGGCTGGAGGACGACGCGCTGGCCGAGCTCACCCGGCGGGCGATGCAGTCCTACGCCCGGTACTGGATGGAGGCCTTCCGGCTGCCGTCCATGCGCACCGAGCGGCTGGTCGCCGCCTCGCACATGCCCGGTCAGGAGCACTTCGAGCAGGCCCTGGCGCAGGGGCGCGGCGTCGTGTTCGCCCTGCCGCACAGCGGCAACTGGGACACCGCCGGGGTGTGGCTCGTCGACTTCCTCGGCGGCCCCTTCCTCACCGTCGCCGAGCGGCTGCGGCCGGAGTCGCTGTTCCGCCGCTTCGTGGCCTTCCGCGAGGGGCTGGGCATGCGCGTGGTGCCGCTGACCGGTGGCGAGCGGCCCAGCTCCACCATGCTGAAGGAGTGGCTGTCCGCCGGCGGGACGACGTGCCTGCTGGTCGACCGGGACCTCTCCGGCGCCGGCATCCCGGTCACCTTCTTCGGCCGCCGGACGACGATGCCCGGCGGTCCCGCCCTGCTGGCGGCTCAGACCGGGGCCGCCCTGCTGCCGGCGGTGTGCCAGTTCGACGGCGACGGCTGGCGCTTCGTCGTCCACCCGCCGGTGCCCGTCGACGGCCCGGGCCGGCTGCGGGACCGCGTCACCGCGGCGATGCAGCAGGTCGCCGACGCCTTCGCCACCACGATCGCCGAGCAGCCCGAGGACTGGCACGTGCTGGGCCGGATCTGGCCCGAGGTCGGCCCCGGCGACCGGGCGGGAGCGCGCTGATGCGCATCGGCCTGGTCTGCCCCTACCAGTGGGACGTGCCCGGCGGCGTTCAGTACCACGTGCGCGACCTGGCCGAGACCCTGCGCGGGCTCGGCCACCACGTCGAGGTGCTCACCCCTGCCGAGCACGAGGAGAACCTGCCCGCCGAGCACGTCACCTGGGCCGGCCGGGCGGTGCCGATCCCGTACAACGGCTCGATGGCCAGCGTGCAGTTCGGCCTGGTGTCGGCCGCGCGGGTGCGCCGCTGGCTGCGCGAGGGGGCCTTCGACGTCGTCCACGTGCACGAGCCCGCGCCGCCGTCGGTCTCGCTGCTGGTCTGCATGATCGCCAAGGGGCCCATCGTGGCCACCTTCCACGCGGCCACCACCCGCTCGCGGTGGCTGGCGGCGTGGGGGCCGTGGGTGCGTCCGTGGCTGGAGCGGATCAGCGGCCGGATCGCGGTGTCGGACTTCGCCCGCCGGGTGCAGGTGGAGCACCTGGGCGGGGACGCCGTCGTCGTGCCCAACGGCGTGCACGTGCCGGCCTTCGCCGAGGGGCCCCTGCTCCCCGGGTTCGAGCGCAGCGCGGACGCCCCCACGATCGGCTTCCTCGGCCGCTACAACGAACCGCGCAAGGGCCTGCCGGTGCTGCTGGAGGCGCTGCGCCAGGTGGTCGGTGAGCACCCCGGTGTACGGCTGCTGGTGGCCGGGCGCGGCGACCCGGGCGCGCTGGCCGAGCTGGTGGGGGAGGACCTGCGACCGCACGTCACCCTGCTCGGCGAGCTCAGCGAGCCGGACAAGGCGGCGTTCCTGCGCTCGGTCGACGTCTACTGTGCGCCGAACCTGCTGGGTGAGTCCTTCGGCGTGATCCTGCTGGAGGCGATGGCCGCCGGGGCGCCGGTCGTGGCCAGCGACCTGGACGCCTTCGCCCGGGTGCTCGCCGACGGAGCCGCCGGGGTGCTGGTGCGGCGGGGTGACGCCGGGGCGCTCGCCGCCGCGCTCACCGGGCTGCTCGCCGACCCCGACCGCCGGGCGCAGCTGACCGCTGCCGGCCGGGAGGCGGTCGCCGAGTACGACTGGTCGGTGGTGGCCCACCGGGTGCTCGCCGTGTACGAGACCGTGGCCCCACCCGGTGGCGCCGGGGTCACCGCCTCCGCCGCGGACGACGCCGCGCTGCTGGGCGAGGCCGGCCCGGACACGGCGGGTCCGTTCCGCCGGCGCGTGCGCCGCTGACCCACCCCGTCGCACGGGCGGCGTGGCACACGCAGGCGACCGGCCTGGCTAGCCTGGTCGGTGATGACCACCGGTGCCTGGCTGCTGCTCGCTGCGGCAGTGCTGGTCGTCCTGCTGGTGCTGTGGAGCACCTGGACGCTGACCCGGCTGCGCCGGCTCGGTGGCCGCGTGCGCCGGGCCCGTGAGGTGCTGGACGCCGCACTGCTCCGCCGGGCCGAGCTGGCCGCGGCACTGGCCCGGGAGCACGCCGACGTCCTCGGGTCACCGCTCGCCGCCGGGCTGGCCGCCGCGGCGGCGGCCTCCCGCGCCCCGGCGGCCGGCGACCGCGAGGCCGCGGAGAACCAGCTGGGGCGGCTGCTGGCACAGGTGCCGCAGCCGGCGCTGGTGCCCGAGCTCGACGAGGCGGCCGTGCGGGTCGGGCTGGCCCGGCGGTTCTACAACGACGCGGTCCGCGACACCCGCGCGCTGCGCCGCCGCCGGCTGACCCGGCTGCTGCGCCTGCACGCCCGTCGTCCGTTGCCCCGTTACTTCGACATCGACGACGGGCAGGACGCCGTCCTCTCCGGTGGCCCGGCCGCCGGCGGCTGAGCCGGTCGTAGGCTGGGGCGTTCCCCAACCACGAGCAGCGAGGCAGCACCCCGTGACCCAGCAGCAGAGCGCGTCCAGCGACACCTCCACCGGCACCGTGCGGGTCAAGCGCGGCATGGCCGAGCAGCTCAAGGGCGGCGTCATCATGGACGTCGTCACCCCCGAGCAGGCCAGGATCGCCGAGGACGCCGGCGCCGTCGCGGTGATGGCACTGGAGCGGGTGCCCGCCGACATCCGCGCCCAGGGCGGCATCGCGCGGATGAGCGACCCCGACATGGTCCAGGGCATCATCGACGCGGTCTCCATCCCGGTGATGGCCAAGGCGCGGATCGGGCACTTCGTCGAGGCGCAGGTGCTCCAGGCCCTCGGTGTCGACTACATCGACGAGTCCGAGGTGCTCACCCCCGCCGACGAGGCGCACCACATCGTCAAGACCGACTTCACCGTGCCCTTCGTCTGCGGCGCGACCGACCTGGGCGAGGCGCTGCGGCGCATCTCCGAGGGCGCGGCGATGATCCGCTCCAAGGGCGAGGCCGGCACCGGCAACGTCGTCGAGGCCACCCGGCACATGCGGGCGCTGCGCGCCGGCATCAAGCGGCTGGGCACCCTCGACGACACCGAGCTGTTCGTGGCGGCCAAGGAGCTGCGCGCGCCGCACGACCTGGTCGTCGAGGTCGCCCGCACCGGCAAGCTGCCCGTCGTCCTCTTCACCGCCGGTGGGATCGCCACCCCGGCCGACGCCGCGATGATGATGCAGCTCGGCGCCGAGGGCGTGTTCGTCGGCTCGGGCATCTTCAAGGCCGGCGACCCGGCGCAGCGGGCGGCCGCGATCGTGCAGGCGACCACCTTCCACGATGACGCCGACGTCATCGCCAAGGTCTCCCGCGGGCTCGGCGAGGCCATGGTCGGCATCAACGTCAGCACCCTCCCGGAGACCGAGCGCTACGCGACCCGCGGCTGGTGAGCGCGCCCACCATCGGGGTGCTCGCGCTGCAGGGCGACGTCCGGGAGCACCTGGCCGTGCTCCGCGGCCTCGGGGCGGCGGCGGTCACCGTCCGCCGCCCCGAGGAGCTCGCCGCCGTCGACGGGCTCGTGGTCCCGGGTGGTGAGTCCACCACCATGGCCAACCTCGCCCAGCGGTTCGGCCTCCTGCAGCCGCTGCGCGACGCCGTCGCGGCCGGGCTGCCCACCTACGGGTCGTGCGCGGGGATGATCATGCTGGCCGACACGGTGCTCGACGCCCCGCCCGGCCAGCAGACCATCGGCGGTCTCGACGTCACCGTGCGGCGCAACGCCTTCGGCCGGCAGGTCGACTCCTTCGAGACCGAGGTCGAGATCGCCGGGGTCGCCGGCGGCCCGGTGCACGCGGTGTTCATCCGCGCGCCGTGGGTGGAGGAGGTCGGTCCCGGGGTCGAGGTGCTCGGCCGGGTCGTGGGCGGGCCGGCCGACGGTAAGATCGTCGCCGTCCGCCAGGGGTCCCTGGTGGCCACCAGCTTCCACCCCGAGCTCACCGGCGACCCCCGGGTGCACGCGGTGTTCGTGGAGCTGGTGCGGGCAGTCCGCGCCCGCCAGGGTTCCGACGGCGCCACTGCTGGCGCCGACAGTGAGGGGAGAGTGTCGTGAGCGGCCATTCCAAGTGGGCGACGACCAAGCACAAGAAGGCCGGGATCGACGCCAAGCGGGGCAAGCTCTTCGCCAAGCTGATCAAGAACATCGAGGTCGCGGCCCGCACCGGCGGCGGTGACCTGTCGGGCAACCCGACGCTCTACGACGCCGTCCAGAAGGCGAAGAAGAGCTCGGTCCCCAACGACAACATCGACCGCGCGGTCAAGCGCGGGTCCGGTGCCGAGGCCGGCGGCGTCGACTACCAGAGCATCACCTACGAGGGCTACGCCGCGGCCGGGGTCGCGGTGCTCATCGAGTGCCTCACCGACAACAAGAACCGGTCGGCGATGGAGGTGCGCACCGCGATGACCCGCAACGGCGGCACCATGGCCGACCCGGGCTCGGTGTCCTACCTCTTCTCCCGCAAGGGCGTCGTCGTCGCACCGGCCGCCGGCCACACCGAGGACGACGTGCTGATGGCCGTCCTGGACGCCGGGGCCGAGGAGGTCCGCGACCTCGGCGACACCTTCGAGGTGGTCAGCGAGCCCGGCGACATGGTCGCCGTGCGCACCGCCCTGCAGGAGGCCGGCATCGAGTACGACTCCGCGGACATGGGCTTCGTCCCCAGCGTCCAGGTCGAGCTCGACGAGGACGGCGCCGCGAAGGTCTTCAAGCTCATCGACGCCCTCGAGGACCTCGACGACGTGCAGAACGTGTACGCCAACTACGACGTCTCCGACGAGGTCATGGAGAAGATCGACGCCTGACGAAGGACCCCCTTGCCCCCGCCACGAGCGAGCTCGCGGCGGGGCGCTGCAAGGGGGCCGTTCCAGCACGTCGTCCGCGTGTCGGGGCTCGTTCCGTCAGGGACGCCGGTTAGCGTTGGTTCGAACACGTGTTCGCGCTGATCGGTGGAGGTCTCATGCGGGTGCTCGGCATCGACCCGGGACTGACCCGGTGCGGATGGGGTGTGGTCGAGGGGCGTCCCGGCGCCCGGCCCACGGCGATCGGGGTCGGCGTCGTGCGCACCCACCCCGACCTGGACCTGGAACTGCGACTGCTGGAGGTGCACACCGCCGTGACCGCCCTGCTGCGGGAGCACCGCCCCGAGGCCGTCGCCATCGAGCGCGTCTTCACCCAGAACAACAAGGGGACGGCGACCGGCACCGCCCAGGCCGCCGGCGTCGCCGCCCTGGCCGCGGCCCAGGCCGACCTGCCGGTCGCCTGGCACACCCCGAGCGAGGTCAAGGCCGCCATCTCCGGCAACGGCCGCGCCGACAAGGACCAGGTGACGATGATGGTCACCCGCGTGCTCGGGCTCACCGAGGCACCCAAGCCCGCCGACGCCGCCGACGCGCTCGCGCTGGCCGTCTGCCACGTGTGGCGCGCCCCGGCGCAGGCCCGGCTGCGGGTCGCCGCGCTGGCCGGCGGCATCGGCGCACCCGTGCCGGCGTCCCGGACGCTGCCGCGCTGGCAGGGGATCAGCCGGTGATCGCCTCGGTGAGCGGCCGGGTGGCCGCGGTCTCGCCCGACGGCGCGGTGGTCGAGGTCGGGGGCATCGGCCTGGCGGTGCAGTGCACCCCGGGCACCATCGCCCGGCTGCAGGTGGGGGAGCAGGCCCGGCTGGCCACCTCGCTGGTGGTCCGCGAGGACTCCCTGACCCTCTACGGCTTCGCCGACGACGACGAGCGCCAGCTGTTCGAGCTGCTGCAGACCGCCAACGGCGTCGGCCCGCGGGTCGCTCAGGCGGTGCTGGCCATCCACCCGCCGCGCGAGGTGCGCCGTGCGGTGTCGATGGGCGACCTCAAGGCGCTGATGCAGGTGCCGGGCATCGGCAAGAAGGGCGCCGAGCGCCTGGTGCTGGAGCTGCGCGACCGCCTCGGTGTCACCACGTCCGACACCTCCCTCGACGGTCCCGCGCTGCCCGGCATCGCCCCGGTCTCCCCGTGGCGCGACCAGCTGGGCCAGGCGCTGGTCGGGCTGGGCTGGAGCACCCGGGAGGCCGACATCGCCGTCCTCGAGCTGGTCCCGGTCGCCGACGCGCAGATCGCCGAGACCGGCGGTGTCGAGGTCGCCGTGCTGCTGCGGCAGGCCCTGCGGATGCTGGGCCGCTCATGAGCGCCTTCGACCGCGGGCTGTCCGCCGCCGACGCGGGCACCGGCCGCTACACCGCACCCGACTGGGACGACGCCGTCGACCCCCGGGCCGGTGACGAGGAGCGGGTCGTCGAGTCCGCGCTGCGGCCGAACTCGCTGGCCGACTTCATCGGCCAGCCGAAGGTCGCCCGCCAGCTGGACCTGGTGCTCGAGGGCGCCAAGCGCCGCGGCCGGCCGCCGGACCACGTGCTGCTGTCCGGCCCGCCCGGGCTGGGCAAGACCAGCCTGGCGCTGATCATCGGCTCCGAGCTGGGCACCGGCGTGAAGATCACCAGCGGCCCGGCGATCGAGCGCTCCGGCGACCTCGCCGCGATGCTGTCGAACCTGGCCCCCGGTGACGTCCTGTTCATCGACGAGATCCACCGGATCGCCCGGCCGGCCGAAGAGCTGCTGTACATGGCGATGGAGGACTTCCGCGTCGACGTCGTGGTGGGCAAGGGCCCCGGTGCCACGGCGATCCCGCTGGAGATCAACCCGTTCACCCTCGTCGGTGCCACCACCCGCGCCGGGCTGCTCACCGGCCCGCTGCGCGACCGGTTCGGCTTCGTCGGGCAGATGGAGTTCTACGAGACCGCCGACCTGCAGAAGGTGCTCGCGCGCAGCGCCGGCCTGCTGGGCGTCGAGCTGACCGCCGACGGCTCGGCCGAGATCGCCGGCCGGTCCCGCGGCACGCCCCGCATCGCCAACCGGCTGCTGCGCCGGGTGCGCGACTTCGCCGAGGTCAAGGCCGACGGCCGGGTCACCCTGGAGGTGGCCCGGGCCGCGCTGACCCTCTACGACGTCGACGACCTGGGCCTGGACCGGCTGGACCGGTCGGTGCTCGACGCCCTGGTGACCAAGTTCGGCGGCGGGCCGGTCGGCGTCTCGACGCTGGCGGTCGCCGTGGGGGAGGAGCCGCACACCGTCGAGGAGGTGTGCGAGCCGTTCCTGGTCCGTGCCGGGCTGCTCGCCCGCACCCCTCGCGGGCGGGTGGCCACCGAGGCCGCGTTCCGCCACCTGGGGCACGCCGTCCCGCGCGGCGGGGTGCCGCTCAGCGGGGGCACAGGTGACGCTCCCTCGGACGGGTCTTCCGCTGCCACGCTCTTCGACGCCTAGACTCCACCGCGCTGGCGCGACCGGCTCGCACCGGGGTCCGCCCCGGTGGAGCCCGAGGACGTGCGCCGGCGCCGATGTACCCGAGCGGCCCGATCGCGGGTCGCACCCACCGCGCGACCTGCTGCGGTAGAGAGGCTCACCAGTCGTGGAACTACTGCCGTTGCTCGTGCTCGTCCTGCTGTTCGGCCTGCTCATCGTGCTGCCCGCCCGGCAGCGCAAGAAGATGCAGGCCAACGCCGCGGCGATGCAGGCCGCGCTCACCCCGGGCACCCCGGTGATGCTCACCAGCGGCATCCACGGCACCGTCGCCGCCCTCGGTGAGGGCACCGTCGACCTCGAGGTCGCCCCGGGCGTCGTCATCACCGTCGCCCGCCCGGCCGTGCTCGAGGTGCGCAAGCCCCTCGACGCCGAGACCACCGGGGGCAGCACGAAGGCCACCGGCTTCGTCGACGGCGACGGCGACCCGACCGACCGCACCCACTGAGCCGGCGACCCCCATGGCAACCCGACAGGCTCCCGCCCGGCGCTACTTCGCCGTCTTCGCCCTCATCGTCGTCGGCCTCTACGCGCTGATCTTCCTCACCGGTGACCGGCGCACCCCGCAGCTCGGCCTGGACCTCCAGGGCGGGACGACGGTCACGCTCACCGCCCGCACGCCCAACGGCCAGGCACCGGCCCGCGAGGACCTGGAGCTGGCCCGCCAGATCATCGAGCAGCGGGTCAACGGCCTCGGCGTCGCCGAGGCCGAGGTCGTCACCGAGGGCAGCAGCAACATCGTCATCTCGGTGCCCGGCGACAACGGCGAGCGCGCCCGCGAGCTCGGCGCCACCGCACAGCTGCGCTTCCGCCCGGTCGTGGCCGGCCCCGAGGCGGCGACGCCGGCCGCCGACCCCTCGGCCGCGCCCACCGACTCGGCCGCACCCACCGACTCCGCTGCGCCGACGGACTCCGCCGCCCCGACGGACTCTGCTGCGCCGACCGACTCGGCTGCGCCCACTGACTCTGCTGCGCCGACGGACTCGGCGGCCCCCAGCCAGTCGGCAGCCCCCACGGACGCCGCAGCGACCGGTACCGCCGCCGTCAGCGACCCCGCCGTCCCGGACCCGAACGCCCCGGCCGTCACCCAGGAGCAGGCGCAGGCCGAGTACGCGACGCTGACCTGCGACACCACCACCACCGAGGTCGACCGGCCCGACGACTTCATCGCCGCCTGCTCCGACGACGGCACGACGAAGTACCTGCTCGGCCAGTCCGTCATCGAGGGCACCGACGTCGCCGACGCGACCGCGGGCACCGAGCAGGCCACCGGCGAGTGGATCGTCAACCTGGACTTCACCGGTGGCGGCCAGACCGCGTGGGCGGTCTACACCGCGGCCAACGTCGGCAACAACGTGGCGATCACCCTCGACGGCCGGGTCGTCTCCGCACCGCGGATCAACTCCGCGATCAACGGCGGCACGACCCAGATCTCGGGCAGCTTCAACCAGCAGTCGGCCACGGAGCTGGCCAACCAGCTCAAGTACGGCGCCCTGCCGCTGACCTTCAGCCAGGCGACCGCGCAGTCGATCTCCACCGAGCTGGGCAGCGAGCAGCTGAAGGCGGGCCTGATCGCCGGTGCCATCGGCGTCGCGCTGGTCTTCGTCTACGCCCTGCTCTACTACCGGCTGCTCGGCCTGGTGATGATCGCCAGCCTGATCCTGTCGGCGGTGGTGGTCTACGCCTGCCTGGTGCTGCTGGGCCGGCAGATCGGCTTCGCGCTGAGCCTGGCCGGCATCGCCGGGTTCATCGTGTCCATCGGCATCACCGCCGACTCCTTCGTCGTGTACTTCGAGCGGCTCAAGGACGAGATCCGGGAGGGGCGCAGCCTGCGCAGCGCCACCCCCCGCGCGTGGGTGCGGGCACGGCGCACGATCCTCTCCGCCGACGCGGTCAGCTTCCTGGCCGCGGCCATCCTGTACTGGCTGGCCATCGGCGACGTCAAGGGCTTCGCCTTCACCCTGGGCATGTCCACGGTGCTCGACCTCGTCGTCGTCTTCCTCTTCACCCACCCGCTCATGGCGGTGCTCAGCCGGGTCAAGAGCTTCGGCACCAACCGCTTCTCCGGCCTGGGACAGGTCGATCACAGCCGTCGTCCGGGGTCACCGACCCGGGGTGACCGCCAGCTGGTCGGCGCCGGCACCGGCAGCAGCACGAACGGGAGCAAGCGATGACCACCCCCCGCGAGCCCGGCTCGACCGGGTCCACCGCCCACGGCGCCGGTGACCGGACCGCACCGGACACCGCTGCTCAGGACGTCACGGCCGAGGAGACCGCCGTCCCCGTCGGCACCGAGGCCGACGAGGTCGTCGACGAGGCCGAGGTGCGCGAGGAGGCCGCCGACGACAGCACCGGCGACCAGGCGCTGGCCGACGCGGGGCTGCCCGTCGAGGGGGAGCCCACCCGCCGGGCGCCCTCGCGCGCGTCCCTGGCCCACCGGCTCTACAACGGCGAGGCCGGGCTGGACGTCATCGGCAAGCGCCGGCTGTGGTTCAAGGTGACCGGGGTCGTCGTCCTGCTGTGCGTCCTGCTGATGGTCGTGCGCGGCTTCAACTTCGGCATCGAGTTCGCCGGTGGCAACAGCCTGCGGGTGCCGGCCTCCAGCGAGCAGCTCAGCGACATCCGGCAGGCCGCCGAGGACGCCGGGGCGCAGGTCTCCAGCGCCCAGGTCGTCGGCGGCAACTCCGTGCTGCTGCGCACCGAGGCCCTCGACCCCGCCGCCGAGGAGGCCGTGGTCACCGCCGTGGCCCAGGCCGCCGGCGTCGCGGAGACCGAGGTCAGCCCGCAGGCGGTGAGCGCCGACTGGGGCGGTGACGTCACCAACAAGGCGCTGCTCGCGCTGGTCGTCTTCCTCGTCGCCGTCGTGGCCTTCCTGGCGATCCGCTTCCGGCCCTCGATGGCCGTCGCCGCGATCGTGGCGCTGGTCCACGACATCGTGGTCACCGCCGGGGTCTACGCGCTGATCGGCTTCGAGGTCACCCCCTCCACGGTCATCGGCCTGCTGACCATCCTCGGGTTCTCCCTCTACGACACCGTCGTGGTCTTCGACAAGGTCGACGAGAACACCAAGGACCTCACCAAGAGCGCGCGCTCCACCTACGGCGAGGCGGCCGACCTGGCCGTCAACCAGACGCTGATGCGCTCGATCAACACCTCGGTCATCGCGCTGCTGCCGGTGGCCGGGCTGCTGTTCGTCGGCGCCGGCCTCCTGGGCGCCGGCACGCTCAAGGACCTCGCGCTGGTGCTCTTCATCGGCCTGGCGGCCGGCACCTACAGCTCGATCTTCCTGGCCACCCCGGTGCTGGCCGAGATCGAGGAGCGCAAGCCGGAGAACGTCGCGCTGCACAAGCGGGTGCTCGCCCGGCGCGCCGCCGAGGCGCGCACCGGTGGTGCCCGCCCGGCCGGCCCGGTCGCAAGCGCCCGGCGTGGTGGCGGCGCGACGGCGGTCCGGCGGTCCGGCGTCGCCGTCGCCGAGCGCCCGGACTCCCTGCCCGAGCGCCCGGAGGCCGACGTGGTCATCGAGTCCCCGGCGTCGGTCCAGCGCGACAGCGGCGCCGCCCGCGGCGGGACGACGCCCCCGCGGCCGGGGCAGCGTCCCACCACCCGCCCGACGGGCAAGAAGCGCCGGTGACGTCGCTGGACGAGATGCCGGTCGACGAGCTCATCGCGGCGCTGTCGGTCGACGTCCCGGACTTCCCCGAGCCCGGGGTGGTCTTCCGTGACCTGACCCCGGTGTTCGCCGACGCCGGGGCCTTCCGCCGGGTCGTCGACGCGCTGACCCGGCCCGCCGACGTCGATCCCCGGGTCGCCGCGCTCAGCGGTGCCGGCGGCGGTCCCGGGTTCGACGTCGTCGCCGGCGTGGAGGCCCGCGGTTTCCTGCTGGCCGCCGCCGTGGCGCTGGACGCCGGCACCGGCGTCGTCCCGGTGCGCAAGGCCGGCAAGCTGCCCCGCGAGGTCGTCTCCGCCGACTACGACCTGGAGTACGGCACCGCCACGCTGCAGCTGCACACCGACTCGATCCGGCCCGGCCAGCGGGTGATGGTCGTCGACGACGTGCTGGCCAGCGGCGGCACGCTGCAGGCGGCGGTCGCCCTCGTCGAGCGGCTCGGCGGTGTGGTCACGTCGGTGGCGGTGGTCGTCGAGCTGGCGGCCCTCGGCGGCCGGCAGCGGGTCGCCCCGCACCCGGTCCACGCGCTCTGGCGGACGTGACCGGCACCCCCGTGGGGTGAGCGCCCGGCAGGGGCCCGCCGGGCGCGGCTAGCATGGTGGGAACGATCCTCCTCAACAGTGCAGGAGCACCCGTGGCCTCAGACGTCGTCGTCCCGCAGACGTCGGACGCGCCCCCCGCGCCGGCGGCCGCGCCCCGGGTGACGCTGCCCGAGCGGCCCGCCGTCCGCCGTCCCGACGACGTCGCACCGGAGCCGGGCGGGGAGAACGAGACCGTCCCGCGCCGCCGCGTCCGTGACCGGCTGGCCCGCCGGATCGTCGCCGGTCAGCGCTCCACCGGCATCCGCCCGGTGCTCGAGCCGCTCGCCGCCCTGCACCGCGCCAGCCACCCCAAGGCCGACCTGGCCCTGCTGCAGCGCGCCTACGACGTCGCCGAGGAGGCGCACGCCGAGCAGAAGCGCAAGAGCGGTGACCCCTACATCACCCACCCGCTCGCGGTGGCCACCGTGCTGGCCGGGCTGGGCATGGACACCACGACGCTGGTCGCGGCGCTGCTGCACGACACCGTCGAGGACACCGGGACCACGCTGGAGTCGATCACCGCCGACTTCGGCCCCGAGGTCGCCCACCTCGTCGACGGCGTCACGAAGATCGACAAGGTCAAGTTCGGCGACGGCGCGCAGGCGGAGACGATCCGCAAGATGATCGTCGCGATGTCCCGCGACCCCCGGGTGCTGGTCATCAAGCTCGCCGACCGGCTGCACAACATGCGCACGCTGCGCTTCCTCCCGCCGGAGAAGCAGGAGAAGAAGGCCCGCGAGACGCTGGAGATCCTCGCGCCGCTGGCCCACCGGCTGGGCATGAACACGATCAAGTGGGAGCTCGAGGACCTCGCGTTCGCGACGCTGTACCCCAAGCGCTACGACGAGATCGTGCGGCTGGTCGCCGAGCGGGCGCCGTCCCGGGACACCTACCTGTCCGAGGTGACCTCCGCCGTCACCGAGCAGCTCAAGGCCGCCAAGATCGAGGCGACCGTCACCGGCCGGCCCAAGCACTACTACTCGATCTACCAGAAGATGATCGTGCGCGGCCGCGACTTCACCGACATCTGGGACCTGGTCGGCATCCGGATCCTGGTCGAGTCGGTGCGCGACGTGTACGCGGCACTCGGCATCATGCACGCCCACTGGCAGCCGGTACCCGGCCGCTTCAAGGACTTCGTGGCGATGCCGAAGTTCAACATGTACCAGTCGCTGCACACCACGGTGATCGGCCCGCAGGGCAAGCCGGTCGAGCTGCAGATCCGCACCTTCGAGATGCACCGCATCGCCGACTACGGCATCGCGGCGCACTGGAAGTACAAGGAGACCGCGCGCGGCGGCAAGACCGAGCCCGTGCCGACCCCCGGGTCCGCCGGCGACGACATGCTGTGGCTGCGCCAGCTGCTGGACTGGCAGCGCGAGGCCCAGGAGCCCGGTGAGTTCCTGGAGACCCTGCGCTACGACCTCGGTCCGCAGGAGGTCTTCGTCTTCACGCCCAAGGGCGACGTGATCAGCCTGCCGGGGGAGTCCACCCCGGTCGACTTCGCCTACGCGGTGCACACCGAGGTCGGGCACCGGTGCATCGGTGCCCGGGTCAACGGCAACCTGGTCTCCCTGGACAGCACGCTGTCCAACGGCGACGTCGTGGAGGTCTTCACCTCCCGCTCGCCCACGGCCGCCCCGTCCCGGGACTGGCTGGAGTTCGTCGGCAGCTCCCGCGCGCGCACCAAGATCCGCCAGTGGTTCACCAAGGAGCGCCGCGAGGACGCCGTCGAGGCGGGCAAGGACGCGCTCACCAAGGCGATGCGCAAGGCCGGCCTGCCGCTGCAGCGGCTGATGGGCGGGGAGTCGCTGGCCACCCTGGCCGCCGACCTGCACTACCCCGACATCAGCGCGCTGTACGCCGCGGTGGGGGAGAACCAGGTCTCGGCGCACTCGCTGGTGGAGAAGCTGCTCACCGCCCTGGGCGGCACCGAGGGCGCCACCGAGGACATCGCCGAGACCGCGATCCCGACCAAGCGCACGGTCGCCCGCACCTCCAGCGGCGACCCGGGCGTCGTCGTCCACGGCATGCACGACGTGTGGGCCAAGCTCGCCAAGTGCTGCACCCCGGTGCCCGGCGACGCGATCCTGGGGTTCGTCACCCGCGGGGGCGGCGTGAGCGTGCACCGCACCGACTGCACCAACGCCGCGGACCTGCAGCGCTCCCCGGAGCGGCTCGTCGAGGTCGACTGGGCGTCCTCGCCGGGGTCGGTCTTCCTCGTCGCCATCCAGGTCGAGGCCCTCGACCGGCACCGGCTGCTCTCCGACGTCACCAAGGCCCTCGCCGACGAGCGGGTCAACATCCTGTCCGCGTCGGTGCAGACCAGCCGGGACCGGGTGGCGATCAGCCGTTTCACCTTCGAGCTGGCCGACCCCGCGCACCTGGGTGCGGTGCTGCAGACGGTCCGCAACGTCGACGGCGTCTTCGACGTGGAGCGCGTCACTGCGTAGACGGCGATCTTCCGGATCGCACCGCGGCCAGGAGCCGTGCCCCTGCTGCGTTGAGCGGTGCTGTTCCCTCCTCGGGGAGGGGGCTCGTGCCTCGCCCCCTCCCGTCGTCGGGAGGGGGACGGGTCCTCCCTCGGGGGACCCTCCGGGCCCCCGCTCGGAAGGACGGCGCTGCGCGCCGTGGCGGCGTCAGGGGCGGGTGGCGACCACCGACCAGAGCGGATCACCGATGCCTGGTTCGGTGCGGAGTTCGACGGTCGGCTCGGTGAAGGCGCCGGTGCGGCGGACGAGTTCGGAGATGACGGCGCCGTGCTGGTCGTCGTCGGTGGCCAGCCAGCCGCGGACCGCCTTGGTGGGGAAGCAGCGGTTGGAGAAGGTGATCGCCAGGACCCCGCCGGGGCGCAGCACGCGGCCCACGTCGGCGAGCACCTCGATGGGGCGGGTCAGGTAGTCGATCGACACACAGCACACGGCGGCGTCGACGTCGGCGTCGGGCAGCGGGACCGTCGGGTCGGCGTTCAGGTCGTGGACCAGCCGCTGGGTGGCCGCCGGGTTGGCGTCGAGCTCCTCGGCGTTCATCCCGAGCACGACCAGCTCGGCCGGCGGGGTGCGGAAGTGCGACACCCACGACGACATCAGGTCCAGCGCGCGGGTGGGCCGGGGCGCGGACCCGTCGATGCCGAGGTCGGCGTACAGCGCACCGACCGCGGCGATGGCCGCGTCGTCGATGTGGGTGACCAGCCGGGGGCGGTCGTAGAACCGGGCGTCGGGGGAGTCATCGGTGCGGTCGAAGAAGCCCGGGGGGAAGCCCGCGTACGGGTCGGCGTCCATGACCCCAGTGTGCGGCCGCGGACGCAGCAGGGCCCGGCCTCCGTGTGGAGACCGGGCCCTGGACGGGTCGCGCTACTGCTGGACGGTCATCGTGGTGATCGAGACGGGCTCGGCCGGGGCACCGTCGGTGGCGCCGCCCTCGATGCCCTTGGCCGCGATCTGGTCGAGCACGCCCAGCCCGGCCTCGTCGATCGTGCCGACCACCGTGTAGTTCGGCGGCAGCTGGCTGTCGGCGTAGACCAGGAAGAACTGGCTGCCGTCGGTGCCCGCACCGGCGTTGGCCATGGCCAGCGTGCCGCGGCCGTAGGTCTCGTCGCCGGTGACCTGGGTCGGGTAGGAGTAGCCGGGGCCGCCGGTGCCCTGACCGGTCGGGTCGCCGCACTGCAGCACCTTCAGGCCCTCCGAGGAGGTCTCCCGGTGGCAGGGGGTGCCGTTGAAGAAACCGGTCGAGGCCAGGTGCACGAAGCTCGCCGAGGCGCACGGGGCCTTCGCCTGGTCCAGCGACAGCCCGATGTCACCGGCGCTGGTGGCCATGGTGAGCGTCGCGGTGCCGGTGCCCGGGACGTTCGCCGGCGGGGTGCCGGCGGCGGTGCCCGAGTCGTCGGGCGTGTAGGTGCAGGCGACGGTGCCGTCGGCGTTGGTGCTCGGCGCGGCGGCGCTCGTGGCCGCGGGCTCCGACGACGGGGCGGCCGAGGTGCTCGCCGGTGCGGCGGTCACGTCGTCGTCGCCCCCGGCGACGCTGGTGATGGCGAAGATCGCGCCGACGACGGCGAGGACCGCGATCACCGACAACCCGATGAGCAGGTTGCGGTGACGCTTGCGGGCGATCTGCGCCCGCCGCTCGAGCTGGCGCTGCAGTCGTCGCTGGGCGGCCTCGCGGCGCTGCTTGTTCGTCGGCACGTGTGTCGGGCTCCTCGGGCTGGCGCTCTCGGTCGGGCGGCCGCGACCACGGCGCCGCCCAGCGGTGTCGAGTGGGCAGTGTAGGTGGGCCGCCTGTCCGCTCCCTGGCAGCGCCACCTGCACGGATCGCGCCCGCGTAACCTGCACGGGTGCTCATCCGCTCCTTCCCCGCCGGCGCGTTCGGCACCAACTGCTACGCCATCGCCCCCGGTGTCGGGACCGAGTGCGTCGTGGTCGACCCGGGGATGGACGCGGTCGGGCCGCTGCAGGAGGTGCTGGCCGCCGACGGGCTGAAGCCGGTCGCCGTCGTGCTCACCCACGGGCACCTGGACCACACCTTCTCCGTGCTGCCCGTCTGCTCCGGCTACGACATCCCCGCCTACCTGCACCCCGCCGACTCGGGGATGCTCGCCGACCCGGCCGCCTGGCACGGCCCGCAGCTGGCACCGCTGATGCGCGGGCTCGCCCTGCCCGACCCCGAGGACGTCCTCCCGCTCGAGGACGGCGCAGTGCTGTCCCTGGCCGGCGTCGAGCTCACCGTGCGGCACGCCCCCGGGCACACCCGGGGCTCGGTGGTCTTCTCCCTGGACCTCGGCGAGACCCCGGGGCTGCTGGCCGGCGACGTGCTGTTCGCGGGCTCCGTGGGCCGGGTCGACCTGCCCGGCGGCTCCTGGAGCGACATGCTCGGCTCGCTGCGCGACGTGGTCCTGCCGCTGGAGGACGAGACCGTCGTCCTCCCCGGGCACGGGCCGGCCACCACGATCGGGCGCGAGCGCGCCACCAACCCGTACCTGGCGGAAGCCGCCGGGGCCCCGAGGGGCCGGGGCCTGTGACCGGGCCGCGCCCCCGAGCGAAGCGAGAGACCACACAGTGAGCACGTTCAGCGCGCCCAAGGGCACGTTCGACACCCTGCCGCCGGCCTCGGCGGAGTTCCTCGCCGTCCGCGACACCCTCGTCGCCCCGCTGAGGCGGGCCGGCTACGGCTACATCGAGACCCCGACGTTCGAGGACACCACCGTCTTCGCCCGCGGTGTGGGGGAGTCGACCGACGTCGTCTCCAAGGAGATGTACACGTTCACCGACCGCGGTGGCCGCTCGCTCACCCTGCGCCCGGAGCTCACCGCCGGGCTGATGCGCGCGTTCATCGAGCACCGGATGTACTCCGGGGCGCTGCCGGTGAAGCTGTGGAGCGTCGGGTCGGTCTTCCGCTACGAGCGCCCGCAGGCCGGCCGCTACCGGCACTTCACCCAGGTCGACGTCGAGGCGCTCGGCGTCGACGACCCGGCGCTGGACGCCGAGATGGTGGCGCTGGCCGCGCAGGGCTACCGCGACCTGGGCCTCACGGGCTTCGAGCTGCTGCTCACCTCGCTGGGCGACGAGACCTGCCGGCCGCAGTACCGCGACCTGCTGGTGGCCTTCCTCGAGAAGCTCGACCTGGACGAGGAGACCCGGCGGCGGGCCGAGCTCAACCCGCTGCGGGTGCTGGACGACAAGCGCCCCGAGGTGCAGGCCCAGCTCACCGACGCCCCGCTGATGGTCGACCACCTCTCGGACTCCACGAAGGCGCACTACGACGCGGTGCGGCAGCACCTCACCGACCTCGGGGTCACCTGGACCGAGGCGCCGCGGCTGGTGCGCGGGCTGGACTACTACACGAAGACGACGTTCGAGTTCGTCCACGACGGCCTCGGCGCGCAGTCCGCGATCGGCGGCGGCGGGCGCTACGACGGGCTGTCCGCAGCCCTCGGCGGCCCGGACCTGTCCGGCATCGGCTACGCCGTCGGCGTCGACCGCACCCTGCTCGCCATCCAGGCCGAGGGGCTCGACGTCGTCGCCTCCTCCGGCGTGCAGGCGTTCGTCGTGCCGCTGGGTGCGGAGGCCAAGCGCTTCGCCGTCCGGCTGGTCGGGCAGCTGCGCGCGGCCGGGGTCTCCGCCGACACCGTCTACGGCGACCGCGGCCTCAAGGGCGCGATGAAGGCGGCCGACCGCTCCGGTGCCACGCACGCGGTGGTCGTCGGTGACCGGGACCTGGCCGAGGGCGTGGCCCAGCTGCGCGACCTGCGCACCCACGAGCAGGTCGCCGTCCCCCTGGGTGAGCTGTTCGACCGCGTGCGTGCGACGGTGGAGGCGTGACAGTCACCGACGGCATCGCCGAGTCCTCGAACACCCCGCTGGAGACCCGGCCGCTCGGCCGCACCGGCGCCGACGTCTCCGTCGTCGGCCTGGGCACCTGGCAGCTGGGCGGCGACTGGGGCGACGTGTCCAGCGAGGACGCCGCCGCCGTGCTGGACGCCGCCCTCGACGCCGGGGTCACCCTGCTCGACACCGCCGACGTCTACGGCGACGGCAGGAGCGAGGAGCGGATCCGCCAGTCGCTGGCCGCCCGCGGCGAGCGCCCCTTCGTGGCCACCAAGGCCGGCCGCCGCGCCGACCCGTTCACCGCCGAGCAGTACACGGCCGAGAACCTGCGCGCCTGGATCGACCGCTCGCGCCGCAACCTGGGCGTCGAGACGCTGGACCTGGTGCAGCTGCACTGCCCGCCGCCGGCCGTGTACTCCGACGAGCGGGTCTACGACGCCCTCGACGCGCTGGTCGCCGAGCAGGCGATCGCGGCCTACGGCGTCTCCGTGGAGACCGTCGAGGAGGGGCTCACCGCGCTGCAGCACCCCGGCGTGCAGTCGATCCAGGTCATCCTGAACATCTTCCGGCGCAAGCCGCTGGAGCAGCTGCTGCCCGCCGCCGCGCGCGCCGAGGTCGGCATCCTCGCCCGGGTGCCGCTGGCCAGTGGCCTGCTCACCGGCAAGTACACCGTCGACACCACCTTCGGTGCCGACGACCACCGGAACTACAACCGCAACGGCGAGGCCTTCGACGTCGGCGAGACCTTCTCCGGTGTGCCCTTCGACGTCGGCGTCGCCGCCGCCCGTGAGGTCGCCGAGATCGCCGGCCCGGACGTCGAGACCGCCGCGTTCGCGCTGCGCTGGGTCATCGACCAGCCCGGCGTCACCGCCGTCATCCCCGGTGCCCGCAACGTGAAGCAGGCACTGGGCAACGTGGCCGCGGCCAACCTGCCCTCGCTGACCGACAGCCAGCTCGCCGACCTCGAGCGCGTGTACGACGAGCGCATCCGCGCCTCCGTGCACGACCGCTGGTGACACCCCCTCTCTGAAAGGCACTCCCTTGCTCCGCACCCACGACGCCGGCGCACTCCGCGCGACCGACGCCGGCACCACGGTCACCCTCGCCGGCTGGGTCGCCCGCCGGCGCGACCACGGCGGGGTCGTCTTCCTCGACCTCCGCGATGCCTCGGGCTACGCCCAGGTCGTCGTCCGCGAGGAGGAGGCGCACGCGCTGCGCAACGAGTACTGCGTGCTGGTGACGGGTCAGGTGCAGGCCCGCCCGGCCGGCAACGAGAACCCCGAGCTGCCCACCGGTGAGATCGAGGTCGTCGCCTCGACCCTGGAGGTGCTGTCGGCCTCGGCGCCGCTGCCCTTCCCGATCGAGACCGCGCAGGCCGCCGGTGACGACGTCCGCTACAAGTACCGCTACCTGGACCTGCGCCGTCAGGGCCCGGCGTCGGTGCTGCGGCTGCGCAGCGAGATCAACCGGATCGCCCGCACCGTCATGGCCGAGAAGGGCTTCGTCGAGGTCGAGACCCCGTCGCTGACCCGCTCCACCCCCGAGGGCGCCCGCGACTTCGTCGTCCCGGTGCGGCTGCAGCCGGGGCACTGGTACGCCCTGCCGCAGTCGCCGCAGTTGTTCAAGCAGCTGCTGATGATCGGTGGCCTGGAGCGGTACTACCAGATCGCCCGCGCCTTCCGGGACGAGGACTTCCGCGCCGACCGGCAGCCGGAGTTCACCCAGCTGGACTTCGAGATGAGCTTCGTCGACCGGGACGACGTCCTGGCCGTCGCCGAGGACGTCATCCGTGCGCTGTGGGCCCAGCTGGCCTCCTACGAGCTGCCCGCCATCCCGCGGATGACCTACCGCGAGGCGATGGACCGCTTCGGCTCCGACAAGCCCGACCTGCGCTTCGGCATCGAGCTCACCGAGCTGACGTCCTACTTCGCCGACACCCCGTTCCGGGTGTTCCAGGCGCCCTACGTCGGCGCGATCGTGATGCCCGGCGGCGGCACGCAGCCGCGGCGGGCCTTCGACGCCTGGCAGGACTGGGCCCGTTCGCGCGGCGCCAAGGGCTTGGCCTACGTCACCATCGCCGAGGACGGCACCCTCGGTGGCCCGGTCTCGAAGAACATCTCCGAGGCCGAGCGCGCCGGGCTGGTCGAGGCCGTGGGCGCGAAGCCCGGTGACTGCGTCTTCTTCGCCGCCGGTGCCCGCCGCGGCGCGCAGGAGCTGCTGGGCGCCGCGCGCAACGAGGTGGCCAAGCGACTCGAGCTCATCGAGCCGGGCTCCTGGTCGTTCCTGTTCGTCGTCGACTTCCCGATGTTCGAGGAGACCGAGGACGGCGACTGGACGTTCATGCACCACCCGTTCACCTCGCCCACGCCGGAGTTCCGCGACTCGTTCGAGGCCGACAAGGGCGCGGCGCTGTCCGACGCCTACGACCTGGTCTGCAACGGCAACGAGCTGATGAGCGGTTCGGTCCGCATCGCCGACGCGACGCTGCAGGAGCGGGTGTTCGAGGCGATCGGGATGTCGACGGAGGAGGCCCGCGAGCGCTTCGGCTTCTTCCTCGAGGCCTTCGACTACGGCCCGCCGCCGCACGCCGGTGCCGCCATCGGCTGGGACCGGCTCACCGCGCTGCTGGCCGGCGTCGACTCCATCCGCGAGGTCATCGCCTTCCCGAAGACCGGTGCCGGCTACGACCCGCTCACGGGTGCCCCGACGCCGATCTCGGAGGCCCAGCGCACCGAGGCCGGCATCGACTTCGTCGCCGAGGCCGAGCCGGAGTCCGACCCCGCCGTCTGAGCCCTGCGTCGCCCGAGTGGGCAGTTGCTGTCGCCGTCCGCGGCGTGTCCGACCGTGTCGGCTGCAGCAACTGCCCACTCGGCGTCTCACCACCGGGCGCCCCGGCTCCACAGCGCTCCGGCCAGGCGGTCGAGGACGACGGCGCGCTGCCGCAGGTGCCGATCGGCGAAGCGCAGCACCAGCCAACCGTCCGCGGCCATCAGCGAGTACCGGTCGACGTCCCGGCCGAACTGCTCCCGCTCGGCGTGCTGCCGGCCCTCGTACTCGACCAGCACCTTCCAGCGGCGGTACCCCAGGTCGCCGTGAGCCACCTCGCGCCCCCGGCGGTCGAGCACGGGCACCTGCGGCTCCGGATCGGGGATCGGGCTGTCGATGACCCACCAGCGGAGGAGGCTCTCCGGCCGGGACGCCGCTCGTGGGTCCAGTGCCGGTGCGCACCGGCGGGCACGCACGATCCCACGCGGCGAGGAGGCGGCGAGCTGGGCGTCCAGCTGCTCGGCGTCCAGGTGGCCGGCCCGGTACAGGGCGTCACCGACGGCGACCAGCTCGTCCTCGGGCAGCGTGGCCGCCAGATCGAGCCAGGTCCGCGGGCCGCTGGTCAGCCGCAGCCCGCCCCGGTCGACCACGTCACCGGGTCCAAGCTCGCTCACGTGGCCGCGCAGCCGCTGTCGCCGCGGGCGGTGACTGTCCGGTGGCACGGTCACGTGCACCGGCCAGCCGTGGGGGAGTGGGGCCCCCAGCAGCGCGGCGGCCGTGCCGTGGCTGAACGCGGCACCCGCTGGGAGCAGCGGGGCGAGTGAGCGTGCGGCGGCGTCGAGTGAGAGCGGCACGGCGCGGGAGACGTACGCGCCCCGGCTGACCCGCACGCCGTCGTCCCGGAGCTGTGCCCGCGTGAGTCCCGCTGCCCGCGCAGCGTGGACCGTGTAACTGGGCGTGAGTCTCCCGTCGACCATCCGCCGACGATCGCTCGCTGCTGACCTGCAGCGGAACCGCAGCCCTCGATCTGTGGATGAGCGTTCCCGCTGTGCATGCCACGGGCCGAGTGGGCGGTTGCAGTCACTGTAACGAGCGTGTCGGCGCGTGTCGGCGACCGCAACTGCCCACTCGGCGGGCGGGGAGGTCAGGCGGCGTTCAGGCGGGCGAGGTGCTCGGCCGACAGCTGCATGTCGGCTCCCTGAGCGCTGTCCTGGATGGACGTGGGGCGGCTGGCGCCGGGGATGGGCAGGACGACGTCGGCCTGGGCGAGGTGCCAGGCGATGGTCACCTGGTGCGCCGAGACGCCCAGCTCGTCGGCGACGGCACCGAACTCGGCGGCGGTCGAGCCCAGCGTCTTGGCCGCGGTGATGCCGCCGAACGGGCTCCACGGCAGGAACGCCAGCCCGACCGCGGCGCAGTGCGCGAGCTCGTCGGCCGAGGACCGCCACCCCGGCGAGAACTGGTTCTGCACGCTCACCAGCGCGTCACCCACGATCGCCCGGGCGGAGTCGATCTGGCCGATGTCGGCGTTGGAGATGCCGGCCATCCGCACCAGCCCGGCGTCCACCAGCTCGCGCAGTGCGCCCATCGTGTCCTCCCACGGCACGGTGGGGTCCGGGCGGTGGTACTGGTAGAGCCCGATCTGCTCGACCCCGAGCCGCTCCAGCGAGGCCTCACAGGCGCGGCGCAGGTAGGCCGGCGACCCGTCGATGGCCCAGTCGCTGCCACGCCGGGTGTGCCCGCCCTTGGTGGCCACGAGGACGTCGTCGGTGGACGAGCCGTAGGAGGCCAGCGCCCGGGCGATGAGCTCCTCGTTGTGGCCGAAGTCCCGCTCGTCGAGGGCGTAGGCGTCCGCGGTGTCGATCAGGGTCACCCCGGCGTCGAGGGCGGCGTGCACCACGGCCTCGGCGTCGGTGGGGGAGGGGCGGTCGCCGGAGATCGACAGCGGCATGCCGCCGAGGCCGACCGCGCCGAGGGAGACGGTGCCGACGGTGGCGTTGCCGATCGTGCGCTGCTGCATGGGGAGGGCCTTCCCGATCGCGGAGTGGTCGAGACCGTCGTGCCCCGCGGGTAGCTTCGCAACCGTGACCGCAGGGGACGCCGGGCTGTTCGGCGAAGGGCTCTTCGCCGACGCCGAGGACGACCCCGCCGCCGCACCGGTCGACTGGGGTGCCCCGCTGGCGGTCCGGATGCGGCCCCGGTCGCTGGACGAGGTGGTCGGCCAGACCCACCTGCTCGGTCCGCGTGCCCCGCTGCGCCGGCTGGTGGAGGCCGACGAGCCGATGTCGCTGGTGCTCTACGGCCCGCCCGGCACCGGCAAGACCACGCTGGCGCACGTCATCTCGCTGGCCACCAAGCGCTCCTTCGTGCAGCTCTCGGCGCTGGACGCCGGGGTCAAGGAGGTCCGCGCGGTCATCGCCACCGCCAAGCGCGAGCTGACCCACGCCGGCCGGCGCACGGTGCTGTTCATCGACGAGGTCCACCGGTTCTCCAAGACCCAGCAGGACTCGCTGCTCTCCGCCGTCGAGGACCGGATCGTCAGCCTGATCGCCGCGACGACGGAGAACCCGTTCTTCTCCGTGGTCAGCCCGCTGCTGTCCCGCAGCCTGGTGCTCGCCCTGCAGCCGCTCTCCGACGACGACGTCCGGGCCGTGCTGCACCGGGCGCTGACCAGCGACCGCGGCCTGGACGGTGCGGTGACCCTGACCGAGGAGGCCGAGGAGCACCTGCTCCGGGTGGCCGGGGGCGATGCCCGCAAGGCGCTGACCGCGCTGGAGTCCGGTGCCGGCGCGGCCCGGGCCAGCGGCAGCACGGTGCTGGACCTGGCCACCCTGGAGACCGCGGTCGCCCAGGCCGCGGTGCGCTACGACCGCTCCGGTGACCAGCACTACGACATCGCCAGCGCGCTGATCAAGAGCATCCGCGGCAGCGACGTCGACGCCGCCCTGCACTACCTCGCCCGGATGGTCGAGGCGGGGGAGGACCCGCGCTTCATCGCCCGCCGGCTGGTCATCTCGGCGAGCGAGGACATCGGCATGGCCGACCCCACGGCCCTGGTCACCGCGGTGGCCGCCGCCGACGCGGTCGCCTTCATCGGCATGCCCGAGGGCCACTTCCCGCTCGCCCAGGCCGTCGTCCACCTGGCCACCGCGCCGAAGTCCAACGCGATCACCGTGGGCATCGGCGAGTCCGTCGCCGACGTCCGCGCCGGGCTCGCCGGGCCCGTGCCGGCCGGGCTGCGCGACGCCCACTACGCCGGGGCGAAGAAGCTGGGCCACGGGGCGACCTACGTCTACCCGCACTCCCACCCCGACGGTGTGGTGCCCCAGCAGTACCCGCCGGACGCCCTGGTGGGGCGCGACTACTACCGGCCCACCGGCCGGGGCGTGGAGGCCCAGATCGGCGCCCGGCTGGCCAAGCTGCGGGCGATCGTCCGCCGCCGCTGACCGCCGTCCCCAGCAGCGGCGGTCGGCCGGGACGTCGGCGGCTAGTGTTGCGCGACCGGTGGACACCCGCCGGGGCCGTGCACGAGACGACGAAGGGGACCCTCGAGTGTCCGCAGGAGAGATCGCTGGGCTGATCGCAGCCATCGCCCTGGTGCTGCTGGTCGTCCTGGTGGCGGTGCCGCTGCTCAAGCTCGGGCGCACGCTGGACGAGACCACGCTGACCATCCGCCAGGTCCGGGAGCAGAGCCAGCCCATCCTCAGCCAGGCGTCGACGACGGTCACCCACGTCAACGCCAACCTCGAGCGCGTGGACGACATCACCGGCAACGCCGCCAACGTGTCCTCCAACGTGGCCGCGCTGACGTCGGTCTTCGCCGCCACCCTGGGCAGCCCGCTGATCAAGGTCGCCGCCTTCAGCTACGGCGTGCGCACCGCGGCGAAGAAGAAGCGCGAGGGTGCCGCCCTGGCCACCGCCCAGCGGTCGGCCAAGGACGAGCGCCGCGCCCGTCGTGAGTCGCGGCGGGCCGCCTGATGCGCCGGCTGTTCTGGCTCGCCATGGGCATCACCATCGGCGCCCTCGTCGTCCGCAAGCTGTCCCGGACGGCGGAGAAGCTGACCCCGGCCGGCATCGGCGCCTCGCTGGCTGAGGGCCTGCGTGAGCTGGCCGACGCGATCGGCGACTTCGGCGCCGATGTCCGGGCCGCTGCCGCGATGCGGGAGGACGAGCTGCGCTCGGGCACCGGCCTGGACGCCCCGCTGCCCGACCGCGGCGCGCTGCCCGACGCGCTGCCCCGCCGCGGCGCGCACGCCGCGGACAGCTGAGCCCCTCCATCCCACCCCGCGGCCCGGCCCCGACCGGGCCGGGCCGCGCTCGCAGGAGACCTCCCCATGCAGACCGCTGAGATCCGCCGCCGCTTCCTGGCGCACTTCGAGCAGCGCGGGCACACCGTCGTCCCCAGCGCCTCGCTGGTGTCCCCGGACCCCTCGCTGCTGTTCACCGTCGCCGGGATGGTGCCCTTCATCCCGTACCTGACCGGCCGGGAGCCCGCGCCCTACCCGCGGGCCACCAGCGTGCAGAAGTGCGTGCGCACCCTCGACATCGAGGAGGTGGGCAAGACCACCCGGCACGGCACGTTCTTCCAGATGAACGGCAACTTCTCCTTCGGCGACTACTTCAAGGCCGAGGCGATCGCCTTCGCCTGGGACCTGGTCACCGGTCCCGTCGCCGACGGCGGGCTGGGGCTGGATGCCGACCGGATCTGGCCGACGGTCTACCTCGACGACGACGAGGCCTTCGACGCCTGGCGGGCCTACGTCCCGGCCGAGCGGATCCAGCGCCGCGGCAAGGACGACAACTACTGGGACACCGGCGCGGCCGGCCCGGCGGGCCCCTGCTCGGAGATCCACTACGACCGCGGCCCGGCCTACGGCCCGGACGGCGGTCCCGCGGTCGACCCCACCGGCGACCGGTTCCTGGAGATCTGGAACCTCGTCTTCATGCAGTACGAGCGGGGACCGGGGGAGGGCAAGGAGTACCCGATCCTCGGCGAGCTGCCGAAGAAGAACATCGACACCGGCATGGGCCTGGAGCGGGTCGCCTTCCTGCTGCAGGGCGTCGACAACATGTACGAGATCGACCAGGTCGCCCCGGTGCTGCACAGGGCCGCGGACCTCGCCGGTGTCCGCTACGGCGCCGACCACGAGACCGACGTCCGGCTGCGCGTGGTCGCCGACCACGTGCGCAGCGGGCTGATGCTCATCGGCGACGGCGTCACCCCCGGCAACGAGGGCCGCGGCTACATCCTGCGCCGGCTGCTGCGCCGCGCGGTGCGGTCGATGAAGCTGCTCGGCGTCGACGAGCCCACCCTGCCCGAGCTGCTGCCGGTGTCCCGGGACGCGATGGGCGGCAGCTACCCCGAGCTCGTCACCGACTTCGCCCGCATCTCGGGCACCGCGTACGCCGAGGAGGAGGCGTTCCGGCGCACCCTCGTCGCCGGGACGACGCTGTTCGACACCGCGGTGAGCACGGCCAAGAAGGCGGGCACCCCGGCGCTGTCGGGCGAGCAGGCGTTCTCGCTGCACGACACCTACGGCTTCCCGATCGACGTGACCCTGGAGATGGCCGCCGAGCAGGGCGTCACCGTCGACGAGGCCGGCTTCCGGGCCCTCATGAAGGAGCAGCGCGACCGCGCCCGCGCCGACGCCCGGGCCAAGCGCACCGGCTCGGTCGACGTGCTGGCCTACCGCCGGCTGCTGGCCGAGTTCGGGCCCACCGACTGGCGGGCCTACGACACCCTGCACACGCAGTCGCGGGTGCTGGGTGTGGTCACCGAGTCCGAGGACGCCCTGCACGAGGGCCAGCCGGTCGTCGGCCCCGGCGGCGTCACCCGGGTCGTGCTGGACCGCACGCCGTTCTACGCCGAGTCCGGTGGCCAGGTCGCCGACGCCGGCGAGCTGACCTGGGACGGCGGCCGCGCCGAGGTGATCGACGTCCAGCGCCCGGTCAAGGGCCTCGTCGCCCACCAGGTGCGGGTGCTCGAGGGGGAGCTGCGCGCCGGCACCGAGCTGCACGCCCAGGTCGACCGGGAGTGGCGGCTGTCGGCCTGCCAGGCGCACTCGGGCACGCACGTGCTGCACGCCGCGCTGCGCCAGGTGCTCGGCCCGCAGGCCCTGCAGTCCGGGTCCTACAACCGCCCTGGGTACCTGCGGCTGGACTTCGCCTGGCAGGGCGCGCTCTCGCCGCAGCAGCGGCTGGACATCGAGGACGTCGCCAACGCCGCCGTCCGCGCCGACCACGGTGTCCGCGCGCTGTACATGACGCTGCCCGAGGCCCGCGAGTTCGGCGCGATCGCGCTGTTCGGGGAGACCTACGGCGAGCAGGTGCGCGTGGTGGAGATCGGCGGCGAGTGGTCCCGCGAGCTGTGCGGTGGCACCCACGTGCGCGGCAGCTCCCAGATCGGCACCCTCGCGCTGACCGCGGAGAGCTCGGTGGGCTCCGGCGCCCGACGGGTCGAGGCCGCCGTGGGCCTGGAGGGCTTCCGCTACCTGGCCCGCGAGCGCGACCTGGTCCGCCAGCTCGCCGACCTGCTCAAGACCCCGCAGGACGGCGTCCTGGACCGGGTCAGCGGCATGCTCGGCCGGCTCCGCGACGCCGACCGCGAGCTCGCCGACCTGCGCGGCAAGCAGACCCTGGCCGCGGCCGGTGACCTCGCCGCCTCGGCCAGGGACATCGCCGGGGTCTCGGTCGTCACCGCCTCCCCGGCGGGGCTGTCCGGTGGCGACCTGCGCGGCCTGGCGCTCGACGTCCGCGGCCGGCTCGGCGAGCAGCCCGCCGCGGTGGTGCTGGCGTCGGAGGCCGACGGCAAGGTGTCCCTCATCGCCACGGTCAACCCCGCGGCGCAGCAGCGCGGCCTGTCGGCCAACGACCTGCTGAAGGCCGCCTCCCCGGCGGTCGGCGGACGGGGCGGCGGCAAGGCGGACGTCGCCCAGGGCGGCGGCACCCAGCCCGAGGGCATCCCCGCCGCCCTCGCGGCGGTCGAGCAGACGATCGGAGCGACCACGGCGTGAGCGACACCGACGGCACGGACACCGGACCGGTGGAGGAGCGGACCAGGAGGTCCGGGCGGCCACCGGTGCCCGCGCCCGTGCCGTCGGAGCAGGCGGACGGGCAGCACCGCACGGAGCGGGTGCCCTTCCCGCTGCCCCCGCTGCACGGCGACCAGCAGCCCGGGGAACGCCCCGCAGCGCCGCGCACCGAGCAGCTGCCCGCCCAGCCCGCACCCGGTGCGCCCGGGCGGCAGCCCGCGGCGGCACCGGAGACCGGGCAGCTCCAGCTCGGCGGGTACCCGCCCCGGGTGCCCGGCGCGTCCCGCCCCCGACCGGCCACCGACGACCCGGCCCCCGACGGACCCGTCGAGGACGACGGCGATGGCCGCTGAGCAACGACCCGACGGGGACGCCGCCCCCGCCTGGGTGCCGGGCCGCCGGCTGGGTGTGGACGTGGGCACCGTGCGGGTGGGAGTGGCCGTCTCCGACGCCACCGGCATGCTCGCCAGCCCGCTGGTGACGCTCCGGCGTGCCAAGGACCAGAGCGACCTGGACCGCCTCGCTGAGCTGGTTGTGACAGAAGAGGTGGTCGAGGTGGTGGTGGGACTGCCGAAGCACCTGTCCGGTGCGTCGGGCGCCTCGGCAAGAGATGCCAGTGCCTACGCTGAAGACCTGGCCAGTCGCATCGGGAACGTCCCGGTGCACCTCGTCGATGAGAGGCTCTCCACCGTGACCGCTGCGAGTCATCTGCGCGCCGGGGGCATCCGTGCCCGCGACCAGCGCTCGGTGATCGACCAGGCGGCAGCGGTGGTCATCCTGCAGAGCCATCTCGACGGGCGACGACGTACTGGCCCCGACGCTTGGGGGCGCCACTCGTGACGGACCCGACCCGGCCGCGCAGTCGCGGTCGCCACTCCTCCGGCGACGCCGAGCTCGACGGCGGCCGGTCCGCAGCCGAGCTGCTGGCCACCTGGAACGGCGCCTCGACCGCGCAGCTGACCGACGAGCCGACCGGTGACCGCCGCCGGCGCCGCGCCCCGGACACCGAGGGCACCGGCGTGCAGCTGCTGGCCGGTCGGTCGGCCGTCGACGTTGCCGACGTCGAGATCACCGGGCTGGACGCCACGGGCATGGCCGACATCGGCCTCGCCGCGGCCGGCCTGGACGTGAGCTCCTTCGGCATCGGGCGACCCGGTGCCGAGCGGCGCCCGCTGCCCCCGGCCCCGAAGCCGGCCCACACCTCCGTCGGCTTCCTCCGGTCCGGTGCGCCCCGCACCACCGAGATGTCGGTCGCCGCGCCCGCCGTGCCCTCCGTCGGCGACCCGACCGGCGCCGTGCCGCTCGGTGGTCGCCGGATCGTGCCCGCCCCCCGGCCGGCCACCGGCCGCAGCACCGCGGTCCGGTCCGTCCAGGGCGACACCGACGCCGGCTGGACCACCGCCCGCGGCGCGGCCGCGCCCGCCGCGCAGCCGGCCGTGGCGGGGGCGGCCTCGCTGGCCGCCCTCTTCGCCGACCCCGACCCGGAGGCCGCGCGCCCCCGCCAGCGGTTCGACGACCTCGCCACCCAGGCGCACCCGGTGGCCGGCGACCTGCGCGCCGCCGACCCGTACGCCGACCACGTGGACGAGCACGACCCGCACGACGACTGGTCGCCGGTCGAGTACCGCCGGCAGGGCACCGAAGGCGGGCACGACGACCACCCGGCCGACGACCACGACCACGAGCACGAGCACGAGCACGAGCACGACCACGGTCACGACGAGGCCCCGTCGCGGGTCTTCGACGAGACCGGTGGCCTGGAGGTCATCGCCGGGGACGACCACCACGACGACCACCACTACGACGACGACCACCACGACGACGGCTCCTCCGGGGGCCGCGGCGGTGGCCGGGGCCGGCGTGGCGGGGGCGGCTCGGGCCGTCCGCGGCGCCGTCGCCGTGGTCCGGTGATCGTCGTGCTCGCGCTGCTCGTGCTGGCCGGGCTCGTGGTCGGCGCCGTCGTCGGTGGCCGCACGCTGTTCAACTCGCTGAACCCGATGGCCGAGGACTACCCCGGCACCGGCACCGGCACCGTCGAGGTCCGGGTCAACGACGGGGACTCGCTGCGGGCGATCGGCTCCACGCTGGTCACCGCCGACGTCATCGCCTCCGTCGGCCCGTTCGAGGACGCCGCGGCCGCCAACCCCGCCGCCGCCGGCATCCAGCCCGGCGTCTACACCCTGCGCTCACAGATGTCCGGCCGGGCCGCGCTGGACCTGCTGCTGGACCCGGCGTCCCGGATGGTGAGCCGGGTGACCGTCCCCGAGGGGCTGACCGCGACCGCCGTCCTCCAGCGGCTGGCCGACGGCAGCAAGATCCCGCTCGCGGACTTCCAGGCCGCGGCCGCCGACCCCGCGGCGCTGGGCCTGCCCGGCTACGCCAACGGCCTGCTCGAGGGCTTCCTCTTCCCGGCCACCTACGACATCGAGCCCGGCGACACCGCGGTCGAGGTGCTCAGCCAGATGGTGGCCCGCACCGACGAGGTGCTCACCTCCCTCGACGTCCCCGAGGACCAGCGGCTGTCGGTGCTCACCGAGGCCAGCATCGTGCAGGCCGAGGCCGGGTCGGTCGAGGACATGGGCAAGGTCGCCCGGGTCCTGGACAACCGCATCGCCCAGGGCATGCGCCTGCAGCTGGACACCACGGTCAACTACGCCAACGGCAAGAGCGGCGTCACCACGACCGCGGAGGACCGGGCCAACCCCTCGCCGTACAACACCTACGCCAACGACGGCCTGCCCCCGGGTGCGATCAGCAACCCCGGCGAGGAGGCCATCAAGGCGACGCTGGACCCGACGCCGGGCGACTGGCTGTTCTTCGTGGTGACCAACCCCGACACCGGGGAGACCCGGTTCGCCGCCACCAAGGAGGAGCACGACGCCAACGTGCTGCTGTTCCAGCAGTGGCTGCGGGACAACCCGGGCAACTGAGGTCTCCCAGGTGACCTGCACCCCCGTGGGCGGGCCGGCATGAGGGCAGCTGTCCTCGGCCGGCCCGTCGGGCACTCCCTGTCCCCGCTGCTGCACCGGGCCGCCCACGCAGCGCTCGGCCTCGACGACTGGACCTACGACGCGCTCGACGTCGGGGCCGAGGACCTGCCGGTGCTCCTCGCCGGGCTGGGCCCGGAGTGGCGCGGGTTCTCCGTCACCATGCCGTGCAAGCAGGCGGCCGTGGCGGTCGCGGACACCGTCGACGTGCTGCCCCGGCTGCTGGGCGCGGCCAACACCCTGGTGCGCACCGACACCGGCTGGCACGCCGAGAACACCGACGTCGCCGGCGTCGGGATGGCCCTGCAGCTGGGCGGGGTGGAGCGGGTCGAGCACGCCGCTGTCCTCGGCGCCGGCGGGACCGCGGCCGCCGCGGCCGTCGCGCTGGCCTCGCTGGGGGCCCTGCACGTCGACGTCGTCGTCCGCGAGCCCGCCCGCGCCGCAGACCTGCTGCGGGTGCTGGACACCCTCGGGGTGACCGCCGACGTGCAACGCCTGGACCACACCGGCACGCTCACCGCCCCGGTCGTGGTCAGCACCGTGCCGGCCGACGGGCAGCCCGCGGTGGCCGAGCTCGCCTGGTGGCGCGGGCAGACGGTGCTCGACGTCCTCTACGCCGGCTGGCCCACCCCGCTGGCGCAGCGGGTCACCGAGGCCGGGGGGACCACGATCAGCGGGCTCGAGGTGCTGTTCTGGCAGGCCACCGCGCAGGTCGAGCTGATGACCGGCCGGCCCGCCCCGATCGAGGCCATGCGCGCCGCGCTGGACGCCTGACCGGCACGTGAGCTGGCTGTTCGCAGCTGCGGGGCTGGTCCTGGGCCCGTGGCTGGCCGCCGTCACCGTGCGGCTGGCCACCCGCGACCCCGCCGCCCGGCCCGGCGCCGTCCGGATCGCGGTGACCAGCGCGGCCGCTGCCGCCGCCGTCGGGGCCGCACCGCTGGTCGGCGACCGCCCCGCGGTGGGAGCGCTCGCCTGGTTCGGTGCCGCGGCCGTCGTCCTGGCCGGGGTCGACCTGGCCAGCCACCGGCTGCCGGACCGGGTCACCTTCCCGGCCGTGGCCGTCTGCACCGCCGCGCTGGCCGTCGACGCCGCGGTCACCGGCCCGTGGAGCGCGCTGCTGCGGGCGATCGCGGCCGGGGCTCTCGCGTACCTGCTGGGCACGGCTGCCCGGCTGGTGCAGCCGCGCGGGTTCGGTGGCGGCGACGTGAAGCTGCTCGGCCTGATCGGCGTCGTCCTCGGCTGGGCCGGGTGGGACGTGCTGGTCACCGGCGTGTTCGCCGGGCTGCTGCTCGGCGCGGCCGGGTCGCTGGTGCTGGTGGCGGTCGGCCGCGCGGGGTGGCGCACCGCGGTCCCCTTCGGCCCGCCGCTGCTCGCCGGCGCCTACGTCGCGCTGGTCCTCAACGCGGGCTAGGGCAGAATCGCCCGCATGTTGCGTTGGCTGACCGCAGGCGAGTCGCACGGGCAGCAGCTCACCGCGATCCTGGAGGGCCTGCCGGCCGGGGTGCAGGTGCAGACCTCCGACGTCGACGCCCAGCTCACCCGTCGCCGGCTCGGTCACGGCCGGAGCGCGCGGATGAGCTTCGAGGAGGACGTCGTCACCCTCACCGGCGGCGTCCGGCACGGGGTCACGCAGGGCGGTCCGATCGCCGTGCAGATCGGCAACACCGAGTGGCCCAAGTGGTCCAGCGTGATGTCCGCGGACCCGGTGGACGCCGAGGTGCTGGCCGGCCAGGCGCGCAACGCCCCGCTCACCCGCCCGCGCCCGGGCCACGCCGACCTGCCCGGCATGCAGAAGTACGGCTTCGACGACGCCCGCCCGGTGCTCGAGCGCGCCAGCGCCCGGGAGACCGCAGCCCGGGTCGCGCTCGGCACGGTCGCGCGGGCGTTCCTGCAGCAGGTCCTCGGCGTCCAGGTGGTCAGCCACGTGGTCGGCATCGGCCCGGTCACCGCCCCCGACGGCGTGCTGCCCGGCCCCGACGACAACCCGCGCCTCGACGAGGACCCGGTGCGTTGCGCGGACCCCGCCACGAGCGCGGCGATGACCGCCGAGATCGACGACGCCCGCAAGTCCGGCGACACCCTGGGCGGCGTGGTCGAGGTCGTCGTGCACGGCCTGCCGCCGGGCCTGGGCAGCCACGTGCACTGGGACCGGCGGCTGGACTCCCGGCTGGCCGGTGCCCTGATGGGCGTGCAGTCGGTGAAGGCCGTCGAGGTCGGTGACGGCCTGGGCACCGCCCGCCGTCGCGGCTCCGTGGCCCACGACGAGATCGACGTCGCCGACGGGCAGCTGTCCCGGCGCACCGACCGCGCCGGTGGCATCGAGGGCGGCATGACCAACGGCGAGGTGCTCCGCGTGCGCGCGGCCATGAAGCCGATCAGCACCGTGCCCCGCGCGCTGGCCACCGTCGACACCGCCACGGGCGAGGCCGCGGTCGCGATCAACCAGCGCAGCGACGCCTGCGCCGTCCCGCGCGGCAGCGTGGTGATGGAGGCGATGGTCGCCCTGGTCCTCGCCGACGCGGTGCTGGAGAAGTTCGGCGGCGACTCGGTCCCCGAGACCCGTCGCAACGTCCAGGGCTACCTCGACGCGCTGACCTACCGGTGACCCGCCCGGTGCTCGTGGTCGTCGGCCCGCCCGCGGCGGGCAAGACGACGGTGGGCACGGCCGTCGCCGCCGCACTCGGCGTCCCCTTCCGGGACACCGACGCCGACGTCGAGGCCACCACCGGGACGACGGTCGCCGACCTGTTCGTCACGCACGGCGAGCCGCACTTCCGGGAGCTGGAGGCAGCGGCCGTCGCCCGGGCCCTCGCCGAGCACGACGGCGTCCTGGCCCTGGGCGGGGGAGCGGTGCTCAGCCCGGCGACCCGGGAGCTGCTCGTCGAGTCCGGGTGCACCGTCGTCTGGCTGGACGTCGACGTCGCGTCCGCCGCGCACCGGGTGGGGCTGTCCCGCGACCGGCCGCTGCTGGCGGTCAACCCCCGCGCCATGCTGCGCACCATGCTCGGGGCCCGCGCACCGCTCTACGCCGAGGTGGCCACCGTGACCGTCCCGACCGCCGGACGCCCGATCGCCGACGTCGTCGCCGACGTCCTCGCCGCCGTGCAGGTCGCCCCGTGACCGCGCACCGGATCACCGTCGCCGGCGACCGTCCCTACGACGTCCTGATCGGCCCCGGGGTGCAGACCCAGCTCGGCCTGGTGCTCGACGGCACCCTGCGCGCCGCGGTCGTGCACAGCCCGGCGCTGGCCGCGGCCGCCGGTGCCGCGGTCGAGACGCTGCAGCAGTCCGGCGTCGCCGCCGAGGCGGTCGTCGTCCCCGACGGCGAGGCCGCCAAGACCGCCGAGGTCGCCGCCCGGACCTGGGAGGAGTTCGGCCGGCTCGGCCTCACCCGCTCCGACGCCGTCGTGGGCGTCGGCGGGGGAGCGGTCACCGACCTCGCCGGCTTCCTGGCCGCCACCTGGCTGCGCGGCGTCCGCGTCGTGCAGGTGCCCACGAGCCTGCTGGGCATGGTCGACGCCGCGGTGGGCGGGAAGACCGGCATCAACACCGCGGCCGGCAAGAACCTCGTCGGCGCCTTCCACCCGCCGGCCGCCGTCCTCGCCGACACCGACGCCCTCGCCGGGCTGCCGGAGGCGGAGTTCCGCTCCGGGCTGGCCGAGGTCGTCAAGTGCGGGTTCATCGCCGACGGCCGCGTGCTCGAGCTGCTGGCAGCCGACCCGACCGGCCGCGCCGACACCGCCGAGCTCATCGCCCGCGCCGTCCAGGTCAAGGCCGACGCGGTCGGCGAGGACCTCTACGACACCGGCCGCCGCGAGTACCTCAACTACGGACACACCCTCGCCCACGCCATCGAGCGGGTCGAGGACTTCCGCTGGCGGCACGGCGAGGCGGTCGCGGTGGGCCTGGTGTTCGCCGCCGAGCTGGGGTTCCGGGCCGGCCGGCTGTCCCGCACCGACGCCGACCGGCACCGCTCGCTCGTCGATGCGATGGGCCTGCCCACCCGCTACGCCGGGAACTGGGCGCAGCTGCAGGCGGTCATGCGGCTGGACAAGAAGGCCCGGGGCGCCTCGCTGCGCTTCGTCGTCCTCGGCGGCCTGGGCAGCCCCACCATCCTGACCGACCCCGACCAGGCCTGGCTCGACGCCGCCTGGGCCGCAGTGGAGGACGCATGACCATCCAGGTGCTCAACGGCGCCAACCTCGGCCGGCTCGGCACCCGCGAGCCGGAGGTCTACGGCTCCACCACCCACGCCGAGCTGGTCGAGCTGATCGGCGTGACCGCCACCGAGCTGGGCCTGGACGTCGTCGTCCGGCAGACCGACTCCGAGGCCGAGCTGCTCGGCTGGGTGCACGACGCCACCGACGCCGGTGACCCCGTGGTCATCAACCCCGGCGGGTGGACGCACACCTCGGTGGTGCTGCGCGACGCCCTGGCCGCGGTGCCCGCACCGGTCGTGGAGGTGCACATCAGCAACGTGCACGCCCGCGAGGCGTTCCGCCAGCACTCCTACGTCTCCGCCGTCGCCGACGGCACGATCGTCGGCCTGGGGGTGCAGGGCTACGAGCTCGCCCTGCGCTACCTGGCCGGGAAGGCAGCCCGATGAGCGAGCGCGAGGCCGGACGCCGCGACCGGCTGCGGCAGACCGCCGCGGCCAACGGACTGGACGCCGTCCTGGTCACCGATCTGCTCAACGTCCGGTACCTGACCGGGTTCACCGGCTCCAACGGCGTGCTGCTGGTGCGCACCGACGGCGCCGACCTGCTCGGCACCGACGGCCGGTACACCACCCAGGCCGGCGCCCAGGTGCCCGACGTGGAGCTGCTGATCGACCGGGCCACCCTGCCCGCCCTGGCCCGGGCCGCGCTGACCGAGGGCACGACCCGGCTGGGCTACGAGTCCCACGTGGTCACCGTCGACGAGCTGCGCGGCCTCGAGGGGCTGGCCGGCGAGGCCGGTCGCGCCGTCGAGCTGGTCAGCGTCCGGCGCACGGTCGAGACGCTGCGCGCGATCAAGGACGACGGTGAGATCGAGGCGCTGCGCCGGGCGTGCGCGGTCGCCGACCAGGCGCTGGCCGAGCTGGCCGCCGAGGGGGCGCTGCGCCCGGGCCGCACGGAGCTGCAGGTCGGCCGCGAGCTCGACGCGCGCATGCTGGCCCTGGGTGCCGAGGCGCCCAGCTTCGAGACGATCGTGGCCGCGGGCGCGAACTCCGCCATCCCGCACCACCGGCCCGACGCCACCGTGCTGCGGGACGGCGACTTCCTGAAGCTCGACTTCGGCGCCACCGTCGACGGCTACCACTCCGACATGACCCGCACCCTCGTGCTGGGCCACGCCGCGGACTGGCAGCGTGAGGTGTACGAGCTGGTCGCGGCCTCCCAGGCCGCCGGCCGGGCCGCGCTGGCGGTGGGCGCCGACGTGTCCGCCGTCGACGCCGCCGCCCGCGACGTCATCGTCGCCGCCGGGCACGGCGAGCACTTCACGCACGGCCTCGGGCACGGTGTCGGGCTGGAGATCCACGAGGCTCCGGGCATCTCCGCGCTCGGCGCAGGTAGTCTGGCCGCTGGCATGGCCGTCACCGTGGAGCCAGGCGTGTACCTGCCCGGCCACGGCGGTGTCCGGATCGAGGACACCTTGATCGTCACGGACGACGAGCCCGAGTTGTTGACCCTCACGAGCAAGGAACTCCTGGTCCTCTAGATGGCTACCACCAACGACCTCAAGAACGGCATCGTCCTCAACCTGGACGGCCAGCTCTGGACCGTCACCGACTTCCAGCACGTCAAGCCGGGCAAGGGCGGCGCCTTCGTGCGCACCACCCTGAAGAACGTGCTGTCGGGCAAGGTCGTCGACCGGACGTTCAACGCCGGCCTGAAGATCGAGACGGCGAACGTCGACAAGCGGAACATGACCTTCCTCTACAAGGAGGGCACCGACTTCGTCTTCATGGACGGCGACACGTTCGAGCAGGTCTACGTGCCCGAGGTGACCGTCGGCAGCGGCGCGGACTACCTGCTGGACAACACCGAGGTCACCGTGGCGGTGCACAACGACACCCCGCTCTACGTCGAGCTGCCGGTCACCATGGAGCTCGTCGTCCAGCACACCGACCCGGGCCTGCAGGGCGACCGCTCCACCGGTGGCACCAAGCCGGCGACGCTGGAGACCGGTGCCGAGGTCCAGGTCCCACTGTTCATCACCACCGGCGAGAAGCTGAAGATCGACACCCGCGACGGCCGCTACCTCGGCCGGGTCAGCTGACCTCGTGGCAGCCCGCACCAAGGCCCGTAAGCGCGCCGTCGACGTCCTCTACGAGGCCGACCTCCGCAGTGGCGACCCGCTCGTGGTCCTCCGCGACCGGGTCGCCGACGGCAACCCGCCGGTGCCCGACCACGCCGTCCGGCTCGTCGAGGGCGTCGTCGAGCAGCAGGCCAAGATCGACGAGCTGATCGAGGCCCACGCCTCCGGCTGGTCGCTGGACCGGCTGCCCGACGTCGACCGCGCGATCCTGCGGATGGCGGTCTACGAGCTGCTCTGGGTCGACGACGTCCCCGACGCCGTGGTCATCGACGAGGCGGTGGAGCTGGCCAAGACGCTGTCGACCGACGACTCGCCGTCCTACGTCAACGGCGTCCTCGGCGGCATCGTCCGCGCGGAGATCCCCACCTGAACCACCGCTGAACGCCCACGGCCCACTCCGGCTCCCGGAGTGGGCCGTTCGCGTTCCCGGGACGCCGAGTGGGCAGTTGCCGCCGCCGACACGGCCGGACACGCCGCCGCCGGCGACCCCGACTGCCCACTCGGCAGAGGCGGTCGTGACGGAGACCCGCGTCGCGGGGCAGCTGCCACGACCGGCCGACGGGGAGCCGAGGAGCCCGGTCGCGGGAGCGTGACCGGGAGCGGGTGACGCTCGCGTACGCCGTCCAGCACGGGCCGGGGCCCGACGTCGAGGTCTCGCTCGACGGCACACCGGTCAGCGACCGCCGGGGCCCGACGTCGAGGTCTCGCTCGACGGCACACCGGTCAGCGACCGCCGCGGACCGACGTCGAGGTCCTGCTCGACGGCGCATCGGTCAGCGACTGCCGCGGCCCATGAGATCTGCGGTCTCGTGGCCTCCAGGACCCGGAGACCACGAGAGCGCAGATGTCGTTCCCGCTGCCGGGCAGGCGTCCTGGCCGAGCCCAGGGACGTCGACTCGTGCGGAGCGGTCGATGAGCGCGGGATCTGCGATCTCGTGGGTTCACGGGCCGGGTCGCCACGAGATCGCAGATCTCATGCGCCGGCCGTCCACGGGGTGACCCCGACGACGCACGAGAGGCCCCACCCGCTCAGCGGATGGGGCCTCTCGTGGCCCCTCTGCCTCCCACCGCGCGCGAGCCGTGGGGGCAGAGGGGGTCGTGCGTCAGCGCGGGGCGCGGCGGCGGTCGCCGTAGTCGGCGTCCTCGTCCTCGTCGGCGTAGATGCTGCCGTCGGCGCCAGGGGAGAGCACGCCCCACTCGATGAGCCGGGTGGTCAGCTCGTCGGGGCTCATGTCGTAGATGATCGCCAGCGACTTGAGGTCCTCGGCGCGGATCGACAGCACCTTGCCGTTGTAGTCGTGGCGCTGCGCCTGGATGGTGGAGGCGTAGCGGGCCAGCGGGCCGGCCTCGTCGGCGGGCAGCGAGCCCAGCGACTCGAGGTTGAGCACGATCTTGGTGCTCTTCGTCACCGCCGAGCTGGGACGCGGGTCGGGCAGCAGCTCGGAGACCGGGACGCCGTAGAAGACGGCCAGCTCGGAGAGGCGCTGCACGGTCACCGCACGGTCGCCGCGCTCGTAGGAGCCGACCACCACGGCCTTCCACCGGCCGTGGGACTTGTCCTCCACGCCCTGCAACGACAGCCCCTGCTGGTTGCGGATGGCACGCAGGCGGGCGCCCAGCGCCCTGGAGTAGTCGGTGCTCATGACCCTCTGCTCACTGACTGTCGTCGGAACGGAACTGTTCTGGTCACGCAGAGTACTTGTCTTCTGAGTGGCGCGACAGTCAGGGAGACCCGAACGGGGGATGCGGGCTGCTCAGACCCCTCAGACCGGTGATGCAGGGTCACGACCGGGGGTGCAGTACCGTCGACGCCGGTCCACCCCGCTCCCCGGCCCAGGCCGGAGGCGGGATCTCCTTTAACGACCCGTCCCGTGAGGCGGGGAAGGAGGCTTGATGACCATGTCATCAGAGCTGCCCGCACCACCCGTCCCGCCGCTGCTGAGCGCCGAGGACGTCGCCCGCGTCGTCGACCGCGTGGCCCACCAGCTGATCGAGAAGGCCGCGAGCCACCTGGCCGACCTGGTCCTGGTCGGCATCCCGACCCGCGGCGCCCCGCTGGCCCGCCGGCTGGCCGCCCGCATCGAGGCCTTCAGCGGCACCCGCATCGACGTCGGCACCGTCGACATCACGCTCTACCGAGACGACCTGCGGCTGCGCGGCGTGCGCGCGCTGGAGGACACCCGGCTGCCCGAGTCCGGCATCGACGGCCGGCTCGTCGTCCTCGTCGACGACGTGCTGTTCTCCGGCCGCTCGGTCCGCGCGGCCCTCGACGCGCTGCGCGACCTGGGCCGGCCGCGCGCGGTGCAGCTCGCCGTCCTCGTCGATCGGGGCCACCGCGAGCTGCCGATCCGGGCCGACTACGTGGGCAAGAACGTGCCCACCTCGCGCAGCCAGAAGGTCGAGGTCCACCTGGCCGAGATCGACGGGCTGGACGAGGTCCTGCTCACCGGGGGCGAGCAGTGAAGCGGCACCTGCTCGAGGTCGCCGACCTCGACCGCGCCGACGCCACCCTGGTGCTGGACACCACCGCCCAGATCGAGCAGGCGCTGGCCGGCCGCGAGGTCAAGAAGCTGCCCACGCTGCGCGGGCGCACCGTGGTCAACCTCTTCTTCGAGGACTCCACCCGCACCCGGATCAGCTTCGAGCTGGCCGCCAAGCGCCTCTCCGCCGACGTCATCAACTTCTCCGCCAAGGGCAGCAGCGTCTCCAAGGGCGAGAGCCTCAAGGACACCGCGCTCACCCTGGAGGCGATGGGCGCCGACGGCATCGTCGTCCGGCACTCCGCCTCCGGCGCCCCGCACCGGCTGGCGCAGTGGGTGCAGGGCAGCGTGGTCAACGCCGGCGACGGCACCCACGAGCACCCCACCCAGGCGCTGCTCGACGCCTACACGATCCGCCAGCGGCTGGGCCGGCTCGACGGCGTGCGGGTGGCGATCGTCGGCGACGTGCTGCACTCCCGGGTCGCCCGCTCCAACGTCGGCCTGCTCACCACCCTGGGCGCCGAGGTCACCCTGGTCGCCCCGCCCACGCTGCTGCCGGTGGGCGTGGAGAGCTGGCCGGTGTCGGTCAGCTACGACCTGGACGCCGTCCTGCCCAAGGCCGACGTGGTGATGATGCTGCGCGTGCAGGCCGAGCGGATGAACGCCTCGTTCTTCCCCAGCGCCCGCGAGTACAGCCGCCGCTACGGCCTGGACGGACGCCGGATGGCGGTGCTGGCCGACGACGCGATCGTCATGCACCCGGGCCCGATGAACCGCGGGATGGAGATCGCCGCCGAGGTGGCCGACTCGCCCCGCTCCACGATCGTCGCGCAGGTCGGCAACGGCGTCAGCGTGCGCATGGCCGTCCTGTACCTGCTGCTGGGAGGCGCACCCGAGTGACGCTCATCAAGAACGTGAAGCCCTACGGCGAGGACGCCGTCGACATCCGCATCACCGACGGCCGCATCACCGAGATGGCCCCCGGGCTGGACGGCGATGACGAGGTGGTGGACGGCGCGGGCCTCGTCGCGCTGCCGGGCCTGGTCGACCTGCACACCCACCTGCGCGAGCCGGGCCGCGAGGACGCCGAGACGGTCGAGACCGGCTCCCGTGCCGCTGCGCTCGGCGGGTTCACCGCGGTGCACGCCATGGCCAACACCGACCCGGTCGCCGACACCGCGGGCGTCGTCGAGCAGGTGTGGCGGCTGGGCCAGGAGGCCGGGCTGGTCGACGTCGTCCCGGTGGGCGCGGTGACCGTAGGCCTGGGTGGCACCCAGCTGGCCGAGCTGGGCGCGATGGCCGACTCCGCCGCCCGGGTGCGGGTGTTCTCCGACGACGGGCACTGCGTCGCCGACCCCGCCTTGATGCGCCGCGCGCTGGAGTACGTCAAGGCCCTGGACGGCGTCGTCGCCCAGCACGCCGAGGAGCCGCGGCTCACCGTCGGCGCGCAGATGAACGAGGGCGAGCGCTCCGCCCGGCTCGGGCTCACCGGCTGGCCGGCCGCCGCCGAGGAGGCGGTCATCGCCCGCGACGTCCTGCTGGCCCAGCACGTCGGGGCCCGGCTGCACGTCTGCCACGTCTCCACCGCCGGCTCGGTCGACATCCTGCGCTGGGCGAAGGCCCGCGGCGTGCAGGTGACCGCCGAGGTCACCCCGCACCACCTGCTGCTCACCGACTCCCTCGCCGAGACCTACGACCCGGTCTACAAGGTGAACCCGCCGCTGCGCACCGACGCCGACGTGGCCGCGCTGCGGGCCGGGCTGGCCGACGGCACGATCGACGCCGTCGCCACCGACCACGCGCCGCACGCGGTGGAGGACAAGGAGAGCGAGTGGGCCGCCGCCCGCCCGGGGATGCTCGGGCTGGAGCAGGCGCTGTCGATCGTGGTGCAGACCATGGTCGAGCCCGGGCTCCTGGACTGGCGCGGGGTGGCCGACCGGATGTCGGTCCGCCCCGCCGCGATCGGCCGGCTCGAGACGCACGGCCGCCCGCTCGCCGTCGGCGAGCCGGCCAACCTGCTGCTGCTGGACCCCGCGCACTCCTCGGTCGTGGACCCGGCCGCGCTGGCCAGCCGCAGCCGCAACAGCCCCTATGCCGGCCGGGAGCTCCCCGGCCGGGTGGTCGCCACGTTCCTCCGGGGCGTCGCGACCGTGCTCGACGGAAAGGCAACGAAGTGAACCGGCAGCGAGTGAGCATCGCAGCGAGGAACGAGCGAGGAGCGGAGCGAGCGTGGCCGGGAACGGGAGCAGAGCAGTGACACAGGCGATCCTCGTGCTCGAGGACGGACGGACGTTCCGCGGCGAGTCCTACGGCGCGACCGGCACCACGGTCGGCGAGGCGGTGTTCTCCACCGGGATGACCGGCTACCAGGAGACGCTCACCGACCCCAGCTATGCCGGCCAGATCATCACGATGACGGCGCCGCACGTCGGCAACACCGGCGTGAACGGCGAGGACGACGAGAGCCGCCGCATGTGGGTGGCCGGTTTCGTCGTCCGCGACCCCGCCCGCCGCCCGGCGAACTGGCGCGCCACCGGCAGCCTGGACGACGAGCTCGTGGCCCAGGGCGTCGTGGGCATCAGCGGCATCGACACCCGCGCGCTGACCCGGCACCTGCGCGACCGCGGCGCCATGCGCGCGGGCATCAGCACCGAGCTGGACCAGGCGGAGCTGCTGGCCCGGGTGACGGCGAGCGACTCGATGACCGGCGCGGACCTCGCCCCCGGCGTCAGCGCCAGCGAGCCCTACGTCGTCCCGGCGGTGGGGGAGAAGCGGTTCACCATCGCCGCCCTCGACCTCGGCATCAAGACCGCCACCCCGCGGTACCTGGCCGAGCTCGGTGTGGAGACCCACGTGCTCCCGGCCACCTCCACTGCCGCGCAGCTGCTCGAGGCCGGCATCGACGGCGTCTTCGTCTCCAACGGCCCCGGCGACCCGGCGGCCGCGGACTACGCGGTCGAGGCGGTGCGCGGGGTGCTGGAGGCCCGCCGTCCGCTGTTCGGCATCTGCTTCGGCAACCAGATCCTCGGCCGTGCGCTGGGCCTGGGCACCTACAAGCTGCGCTTCGGCCACCGCGGGCTCAACCAGCCGGTGCTCGACCGGGTCAGCGGCACGGTGCGGGTCACCAGCCACAACCACGGCTTCGCCGTCGACGCCCCGCTGGACCGGCCCACCGACACCCCGTTCGGCCCGGTCGAGGTCAGCCACGTGGGTCTCAACGACCAGGTCGTCGAGGGGCTGCGGCTGCTGGAGACCCCGGCGTTCAGCGTGCAGTTCCACCCCGAGGCCGCGGCCGGCCCGCACGACGCCAACCCGCTGTTCGGTCGCTTCGTCGACCTGATGGAAGCCAACAAGGAGGGCAGCGCGGTGACGCCTGCACCCGTCGTCGAGTCGAGCACGGGGGAGAAGGCCTGATGCCCAAGCGCACCGACCTGGAGCACGTCCTGGTCATCGGCTCCGGCCCGATCGTCATCGGCCAGGCCAGCGAGTTCGACTACTCCGGCACCCAGGCGTGCCGGGTGCTCAAGGCCGAGGGGCTGCGGGTCAGCCTGGTCAACAGCAACCCGGCGACGATCATGACCGACCCCGAGGTCGCCGACGCCACCTACATCGAGCCGCTGACCCCGGAGTTCGTCGAGCGCGTCATCGCCAAGGAGCGCCCGGACGCGGTCCTCGCGACCCTCGGCGGGCAGACCGCGCTGAACATCGCCATCGGCCTGTTCGAGAACGGCGTGCTGGACAAGTACGGCGTCCAGCTCATCGGCGCCGACGTCGAGGCGATCAACCGCGGTGAGGACCGGCAGCGGTTCAAGGACATCGTCCGCTCGATCGGCGCCGACGCCCCGCGGTCCACGGTGTGCGGCACCGTCGAGGAGGCGATCGCCACCGCCGAGGAGGTCGGCTACCCCGTCGTCATCCGGCCCTCCTTCACCATGGGCGGGCTCGGCTCGGGCATCGCCACCGACGAGCCGATGCTGCGCCGGATGGCCGGTCACGGCCTGGCCGACTCCCCGGTCCACACCGTCCTCATCGAGGAGTCGGTGCTGGGCTGGAAGGAGTACGAGCTCGAGCTGATGCGCGACCGCAGCGACAACGTGGTGGTCATCTGCTCGATCGAGAACATCGACGCGATGGGCGTGCACACCGGTGACTCCGTCACCGTCGCCCCGGCGATGACGCTCACCGACCGCGAGTACCAGACCATGCGCGACGTCGGCATCGCCGTGCTGCGCGAGGTCGGCGTGGAGACCGGCGGCTGCAACATCCAGTTCGCCGTGCAGCCCGAGACCGGGCGCCTCGTCGTCATCGAGATGAACCCGCGGGTGTCCCGCTCCAGCGCGCTGGCGTCGAAGGCCACCGGCTTCCCGATCGCCAAGATCGCCGCCAAGCTGGCCATCGGCTACACCCTCGACGAGATCACCAACGACATCACCGGCGTCACCCCGGCCTCGTTCGAGCCGTCGCTGGACTACGTGGTGGTGAAGATCCCGCGGTTCGCGTTCGAGAAGTTCCCCGGTGCCGACCCGCGGCTGACCACCACCATGAAGAGCGTCGGTGAGGTCATGGCCATGGGCCGCAACTTCACCGAGGCCCTGGGCAAGGCGATGCGGTCCACCGAGACCAGCGCTGCCGGGTTCTGGACCGACACCGCCGAGCCCGCCGACGCCGCCACGCTGGTGGAGAAGCTGCGCACCCCGGTCGACGGGCGGCTCTACACCGCCCAGCGGGCGCTCGCCGCCGGTGCGACGGTCGCCGAGGTGTCGGCGGCCAGCGGCTACGACGAGTGGTTCGTCGACCAGATCGCCCTGGTCAACGAGATCGGCGAGGAGCTCCGGGAGTCCCCGTCGCTCACCCCGGAGCTGCTGCGCCGAGCCAAGCGGCACGGCCTGTCCGACCGGCAGGTCGCCGCGCTGCGGCCCGAGCTCGCCGGTGAGGACGGCGTCCGGGTGCTGCGCTGGCGGCTGGGCATCCGGCCGGTCTACAAGACCGTCGACACCTGCGCCGCGGAGTTCGCCGCGAAGACGCCGTACCACTACTCGTCCTACGACGAGGAGACCGAGGTCGAGCCGCGCACCAAGGCGGCAGTGCTGATCCTGGGCTCCGGGCCCAACCGGATCGGGCAGGGCGTGGAGTTCGACTACTCCTGCGTGCACGCCGTGATGGCCCTGCAGGACGCCGGCTACGAGGCGGTGATGGTCAACTGCAACCCCGAGACCGTCTCCACCGACTACGACACCGCCGACCGCCTCTACTTCGAGCCGCTCACGTTCGAGGACGTGCTGGAGGTCGTCGAGGCCGAGCGCGCCGCCGGCCCGGTCGCCGGGGTCATCTGCACCCTCGGCGGGCAGACCCCGCTGGCCCTGGCGCAGCGGCTCAAGGACGCCGGCGTCCCGGTGCTGGGCACCTCGCCGGAGGCCATCGACGCCGCCGAGGACCGCGGGGAGTTCTCCCGGGTGCTGTCCGACACCGGGCTGCTCGCGCCCAAGCACGGCATGGCCACGACGTTCGCCCAGGCGCAGGACATCGCCGCCACCATCGGCTACCCGGTGCTGGTGCGCCCGTCCTACGTGCTCGGCGGGCGCGGCATGGAGATCGTCTACGACGACGCCACGCTGGAGTCCTACATCCGCAAGGCCACCGACGTCAGCACCGACCACCCGGTGCTGGTCGACCGGTTCCTCGAGGACGCCATCGAGATCGACGTCGACGCGCTCTACGACGGCACCGACCTGTACCTGGGCGGGGTCATGGAGCACATCGAGGAGGCCGGCATCCACTCCGGTGACTCGGCGTGCGCGCTGCCCCCGATCACCCTGGGCGGTGCGGACCTGCGCGGCATCCGGGCCGCCACCGAGGCGCTCGCCGCCCGGATCGGTGTGCGCGGGCTGATGAACGTGCAGTACGCGCTCAAGGACGACGTCCTGTACGTGCTGGAGGCCAACCCCCGCGCCAGCCGCACGGTGCCGTTCGTGTCCAAGGCGACCGCCGTGCAGCTGGCCAAGGCCGCGGCCCGGATCGCGGTGGGGGAGACGATCGCCTCGCTGCGCACCGCCGGGGTGCTGCCGGCCACCGGTGACGGCACCGACCTGCCCGTCGACGGGCCGATCTCGGTGAAGGAGGCCGTGCTGCCCTTCCACCGCTTCCGCACCGTCGAGGGCCAGGGCGTCGACACGATCCTCGGTCCGGAGATGAAGTCCACCGGTGAGGTGATGGGCATCGACGCGGAGTTCGGCACCGCGTTCGCCAAGTCCCAGGCCGCCGCCTACGGCGACCTGCCCACCTCCGGGACGGTGTTCGTCTCGCTGGCCAACCGCGACAAGCGGTCGGCGGTCTTCCCGGTCAAGCGGCTGGCCGACCTCGGCTTCCGCGTCCTGGCCACCGAGGGCACCGCCCAGGTGCTGCGCCGCAACGGCGTGGCCTGCGAGGTCGTCGGCAAGTTCTCCGACGGGCCGGGCAACTGCGTGGAGCGCATCCAGGCCGGCGAGGTCGACCTGGTGGTCAACACCCCGTTCGGCACCCCGGGCAACGGCGGGCCGCGGCTGGACGGCTACGAGATCCGCGCCGCCGCGGTGGGCATGGGCATCCCGTGCATCACCACCGTGCAGGGCATGGCGGCCACCGTGCAGGGCGTGGAGGCGCTGCAGCGTGGCGACCTCGGCGTGCGCAGCCTGCAGGAGCTGCACCAGGTGCTGGCCGACGCGCAGGCCGCCAAGGCGCTCGGGTGACCGGCGGCGGCGTCCAGGCCGGGGGGACGGCGGAGCTGCAGCGCGAGCTGCGCGCCACCGGGCTGACCGGCTCCGTCCTCCGCGGCCTGGCCGCCGCCGCCGTCGCCCGCCTGGACGGCGTGGCGGACCTCGCCGTGCCGTCATGGGCGGCCGAGGTGACCACCCGGCTGGACGCGGGCGCGCTGGAGGACGGCGACCTGCCCGCGCTGGTCCGCGTGCTGGCCACCACCGGGCAGCACCGGCTGCTGGCCCGCTCTGGCGTCCGGTACCCCGCCTACGCGCTGACCGACGACGTCGCCGGTGCCCGGGTCGGCCCGCCCGGGCCGCGGCTGCCGGTGCGCCCGCGCGCGGCCGGCAGCTTTGAGGTGCTGGGCCGGCGGGTCGGCTTCCCGATCGGGGTGCCGGCCTGCCCGATGACCGGCACCGCGGCGTGGGTGCAGTACCTGGCCGGCAACGGCTTCAACCTGCTCACCTACAAGACCGTCCGCAGCCGTGAGCACGCCGCCAACGCCTTCCCGAACTGGGCGTTCGTCCCCGGGGCGCGGGAGCCGTTCGGGCCCGGTGCGCCGCCGGTGGTGCACGCCGAGCCCTCGGACTGGGTGACCCCCGGCGACCCCGCGGTCACCAGCACCAACTCCTTCGGCGTCCCCTCACCCGACCCCGCGGTCTGGACCGAGGACGTCGCAGCCGCCGTCCGCTGCCTGGCCGAGGACCAGCTGCTGCTGGTCAGCGTGATGGGCGAGGACGACGGGGACGGCACCGCGCAGCTGCAGGCGATCGCCGACGACTTCGCCCGCACCGCGCTGCTGGCCGAGGCCGCCGGCGCGCCCGTGGTGGAGCTCAACCTCTCCTGCCCGAACACCCTGGGCTCCGGCGGCGGCGTGCGGCCGCCGATCTGCCTGGACCCCGAGCTGACCACCGCGATCGTCGAGACCACCCGGCGCGCGCTGTCCTCGACCACCGGGCTGGTCGCCAAGCTCTCCTGGCTCGACGGGCCCGCGCTGGCCGGGCTGGTGCCGCGGATCGCGCCGCACCTGGACGGGATCGCGGCGATCAACACCGTGCAGTGCGCGGTGCAGCGCGCCGACGGGTCGCCCACCTTCCCGGGCCGCCCGCTGGCCGGGGTGTCCGGGGTCGCGGTGCGCGACCTGGCCCTGGAGTTCACCGCCCGGCTGCTGCAGCTGCGCGCCACCGGCGGCCACCGCTTCGACGTGCTGGCCATGGGCGGGGTCACCGACCCGGCCAGTGCCGCCGCACTGCTGGAGCTGGGCGCGGCCGGGGTGCAGACCGCCACCGGGGCGTTCGCCGACCCCTTCCTGGCCCGGGCCTGCGTCGAGGAGCTGGCATGACGTTCGGTGCCCGGCTCGCCGCGGCCGTCGCCGACCGCGGGCCGCTGTGCGTCGGCATCGACCCGCACCGCGAGCTGCTGCTGGAGTGGGGCCTCACCGACGACGCCGAGGGTCTGCGCCGGTTCACCGACCTCGTCGTCGACGCCCTGGCCGGGCACGTCGCCGTCCTCAAGCCGCAGCTGGCCTTCTACGAGCGGCACGGCTCGGCCGGGCTGGCCGTGCTCGAGGACGCCGTCCCAGCCGCGCGGGCGGCCGGTGCGCTGGTGCTGCTGGACGCCAAGCGCGGCGACATCGGCTCGACCATGGCCGGGTACGCGGACTACCTGCGCCCGGACCACCCGCTGGCCGTCGACGCGCTGACCGTCAGCCCCTACCTCGGGCCGGACTCGCTGGAGCCGGCCCGCCGGACCGCCGACGAGTTCGGCGGCGGGCTGTTCGTGCTCGCCCGCACCTCCAACCCCGACGCCGCGACCTTCCAGTCGGCGCTGGTGGGGGAGCGCAGCGTGGCCCAGACCGTGGTCGACACCGTCGGCCGGTGGAACAGCCCGGACCGGGCCGGGGGCGACCCGGCGGACGCCGACCAGCAGGGCCGCTGGGGGCCGTCCACCGGTTCGCACGGTGTCGTCGTCGGCGCGACGCTGGCCGAGCTGGACGTCGACCTGTCCGGACTGCGCGGGCCGGTGCTCGCCCCCGGGCTCGGTGCCCAGGGCGGGTCGGTGGCCGACCTGCGACGGCTGTTCGGCGACCGGGCCGTCGTCCCCTCGGTGTCCCGCGACGTGCTGCGGGCCGGCGCGGACGCCGCCGCCCTGCGCGCCGCCGCCGACCGGTGGACGGCCGAGCTGAGCGCATGAGGCGCCCGCCGCCCTGGTCGTTGCCGGCACTGGGCGCGCTGCTGTGCGCCGCGGGGGCCGTGGTCTTCGCCCAGGCGCAGGCCACCGCGCCCGACGCCGGCTCCTTCGCCTACGCCCCGGCCGGCGTGGACATCGCCTACGACAGCGACCTGCTGGCCTCCCTCGACGACCACTGGCCGCTGCTGTGGACCGGCGGGCACCTACTGGGGGTGGGCCTGCTCGTCGTGGGCCTGCTGGTGCTCGGCGGCTGGGCCGGGCGTCTGCTGGGGCGCCGGTGGGGCGTCCGGACCAGGCCCGCCGTCGTGGCCCTCGGTGCGCTGGCCGGACTGCTGGTCGTCGGTGGGGCGGTCCTCGTGCTGACCGGGGAGGCACCCGCCGTGGTCACCTACGGGGGCACGTACCAACCGCTGTCCTGCGGCGTCGGCGTCGGCTGTCCGCCCGTGACCTCCCCGGTCCGGGTCAGCGGCGTGCAGCTGGCCGGGCTCGGCACCGCGGTGCTCGGGGCGGTGCTGGCGGCTGCCGTGGCGGCAGCGGCGACGGGTGCCCCGGCCGGCCCGGGCGTGCGGGGACCGGGTCGTGCCGCGGGCTGGGTGGCCGTGGGAGCCGGTGTGCTCCTGGCCGTGCCGGGCCTCCTGCTGGCCCGCAGGCCCCCGGCCGCCGACCCCGAGCTCGTGTTCCTGTCGCCGGAGCAGTACGACCAGCTGGTCGACGCTGCCTGGCTGGCCGGCGTCGGTCGTGCCCTCGTCGCCGGCGGCGTCCTGCTGGCGGCAGGAGCGGTCGCGTGGCTCCTGGGCGGGGACGGACCGGTCCGGTCCCGGACGGCGCCGGGAACGGCTCTCGGGGCGGCCGTCGGCCTCGCCGTCCTCGGGGGCGTCCTGCTGTGGTCGTCCCGCACGGCCCGGCCGGCCCTCGAGGGCGCGGCGCCCACCCCGCCGGCCGGGCCGTGGCTGGGGGTCGCCCTGGTCGTCGTCCTCGTCGCCGGAGCGCTGCTGGGGGCCGGTGTCCGGCAGGTGACGGGGCGGCGACCAGCGCACTGACCAGGGGTGACGAGGCCGTTACGGGACCGTTCGGTCCGCCGCGCGTCCGGCTAAGCACACCGGTCTGCCCGGATGCGCACGGGGTCCAGCGTGACCAGCCGGTTCAGGGTGACTAGGTTGGCGGCCAGGCTCAACAGCAGGGCCGCCTGCAGGTTGACCCAGACCTCGAACACCCCGCCGGCCGCAGGGCCGGCGCGAACACGATTGGGTTGCACCGTGCCCCTTCCCGAGTTGTCCCCCGAACAGCGCGCCGCTGCCCTGGAGAAGGCCGCCGCGGCCCGCAAGGCCCGCGCCGAGCTCCGCGAGAAGCTCAAGGCCAAGGGCACCACGGTCGGTGACGTCCTCAAGCAGGGCGAGACCGACGAGGTCATCGGCAAGATGCGCGTCTCCGCCGTCCTGGAGTCCCTCCCGGGCGTCGGCAAGGCCCGCGCGGCCAAGATCATGGAGCGGCTGGAGATCTCCCCGACCCGCCGTGTCCGTGGCCTGGGCGCCAACCAGCGCAAGGCGCTGGAGTCCGAGTTCGCCGGCGAGCAGGTCCAGCCCGACCAGATCCCGGCCGAGGGCGCACTCTGACCGGACCCCGCGGTGGCCTCCGGCCGCCCCGGACCCGATCGACGACACATGGCTGACGGGAACCGTGCGCGGCTGACCGTGCTCTCCGGCCCCTCCGGGGTGGGCAAGGGCACGGTCGTCGCGGAGGTCCGGCGCCGGCACCCCGAGGTCTGGGTGTCGGTGTCGGTCACCACGCGCAAGCCGCGTCCGGGCGAGGTCGACGGCGAGCACTACTGGTTCGTCGACGACGAGTCCTTCGACGACCTGATGGCCACGGACAACCTGCTGGAGTGGGCCTCGTACGCGGGCAACCGCTACGGCACGCCCCGGGGTCCGGTCGAGGAGCAGCTGCGGGCGGGTTCGCCGGCGCTGCTGGAGATCGAGCTGCAGGGCGCCCGGCAGGTGCGCGAGCGCGCGCCGGAGGCCCAGCTGGTCTTTCTGGCCCCGCCGTCGTGGGCGGCGCTGGTCAGCCGGCTGGCCGGCCGCGGCACCGAGCACCCCGAGGTCCAGGAGCGTCGGCTGGCCCTCGCGCAGGCCGAACTGGACGCCTCCGGCGAGTTCGACGTGGTGGTCGTCAACGACGACGTGGCCAGAGCGGCGGACGAGTTGGTAGGCTTGCTGACTGCGCCTCCGCCCGCTGGTCCCTGACCGCGTCGGAGACACACCCGAGGCGACCGTGCGGAGCACATCCGCCGCCCGCCCGCACACCGAGTTGAGGAGCACGCCCGCCCGTGTCCGGAGTCGCACCCGCCCCTGAGGGCATCACCAACCCGCCGATCGACGAGCTGCTCGAGCGCACCAGCAGCAAGTACGGCCTGGTCATCTACGCCGCCAAGCGCGCGCGCCAGATCAACGCCTACTACAGCCAGCTCTCCGAGGGCCTGCTGGAGTACGTCGGCCCGCTGGTCGACACCGCTCCCCAGGAGAAGCCGCTGTCGATCGCGCTGCGGGAGATCAACGAGGGCCTGCTGACCCACACCGCCGGCGAGAACTGAACCGGTACAGCTGCACAGCACCACCCGTACTGATGAGGTCCCCGGCACCTGGTGCCGGGGACCTCGTCGTGTCTGGCGGAGGATGACCGCATGAGCAAGATCGTGCTCGGCGTCGGCGGCGGCGTCGCGGCCTACAAGTCCGCCCTGCTGCTCCGGGCCCTCACCGAGCGCGGCCACGAGGTGCGGGTCGTCCCGACCGCCTCGGCGCTGCGCTTCGTCGGTGCGGCCACCTTCGAGGCGCTCAGCGGCAACCCGGTCTCCACCGAGGTGTGGGACGACGTCCCCGAGGTCGCCCACGTGCGCATCGGCCAGGCCGCCGACCTGGTGCTGGTCAACCCCGCCACCGCCGACCTGCTCGCCCGCGCCGCTGCCGGCCGGGCCGACGACCTGCTCACCGCCACGCTGCTCACCGCGCACTGCCCCGTGGTGTTCGTGCCGGCCATGCACACCGAGATGTGGCTGCACCCGGCCACCCAGGACAACGCCGCCACCCTCCGCCGACGCGGGGCGGTCGTGCTGCCCCCGGCCGTGGGCCGGCTCACCGGCCCGGACTCCGGTCCCGGCCGGCTGCCCGAGCCCGCCGACGTCGCCGCGCTGGCCGAGCTGGTGCTCGCCACCGGCCCGGGCGCCCTGGCCCAGGACCTCACCGGCCGACGGGTCGTGATCACCGCCGGGGGCACCCGCGAGGCACTGGACCCGGTGCGCTTCCTGGGCAACCGCTCCTCCGGGCGGCAGGGCTGGGCGCTGGCCCGGGTCGCCGCCGCCCGCGGCGCCGACGTCGTGCTGGTCGCGGCCAACGTCGAGGCCCCGGCGCCCTTCGGCGTCCGGGTCGTCGGGGTGGGGTCGACCGAGGAGCTGCGCACGGCCGTGCACGCCGAGGCGGCCGGCGCCGACGTCGTGGTGATGGCCGCCGCCGTCGCGGACTTCCGGCCGGTCACCGTCGCCGGCACCAAGCTCAAGAAGGGCGGGGCCACCGAGCCGTCGGAGCTGCAGCTGGTCCGCAACCCCGACGTCCTGGTCGAGCTGGTCGCCGCCCGCCCGGCCGGTCAGCGGGTGGTCGGCTTCGCCGCCGAGACCGGGGACGACGAGGGCGACGTGCTCACCCACGCCCGCGCCAAGCTCGCCCGCAAGGGCGTGGACCTCCTGGTGGTCAACGACGTGTCCGCAGGCCGGGTCTTCGGCCGCCCGGACAACGAGGTGACGCTGCTGGACGCCGACGGCACGGCCACCGCCGTCCCGGCCGCGGGCAAGGACGTCGTGGCCGCGGCCATCTGGGACCGGGTGGTGACCGGCCTCACCCCGCGGGGCTGACCCGACCGCCGCTGCGGACCGCCGCCGACCACCACTGTCGGCGCCCGCCGGTACCCTCGGCCGCCGGGGCTCCCGACCACCGCCGGAGGCCCTCCCGACCGCGATGCACGCGCTCGGCAGCCGACTGCAGGGAGAACCCAGTGCCACGCCGTCTCTTCACGTCCGAGTCGGTGACCGAGGGCCACCCGGACAAGATCGCCGACCAGATCAGCGACGCGATCCTGGACGCGATGCTGGCCCAGGACCCCCGCAGCCGGGTGGCCGTGGAGACGATGATCACCACCGGCCAGGTGCACATCGCCGGTGAGGTGACCACCTCCGGCTACGTCGACATCGCCGACATCGTCCGCAAGACCATCCTGGGCATCGGCTACGACTCCTCGCGCAAGGGCTTCGACGGCGCCTCCTGCGGCGTCAGCGTCTCCATCGGCGCGCAGTCCCCGGACATCGCCCAGGGCGTCGACACCGCCTACGAGGCCCGCCGGGCCGAGCTGACCGGTGCCGAGCACCGGGCCGCGGTGGCCGACGACATGATCGAGCGCCAGGGTGCCGGTGACCAGGGCCTGATGTTCGGCTACGCCACTGACGAGACCCCCGAGCTGATGCCGCTGCCCATCGCGCTGGCGCACCGGCTGTCCCGCCGGCTGTCCGCGGTGCGCAAGGACGGCTCGGTGCCCTACCTGCGGCCCGACGGCAAGACACAGGTCACCGTCGTCTACGAGGACGACCGCCCGGTCGCCGTGGACACCGTGGTCGTGTCCTCCCAGCACGCCGAGGACATCTCGATCGACACCCTGCTGGCCCCCGACATCGAGGAGCTGGTGGTCGTCCCCGCGCTCGCCGAGCTGGGCCTGCCCACCACCGGCCACCGGCTGCTGGTGAACCCCACCGGCAAGTTCGTGATCGGCGGCCCGATGGGCGACGCCGGCCTGACCGGCCGCAAGATCATCGTCGACACCTACGGCGGCATGGCCCGGCACGGCGGCGGCGCCTTCTCCGGCAAGGACCCGTCCAAGGTCGACCGCTCGGGCGCCTACGCCATGCGCTGGGTGGCCAAGAACGTCGTGGCCGCGGGCCTGGCCCGCCGCTGCGAGGTGCAGGTCGCCTACGCGATCGGCGCCGCGCACCCGGTCGGCCTGTTCGTGGAGACCTTCGGCACCAACGCCGTCCCCGAGGACGTGCTGGAGAAGGCCATCACCGCGGTGTTCGACCTGCGCCCCGGCGCGATCGTCCGCGACCTGGACCTGCTGCGCCCGATCTACGCCCCGACCGCCGCCTACGGCCACTTCGGGCGCACCGACGTCGAGCTGCCGTGGGAGCGGCTGGACCGCGTCGACGCCCTCCGCGCCGCCACCGGGGTCTGAACCTGAGCGACGCCACCCTCGACGACCCGGGCACCCGCGCACAGCGGGTGGCCCGGGTCGTCGTCGATGTGCCGCTGGCCCACCTGGACCGGCCCTTCGACTACGCCGTGCCCGAGGAGCTGGCCGACCACGTCGTGGCCGGCTGCCGGGTGCGGGTGCGGTTCGCCGGCAAGCTCGTCGACGGCGTGGTGCTCGAGCTGGCCGGGAGCACCGACCACACCGGCAAGCTCGCCCCGCTGGCCAAGGTCGTCTCGCCCGAGCCGGTGCTCACCCCCGAGGTCGCCGAGCTGACCCGCTCGGTCGCCGACCGCTACGCCGGGTCGATGACCGACGTGCTGCGGCTGGCCCTGCCGCCCCGCCGGGGTGCGCCGGAGAAGCGGCCGCGGCAGGACCCGCCGCCGCCCCCGCCGGCCCCCGACCCGGCCGGGTTCGCCCGGTACCCGACGGGTGCGCTGCTGCTGGAGGCCGTCGCCCAGGGCCACCCGGCGCGCGCGGTGTGGACGGCGCTGCCCGGCGAGGACTGGCCCACCCGGCTGGCCGAGCTGTGCCAGGCCGCGCTGTCGGGTGGTCGCGGTGCACTGGTCGTCGTCCCCGACGGCAAGGACCTCGACCGGCTCGCCGCCGCGGCCGAGGCGCTGCTGCCCGCGGGCTCGGTGGCGGTGCTGCGCGCGGACTCCTCGCCCGACACCCGCTACAGCCGGTTCCTGTCCGCCTCCCGTGGGACGGCGCAGGTGGTGCTGGGCACCCGCGGCGCGGTGTTCGCCCCGGTGCGGGACCTCGGCCTGGTGGTCATCTGGGACGACGGCGACGACCTGCACGCCGAGCCCCGCGCCCCGTACCCGCACGCCCGCGACGTGCTGGTGCACCGCGCGCACCTGGCCTCCTGCGCCGCCGTCGTCGCCGGCACCGCGCGCACCGCCGAGGCCGCGCTGCTGGTCGAGTCCGGCTGGGCGCACGAGCTGGTCGCCGACCGGGCGACCCTGCGCACCGCCGCCCCGCGGGTGGAGGCGCTGGGCAGCGACTTCGAGCTGGCCCGCGACCCCGCCGCCCGCTCGGCCCGGCTGCCCACCCTGGGGTTCGACGTCGCCCGGAAGGCCCTGCAGGCCGGCACCCCGGTGCTCATCCAGGTGCCGCGGTCGGGCTACGTGCCCTCGCTGGTCTGCGACCGCTGCCGCGCCCCCGCGCGGTGCGCCCACTGCGCCGGGCCGCTGGGCATCGCCCCGCAGCCCGGGGCCAACGGCGTCCGGATCGCCGCCTGCCGGTGGTGTGCGCGGCCGGCGGCGACCTTCGACTGCCCGCACTGCCACGGCACGAAGCTGCGCGCCGCCGTCATCGGCGCCTCCCGCACGGCCGAGGAGCTGGGCCGGGCCTTCCCGGGGGCGGCGGTGCGGGTGTCCGGCCGCAGCTCCGGCGTGCTGGCGACCGTGTCCGGTGACCCGGCGATCGTCGTCGCCACCCCGGGCGCCGAGCCGGTCGCCGAGGGCGGCTACGGCGCCGCGCTGCTGCTGGACTCCTGGGCGCTGCTCGGCCGGGCCGACCTGCGCGCGGGGGAGGAGACGATGCGGCGCTGGATGAACGCCGCGGCGCTCGTGCGGGCCGGTGGCCGGGTCGTCGTCTCCGCCGACGCCGCGCACCCGGTGGTGCAGGCGCTGGTGCGCTGGGACCCCGCCGGGCTGGCCACCCGCGAGCTCGCCGACCGCCGCGAGCTGGGCTTCCCGCCCGTCACCCGGATGGCCTCGCTGTCGGCGTCCCCGGCCGCGCTCGCGGAGTTCCTCGACGCACTGCGGCTGCCCGAGGGCGCCGACGTCCTCGGGCCGGTCCCCGAGCCGCCGCGGCCGGGTCAGGAGGGCGAGCGGGAGCGGTACCTGGTGCGGATCCGGCGCGGCGAGGGCGTCGCGCTGGCCCGCGCGCTGCACGACGTCCAGGGGGTGCGCAGCGCACGCAAGGCGCTGGAGCACGTGCGCGTGCAGCTGGACCCGCTCGAGCTCGCCTGAGCCTCCGACCAGCGCTGTTTACGTTGTAAACGGCCGGGTAGCGAGGAGTGGCTGACGGCGGTCCGGTTCCTGGGCCGCCGCGCCACTCCCTCGCCGTCCGGCCCTCTGTCGGGCGGCGTCCTCACGTCTGGAGCACCCATGAGCGACCCACGACAGCCCGCCGCCGGCACCACCCGCGGCGCCACCAGCGTCGGCCCGGAGAAGAAGAGCCGGAAGGGCCTGTGGCTGGGGCTGGTCGTCGCGGCCGCGCTGATCGCCCTCCTGCTGCTGCTGAGCCAGTGCGGCGGCGACGACGACCCGCAGCCGGGCGCGGCCGCCTCGGCGAGCCCCACCAGCACGTCGGCCGCGGCGGGCACGTCCGCGTCCAGCTCCTCGCCGCGCGCGAGCAGCTCGGCCAGCAGCTCCGCCACCAGCTCGGCCAGCAGCTCGGCGAGCGGTGCGGCCGGTGGTGCGGCAGGTGCCGCGGCCGCCGGGCAGCCGAGCAGCCTCGTGGCCGCCGACGGCACCGCCGTCCTGGACCCGGCTGCGCCCGCCGACCCCACTCCCGTCCTCGGGCAGGTCAGCGGCCAGCAGGTCACCGGCACCGCCGTCCAGGTGCTCTCCGTGCCCGCCGACGAGGGCTTCTGGGTCGGCAGCTCCGACGACCAGCGGGTGTGGGTCCAGCTCGCCGGCCAGGCCGGTGAGTCGCCCTACCAGGTGCGCCAGGGTGACCGGGTCGACTTCACCGGCACCGTCACCGCCCACGACGGCGGCTTCCCAGCCACGGTCGGTGTCGACGACGCCGAGGGTGCGGCCCAGCTGGCCGCGCAGGGCCAGCACGTCGAGGCCGACCGCGCCTCGGTGACGCTCAGCAGCTGACCCGCGGGCCTCAGCCGGCCGGCTGGTCGAGCAGCTCCGCGAGCTCCTCGTCCAGCCGGGCGGTGGCCTGCTCGACCGCCGCGCGCTCCCCGGCCTGCCGCCACCAGCCGGGCAGCGTGCTGACCGCGGTGCACAGCCCGGCGACGACGCCCAGCACCAGGTGCGGCCGGCGCACCCCGCGCCGGCGCAGCGTGGAGGCCAGCGGTCCGTCGACGACGGTCACCAGCACACCCCACCCGCAGGCGAGCACCCCCTGCCGGACCAGGACGTCGAGGTCCTCCGCGGCCGGTGCGTCGGGGGTGGCGCCCTCCAGGGCCAGGCGCACCCAGGGCAGCTCCTGCACCAGGCCGTCGGCGGCGAAGGCCCCCACCACGGCCAGGTACAGCCGCCGGCGGGCGCGGGACCGGGCCGGGTGGTCGAGGGCGGCCTCGGCCAGCCCGACGGTCACCCCGTCGGTGGCGCAGCGCAGGACCGCACGGACGTGGTGGGACGTCACCGGGATCACCCCCAGCACGGTAGCGAGGTCGCCGTGCGGCCGCCCGCCTGAGCGCCACCTAGACTCACCCGGTGAGCGTCACCCCGATCCGGATCATGGGCGACCCGGTGCTGCGCACCCCCGCCGCCCCCGTCGTCGACTTCGACAAGGAGCTGCACCAGCTCGTCGCCGACCTGACCGACACCATGCACGCCGCCGGCGGCGCCGGCCTGGCCGCGCCCCAGATCGGCGTGGGCCTGCGGGTGTTCACCTGGTACGTCGACGGCGAGGTGGGCCACATCGTCAACCCCGACGTCGTCCCCGTGGGCGAGGACGTCGAGCGGGACGCCGAGGGGTGCCTGTCGATCCCCGGCTACCGGTTCGACTGCGACCGCTACCTCACCGTCGCGGCCACCGGTTGGGACATGCACGGTGAGCCGCTGCGCGTCGAGGGCTCGCACAAGCTCGCCCGCGCCATCCAGCACGAGACCGACCACCTCGACGGCGTCCTGTTCGTCGACCGCCTGGACGCCGAGGCCCGAGCCGCCGCGCTGGACGTGCTGGCCGGTGCCGAGTGGCAGGGGCACCAGTCCTACGTGCCCGACGGCTCGCCGCTGCCGGCCCCCGTCGTGAAGGTGAGCCCCCACTGAGGCTCCTGTTCGCCGGCACCCCGGCCCCGGCCGTCGTCTCCCTCGAGGCGCTGCTGGGCTCCGCGCACGAGGTCGTCGCCGTCCTCACCCGGCCCGACGCCCCCGCCGGCCGCGGGCGCCGCACCAGCCGGTCGCCGGTCGCCGAGCGCGCCGACGCCGCCGGCATCCCCGTGCTGCAGCCCCGCTCGCCGCGGGACCCCGAGTTCCTCGCCCAGCTGGCCGACCTGGCCGTCGACTGCGCTCCCGTGGTCGCCTACGGCGCGCTCGTGCCGCCGGCGGCGCTCGACGTCCCGGTGCACGGCTGGGTGAACCTGCACTTCTCGCTGCTGCCCGCCTGGCGCGGCGCCGCACCGGTGCAGCACGCGCTGATGGCCGGTGACGAGGTCACCGGCGCCGCCACCTTCCAGCTGGAGGCGGGGCTGGACACCGGCCCGGTCTTCGGGGTGGTGACCGAGCCGATCGGCCCCCGCGACACGTCCGGGGACCTGCTCGGCCGGCTCGCCGTCAGCGGTGCCGGGCTGCTCGTGGCCACCCTCGACGGGATCGCCGACGGGTCGCTGCGCGCGGAGCCCCAGCCGGCCGAGGGCATCAGCCTGGCGCCGCGGATCGAGACCGAGGACGCCCGGGTCGACTGGGCGCTGCCGGCGCACGTCGTCGACCGCCGGGTCCGCGGGGTCACCCCCGCACCGGGCGCCTGGACCACCTTCCGGGGCAACCGGCTGCGGCTGGCCCCGGTCGAGCCGCAGCAGTCCCCGCCGGCCCTGGAGGCGGGCGAGCTGTCGGTCGGCCCCGCCGGCGTGCTGGTCGGCACCGCGCACGGCGCCGTCCGGCTCACCGAGGTGCAGCCGGCGGGCAAGAAGATGCTCCCGGCGGCGGACTGGGCGCGCGGCGCCCGGCTCGAGCCCGGCGAGCGCCTCGGTGAGCAGGGGGGCGCGTGACCGGCCCCGACCGCCGCGCCGGGCACAAGCGCCGCAACGACCCCGGCACCGGCAACCAGCGCCCGCAGTCGCGGCGGCACCGCCCGGTGCTGGACGGCGCCCGGCTGACCGCCTACGACGTGCTCGACGGCGTCTCCAGCCGCGACGCCTACGCCAACCTGCTGCTGCCGCAGCTGCTGCGCGAGCGCCAGCTCGAGCCGCGCGACGCCGCCTTCGCCACCCAGCTCGCCTACGGCACGCTGCGCGCCACCGGCACGCTCGACGCGATCCTGACCACGCTGGTCTCCCGGCCGTTGCCCGAGCTGGACCGCAAGGTGCTCGACCTGCTGCGGCTGGGCACCTACCAGATCGTCGACCTGCGGGTCCCGGCGCACGCCGCGGTGGACACCACCGTGGCGCTCACCCGGGCGATCGTCGGCACCGGCGCCTCCGGCCTGGTCAACGCCGTGCTCCGCAAGGTCGCCGCGGGCGGTGACCGGGACGCCTGGGTCGCCGCTCTCGCCCCCGCCGACGACACCGACCGGCTGGCGCTGGCCACCGACCACCCGCGCTGGATCGTCGACGCCTGGCGCGACGCCCTGGGCGAGGACGCCGAGGTCGAGGCCGCGCTGCTGGCCGACGACCTCGCGCCCGAGGTGCACCTGGTGGCCCGGCACGTCGACCGCGACGAGCTCGTCACCGAGTCCGGCGGCGAGGCGGGTCCCTGGTCGCCCTACGCCGTCCGGCTGCCCGGGGGCGACCCCGGCAAGGTGCGCAGCGTGCGGTCCGGCGCGGCCGCGGTGCAGGACGAGGGCAGCCAGCTGGCCGCCCTCGCGCTCACCCGCGCCCCCCTCGACGGCCCGGACGCGGCCTGGCTGGACATGTGCGCGGGCCCCGGCGGCAAGGCCGGGCTGCTGGCCGCGGTCCGCCCGGCCGGGGTGCACCTCACCGCCGCCGACCGCGCCGAGCACCGGGCCGAGCTGGTCCGCGGCGCGCTCGCCGGCGAGGACGACGTCGACGTGCGGGTCACCGACGCGACCGCACCCGACTGGCCGGCCGGTTCCTTCGACCGGGTGCTGCTCGACGCACCGTGCACCGGGCTGGGTGCGCTGCGCCGCCGTCCCGAGGTGCGCTGGCGCCGGGTGCCCGAGGACGTCGCGCCGCTGGCGGAGCTGCAGACGCGGCTGCTGGACAGCGCCTTGGCCTCGGTGCGGCCCGGGGGAGTGGTCGCCTACGTGACCTGCTCCCCGCACACCGCCGAGACGGTCGCCATCGTCGACGCGGTGGCCGGTCGCGACGACGTCGAGGTGCTGCCGGTCGCGCCGCTGTTCCCCGAGGTGCCCGGCATCGCCCGCGGGGACTACGGGCAGCTGTGGCCGCACCGGCACGGCACCGACGCGATGTTCCTGGCCCTGCTCCGCCGCACCCGCTGAGCCCTGCGGGCGGTTCTCCGGGACCGTCCTCCGCGTGAGATCTGCGTTCTCGTGGCCTCCTGGCCCGGACGACCACGAGAACGCAGATCTCGCTGCGTCGACGCCGGTGCAATCGGCTGGACGCCGGGACGGTGGGCGGGGACGCTGCCTGGCCATGGCCGCCTTCCTCTCGCACGTCACCGTCGACAGCCGGGACGCCCACGCGCAGTCGCTCTTCTGGGCGGCCGTGCTCGGGTGGGCCGAGGACCCCGACGACCCGAACGAGCCCGGCGACGAGGAGTGCATGATCGCCTCCCCGGACGGGTCGCAGCGGCTGCTGTTCATCGACGTGCCCGAGGCGAAGTCGGTGAAGAACCGGCTGCACCTGGACCTCCGGCCGGTGGACGTCCCGCGTGACCAGGAGCTGCTGCGGCTGCTCGAGCTGGGCGCGGTCGTGGTGGAGGACCGGCGCCGTCCCGACGGCAGCGGCTGGTTCCTGCTCGCCGACCCCGAGGGCAACGAGTTCTGCCTGCTGCGGAGCCAGGCCGAGCTGACCCCGCGCTGACGCACGACGGGCGTGCCGCAGGTCTGCGGCACGCCCCGTCGCGGGCTGGTCAGGTCAGCGCACGGCCTCCAGCGCGTCGACCAGGCCCTCGCCGAAGTACCCGTTGTCCGCCACGGGCCGGTGCAGGTCGTCGTCCCGGTCGGGCAGGGGACGTCGTCCGCCTGGGCGTACAGCAGGTCGGTCAGCGCGGTGCCGGACAGCTCCGGGTGCGCGGACTTCAGCAGCGCCACCACGCCGGCAACGTGCGGGGAGGCCATCGAGGTGCCCGACTTCAGGCCGTAACCGCCGCCGGGGACGGTGGACAGGATCCGTGAGCCCGGGGCGGCGACGTCGATGACGCCCTCGCCGTAGTTGGAGAACGACGACCGGGCGCCGGCCTGGGTGGTGGAGGAGACGGTGACGACGCCGTCCAGCTCGGCCGGGATGTCCTCGCAGCCTGCGTTGAGCGGCCGGGTGACCGGGGTGGTGTCGTCCGGGCTGGTGGCGTCGGTGGTCTTGTGAGCCAGGTCGACGTTGGAGTTGCCGGCCGCCGCCACGTTCACCACGCCGTGGCCCTGCGAGTACTGCACCGCCCGGTCGACGGCGGTCTTGACGGCACGCTGGTCGGCGTCGTCGTCGCACCAGAACTGCCACGGGTCGATGTAGTAGCTGTTGTTGGTGACGTCGGCGCCGGTGGCCACCGCGTACATGAAACCGCAGATGGCCGACTCGGGTAGATGAACCCGGCGTCGTCGACGACCTTGACCGAGGACAACCGCACGCCCGGGCCACCCGACGATGCCGATCCCGTTGCGGGCCGCGGCGATCGTGCCGGCCACGTGGGTGCCGTGGTCGCTGGTGGTGGGCTGCCAGGAGGCGTAGCTGGAGTCCGGCGAGCCGGACAGGCAGCTGGCCGAGGCGGCGGTGTCGATGTTGGCGGCCAGGTCGGGGTGGTCACCCTGGATGCCGGAGTCCAGGACGGCGACCAGCACGTCGCGGCTGCCGTCGGTGACCAGGTGGGCCCGGTCGGCGCCGATGGCCTGCATGTCCCACTGCTCGGTCTCGCGCGGGTCGACCGCGGCGGTCGTGATGTCCTCGACGCTCGGCGTGCGGGTCACCCGGGCGCCGGGCTTCCCTTGCCGGACTCGCCCTTTGCCAGCGGGTCGCTGACGCCGTAGGTCGGGTCGGTGACGGCCACGGCGGCGGTGCGGGTGGCGCCGACGGACTCCACGGTCTTCTCCCGGCGCAAGGCGGAGGCGAAGTTGGCGTTGTCGGACTGGGCGATGACGACGCCGATCTCGGCGTAGGACTCCACGACGCTGCCTCCGGCGGCCGCGACGGCCCGCTCGACCTTGAGCGTCTGGCCGCGGTTGGCGGCGTTGACGTTGACCGCGTAGTTCTGCAGCGCGCCCTGGACGTATCCGGGGCCGGACCGGCCGCCGGCGGGGCGGCGAGGGCAGCGGACGGGGTGAGGGCGGCGAGGCCCAGAGCGGTGGCCAGGGCCAGGCCGGTGGCCACCGTGCGCGTGGTGGACCGGCGAGTGGTGCGGGGCATGAGGCTCCTCGTCCAGCGGGGCAGGGCCGGGGCTCGCAGGAGCGGGTCCCGGTGCCGGAGGACGCTAGGTCGCACAACGCACCGTCACAAGTCGGTCACAGGAAGTACCTGGTCGGCGCCTCGCCACGCAGAGCAGGACCGGTCCGCCACGCCGGGTGGGTGACCTGGCCCACATCCGTCCCGGGTCGACGGCGTCGGCGATCAGCCCGGGACGGCGACGTGGAGCAATCGCAGGACGCCGGCAGCGGTGACGCTGCCGGACATGACGGACGCCGAGACAGCGCCGGTCACGCCGGTCCCAGCGCGTACGGCGGGTCGTCGGGCGCGCTCGTCGGACACCGCGCGGTGCGCCGGTCCGGGTGGCGGTGGGCGGCCACTGCTCGTGCGGCGACGTCCTGTCAGCTCAGGATCCCGGCCACCAGGCCGGCGAGCACGGCGAGCAGCAGGTAGACCCCACGACGATCCAGGCGCGTCGTCCGGTCGTCCACGACTCGAGCCGCGACGGCGGGGCGACCTCGCGTGCGGGCCCCGGTGGGTCGGCGACCCAGCGTCGGGCCTGTCGGACCTGACGGTGCACGTGGACGACACCGGCGGTGACCACGGCGAGGAACACCAGCGCCGCCGGGACGGCGATGGCCGGCTCATCCCACCGGCCGCCGGCCAGCACGGCGAGCGCGACCACGGGTGAGAGCCAGACGACCCAGCGCAGCCGGGCCAGCCGGCGGGCGCCGGTGTCGGCCTTCTCGCGGGCGCCGGGCCGGGGTCGACATGGTGTCGCAGCGCGAACTGCACGCGGTGCCCGAGCTCGGCGTTCCTGTGCAGGCGCGGCACCTGTCGCTGCAGCACCAGCAGGACGGCCATGAGGACCAGTACGCCGCCCACCACCCACCACCCAGCGGCGCCGGCGACGACGAAGCGGCCGGTCAGCGCGGCCACCGACGCGAACCAGGCGCTCAGGACGATGAGGCTGAGCAGGTCGGCCCGCCGGGCCCGGTGCTCGACGGCCCAGTCGGTCTCCGGTGCGGTGGTCATGCCCGCTCCTGCTCGTAGGGCGGGGCCTCGCTCCACCAGGCCGCTGCGAGGAGGCGGCGGTGCACCACCACCCAGGCAGTGACGGCGGCGGGCAGCAGGAGGACGGCGGGCAGCGCGACGGTCACGTCCCCGCGGACCACGGCCACCACGACACAGGCTGCCGCGAGGGCGAGCAGCAGCACCGCCGGCAGCCACTCGTCGGACCGGGGCGCGGCCAGCAGCTGCTGGGCGCGCGCGTCCACGGCGGCGCGGTCCTGCGGGCCGGGGTCCCGGTGGTCGGCCAGCGCGCGAGCCGTCATGGCGGTCTCCCGGCGCAGGGCCCGCGTCCCGTGACCCTGCCGCCACAGGAAGAGCGTCGTCCCGAGGACCCCACCCATTGCGATGAGCCCCGAGCTGCCCATGAGCTCGCTCATGGCCCAGAGGACGACCGCGTCGGCGGCCAGCAGGGTCAGGAGACTCCGGGCCGAGTGGCTCATCGGTCGGACCGGATGGCGCGGGCGCAGGTCACGGGGTCATCGTGGGGCACCGGTCACCGTCGGTCACCTGCGGCGCCCTCCGGTCGCCCGATCAGGTGGCCGGGACCGGGACCCTACGATCACCGCGTGGCTCAGCAACCGATGATCGCGCCCAGCCTGCTGTCCGCCGACTTCGCGCGGCTCGCCGACGAGGTGCAGCGGATCACCGACGCCGACTGGGTGCACGTCGACGTCATGGACGCCCACTTCGTGCCCAACCTGACCCTCGGGCTGCCCGTCGTCCAGGCCATCCAGGCGGTGAGCCCCGTGCCGCTGGACTGCCACCTGATGATCACCGACCCCGAGCGCTGGGCCCCCGGGTACGCCGAGGCCGGCGCCCGCAACGTCACGGTGCACGCCGAGGCCTGCACCGACCCCCGCGCCGTCGCCCGTGACCTGCGGGCCGCCGGCGCCCTGGCCGGCCTGGCGATCAAGCCGGGGACGCCGCTGGAGGCCTACCTCGACGTGCTGCCGGACTTCGACACCCTGCTGGTGATGACCGTGGAGCCCGGCTTCGGCGGGCAGTCGTTCATGCCCGAGACGATGAGCAAGGTCCGGGAGGCCCGCCGCCTCGTCGACACCGGCCACCTGCAGCTCTTCGTCGAGGTCGACGGCGGGATCAACGCCGACACCATCGAGGAGGCCGCGGCCGCCGGGGCCGACGTCTTCGTCGCCGGGTCCGCGGTCTACGGCGCCGACGACCCCGCCGCGGCGATCCGGGCGCTGCGGGCGAAGGCGGCCGCGGCCCGGTGAACGCAGCCGAGCTGGCGGCGATGACCCGCGCCCGCGAGCTGGGGGAGCGGGTGCTGGGCACCACGAGCCCCAACCCGCCGGTCGGGGCCGTCGTGCTCGACGCCGACGGCGCGGTCGTCGGCGAGGGCGCCACCTCGCCGGTCGGCGGCCCGCACGCCGAGGTGCACGCCCTCCTCCAGGCCGGAGAACGGGCGCGCGGGGGCACCGCGGTGGTCACCCTCGAGCCCTGCGCGCACACCGGCCGCACCGGCCCGTGTGCCGACGCCCTGATCGCCGCGGGGGTGCGCCGCGTCGTCGTCGCCGTCCCCGAGCCCACGCAGCTGGCCACCGGCGGCGCGACGCGGCTGCGGGCGGCCGGGGTCGACGTCGAGCTGGGCGCCGAGCAGCAGGCCGCCGAGGACGGCGCGCTGGCCGGCTGGTTGACCGGCGTCCGTGAGCACCGCCCGCAGGTCGTGTGGAAGGTCGCCACCACCCTCGACGGCCGGGTCGCCGCCGCAGACACCACCAGCCGCTGGATCACCGGGCCGGCCGCCCGCGCCGAGGTGCACCGGCTGCGCGCCACCTGCGACGCCGTCCTGGTCGGGTCGGGCACCGTGCTGGCCGACGACCCGCAGCTCACCGTCCGGGACGTCGAGGGGCGCAACGCCGACCGGCAGCCGCTGCGGGTGGTCCTGGACCGCCGCGGCCGCGTGCCGGCCACCGCCCGGGTGCACGACGACGCGGCCGCCACGCACGTCAGCACCGCGGCCGATCCGGGGACGCTGCTGGCCGAGCTGTTCGACCTCGGCGTGCGCCGGCTGCTGCTGGAGGGCGGCCCCACCCTGGCCGCGGCCTTCCTGGCCGCCGGCCTCGTCGACGAGGTGGTGCTGCACCAGGCGCCGCTGCTGCTCGGTGACGGTGCTCCCATGGTCGGGTCACTGGGAATCGCCACGATCACCGACGCGCTGCACCTGACGATCACCGACCTCACCCAGCTGGGCGGGGACGTGCAGATCCGGTTGCGGCCCACCCGGCACACTGGTGGGCCGACGACCGGCGGAGGGAGCTGACGTGTTCACCGGCATCGTGGAAGAGCTCGGCACCCTGGAGGTGCGGGAGGACGGCGCGGACAGCGCCGTGCTGCGCATCCGGGCCCGCAGGACCCTGGAGGGCGTGGCCCTCGGCGACTCGATCTCGGTCAACGGCGTGTGCCTGACCGTGACCGGCGTGCAGGGCGACGCCGACGGCAGCAGCGTGTGGAGCACCGACGTCATGGCCGAGACGCTGCGGCGGTCCAGCCTGGGCGCCACCGGCGTCGGCGACGCGGTCAACCTCGAGCGCGCCGTCACCGCCGAGACCCGCCTCGGCGGGCACATCGTGCAGGGCCACGTGGACGGCGTCGGCACCGTCGTGTCGCGCACGCCCGGCGACCAGTGGGAGGTCGTGCGCATCGCCGTCCCGGTCGAGCTGGCCCGCTACGTCGTGGAGAAGGGCTCCATCACCGTCGACGGTGTCTCCCTCACGGTCAGCGCGCTGGCCGACGAGCCCGAGCCGTGGTTCGAGGTGAGCCTGATCCCCACCACCCTGCGCGAGACCACCCTGGGCGCCCGCACGCCGGGCAGCCCGGTCAACCTGGAGGTGGACGTCATCGCCAAGTACGTCGAGCGGCTGCTGGGGGCACGTCGATGAGCGAGGTCCGGCTGGACACCATCGAGGACGCCATCGCCGCGATCAAGGGCGGCCGGCCCGTCGTCGTCATCGACGACGAGGACCGCGAGAACGAGGGCGACCTCATCTTCGCCGCCGAGCTGGCCACCCCCGAGGTCGTCGCCTTCACCGTGCGCTACACCTCGGGCTACATCTGCGTCGCCGTCAGCGAGGCCGACGCCGACCGGCTCGACCTCCCGCCGATGTTCCGGGTCAACCAGGACCGGCGCGGCACCGCCTACACCGTCACCGTCGACGCCCGTGAGGGCGTCACCACCGGCATCTCCGCCGTCGACCGGGCGCACACCATCCGCACCCTGGCCGCCGCCGAGACCACGTCGGGCGACCTGGCCCGGCCCGGCCACGTCGTCCCGCTGCGCGCCCGGGACGGCGGCGTGCTGCGGCGCCCCGGCCACACCGAGGCCGCCGTCGACCTGGCCGTGCTGGCGGGGCTCCGGCCGGCCGGTGCGCTGTGCGAGGTCGTCAGCGAGCAGGACCCCACCGGCATGGCCCGGGGTGCCGAGCTGCGCGAGTTCGCCGACGCCCACGACCTGGTGATGGTCTCCATCGCCGACCTCATCGCCTACCGCAAGCGCTTCGACAAGCTCATCGAGCGGGTCGCCGAGGCGCGGGTGCCGCTGCGCGCCGGGGAGTTCACCGCGGTCGGCTACCGCAGCTCCTACGACGAGCGCGAGCACGTGGCCTTCGTCTACGGCGACATCGCCGACGGCGAGGACGTGCTGGTGCGGGTGCACTCCGAGTGCCTCACCGGCGACGTCTTCGGGTCGCTGCGCTGCGACTGCGGGCCCCAGCTGGACGCCGCACTGTCCGCCGTCGCGGTCGAGGGCCGTGGCGTCGTCCTCTACATCCGCGGGCACGAGGGCCGGGGCATCGGCCTGCTGCACAAGCTGCAGGCCTACCAGCTCCAGGACGCCGGCGCGGACACCATCGACGCCAACCTCGGCCTGGGCCTGCCCGCCGACGCCCGCGACTACGGCACCGGCGCGCAGATCCTGGTCGACCTGGGCATCCGCACCATGCGGCTGCTCACCAACAACCCGACCAAGCGCGCCGGGCTGGAGGGCTACGGCCTGAAGATCACCGGCCGGGTCGGGCTGCCCACGCACGTCACGGCCGACAACATCGGCTACCTGCGCACCAAGCGCGACCGGATGGGCCACCTGCTGGAGATCGCCGAGCCCGAGGGTCCCGACCTCGCCGAGGAGCTCGCGGTTCCCGTGCGGCGCGCCGAGGAGCAGCCCCTGTGAGCGCGCCCGGCCGCAGTCGGCAGACTGTGCCGGCAGCACTGTCGACCACGAGCACGGAGGAACACTGATGAGCGGGTCCGGAGCACCGGGGCAGGAGCCGATCGACGCGGCGGGCCTGACCCTCGGCATCGTCGCCGGCACCTGGCACGGCGAGATCGCCGACTCCCTGCTGGCCCGGGCGCTCGCGTGCGCCGAGGCCTCCGGCGTCGTCTCGCCCACCGTCGTCCGGGTCCCGGGCGCGCTCGAGCTGCCCGTGGTCGCCCAGGCGCTGGCCGCCACCCACGACGCCGTCGTCGCCCTGGGCGTCGTCGTCCGCGGCGGGACGCCGCACTTCGAGTACGTCTGCGACTCCTTCACCGCCGGGCTGACCCGGGTGGCGCTGGACTCCGGCAAGCCCGTCGGCAACGGCGTGCTCACCACCGAGGGCGAGCGCCAGGCCCGCGACCGCGCCGGCATGGACGACTCCGGCGAGGACAAGGGCTGGGAGGCCGCCGCGGCCGCACTGCAGACCGCGCTCGTGCTGCGCGACCTGCGCACGCCCAAGCAGGGCACCGGCTTCGGGGTCACCCCGGCGTGAAGACCTTCGACGAGCTCTTCGCCGAGCTGAGCGACAAGGTCGCCACCGGCGACCCGGCCTCCGGCACCGTCACCGCCGTCACCGACGGCGTGCACGCGGCCGGCAAGAAGGTCGTCGAGGAGGCGGCCGAGTCCTGGATGGCCGCCGAGTTCGAGGACGAGCAGCGCACGGCGGAGGAGATCAGCCAGCTCCTCTACCGGGTGCAGGTGCTGATGCTGGCCCGGGGTCTGTCCCTGGCCGACGTCTACGCTCACCTGTGAACTGTGGAAGGACCCTCCTGCCCCCCACCACGAGCAAGCTCGCGGCGGGCCCCTGCAGGAGGGCCGACTGACCTCAAGGAGCTTGCTGTGCTGCGCGTCGCCGTCCCGAACAAGGGGGTCCTGAGCGAGCCCGCCCAGGCGATGCTCAGCGAGAGCGGGTACCGGCAGCGGCGCAGCCTCAAGGACCTCGCGGTCTACGACCCGGAGAACGACACCGAGTTCTTCTACCTGCGGCCCCGCGACATCGCGATCTACGTCGCCGCGGGCACGCTCGACGTGGGCATCACCGGCCGCGACATGCTGCTGGAGACCACCCCGACCGACGGCGCCGGGGCGGTCGCGGCCGAGGTGATGCCGCTGGGCTTCGGGCGGTCCTCCTTCCGCTTCGCCAGCCCGGCGGACTCCCCGGTCGACGACGTCGCCAAGCTCGAGGGCAAGCGGATCGCCACCGCCTACCCCGGGCTGCTGCAGCGGTTCCTGGACTCCAGCGGCATGAAGGCCGACGTCGTCAAGCTCGACGGCGCGGTCGAGACCGCCTGCCGGCTGGGTGTCGCCGACGCCGTCTGCGACGTCGTGGAGACCGGGACGACGCTGCGCGCGGCCGGGCTGCGCATCATCGGCGAGCCCGTGCTGGCCAGCGAGGCGGTGCTGGTGCGCCGGGAGGGCGCCGAGGAGATCCCGGCCGTGGCCCAGCTGCGCCGGCGGCTGCAGGGCGTGCTGGTCGCCCGCCGCTACGTGATGCTCGACTACGACTGCCCCAACGAGCTGCTCGCCCGGGCCACCGCCATCACCCCCGGGCTCGAGGGCCCCACGGTCAGCCCGCTGCACACCGAGGGCTGGTCGGCGGTGCGGGCGATGGTCGGCAAGGAGGACACCAACCGGGTCATGGACGACCTCTACGAGCTCGGTGCCCGCGCCATCCTCGTCACCAGCATCGCCGCCTCCCGCATCTGACGCCGCTCGGCTCGCGGACGAGTCGGGGCACCGGGCGCAGCCTCGGACGGGGACGGCGTCCGAGGCGGCATGCTGGGGCGATGCGCCGCACAGCCGTCCCGGTCCTGCTGCTCTCGTCCGCCGTCCTCGTGGGCTGCGGGGACGGCGGGACGTCCACGGCGGGGGGCGCGTCCGGGCAGGCACCGAGCTCGGCGGCCGTCTCGAGCGGGCCGGCCGCCGACGAGCTGGTCGTCGAGCTGGTGCCCGACCAGGGCGAGCCCGCGCAGACGTACCGCCTCAGCTGCGCCGGGACGCCCGCCGGTGACCTGCCCGACCCGGCCGCGGCCTGCGCCCAGCTCGCCGGTCAGCCCGACCCGTTCGCCCCGCTCGCGGCGGACGTCATGTGCACCCAGCTGTTCGGCGGCCCGCAGACCGCGCACGTCACCGGTCGCTGGGCGGGGGAGCCGGTGGACCTGCAGCTCTCCCGCAGCGACGGCTGCCAGACCGCCCAGTGGGACCGGCTCGGCGCGCTGCTGCCCGGCTGACGCCGGCGCTGCCCGGTCCGACCGGCTGGTGCCGACCGGACCGGGGGAGCTCAGCGCGGGCGGGCGGTCCGCTCGACCAGGTCGATCGCGGTGCACAGCCCGAGCGCCAGCGCGCGGCCGCTGTTCGAGCCGCTGGCCAGCAGCGCCCGGATGGCCGGGACCAGCGGGCCGTCGCCGACCATCGCGCGGAGCACGGCGGCGTACTCACCGGTGACCCGGCCTGCGGCGGCGTGCCGCAGCAGCGCGCGGGACAGCTCGGTGGTGCGGCCGGCGGCCAGGGCGGTCACCCCGCTGCCGAAGCGCTCCGCGGCCGGGTGGCCCAGCAGCACCAGCCCGGCGGTGGTGCCGGCCAGCACGTCGTCGCCGACCGGGGTCAGGCCGGGGCCCTCACCGATCAGCCGGGTGGCCGTGCGCAGCGCCGCGTCCAGGTCGGCCCGGCGGACCGCACCGCGCAGTGCGGCCAGCGGCCCGCTGGGCCCACCGGCCAGACCCGGCAGCACGAACGCACTGTGCGGCACGCCCTCGCCGTAGAGCGCGGCGCGCAGCTCACGCACCCCCTCGGGCAGCAGCGCCGGCCGGGCCGTGGGCAGCTTGGGCCGCGGGTCCCACCACGCCGCCGCGCTGACGGTCAGGTCCCCGACGACCAGCCGCCCCCCACCCACCTGGGCCGGGGCACCGCTGGGCGCGGACACCAGCGGCCGCCCGTTGGACGGGCGGAACAGCACGCACCCCAGCGGCAGCCGCGCCGCGTCGGAGGTGAGGACCCCGACGACCTCGGGCCCGGACGGCGTCGGGACGCTGACGTACAGGGCCGAGGGCGCCGAGAGCAGCACCGTGCCCTGGCGCAGCGGACCACGGAGCAGCTCGGCCACCCCGGTGCTCGCCTGCGCCGGCACCGAGGGGCGCGCGCCCGGCCCGGACCCGGCGGAGGTGGCCCCGGACAGGTGGAGCGTCGGCATGCCCGCCCGGGCCGCGCGGCCCGGACGGCCCGAGCGTGGCGCGGGCGCCGAGCGCTCGAGCTCCGACGGCGCCGGGCCGCGGGCCGCCACCGAACGCGACCCGGTCGGACGTGGTGCCGGTGTACGTGGTGCCGCAGAGCGTGCTGCGGTCGTGTGCCGCGGGCCGCTGACAACCGTGTCCTCGCTGGTCACGAGCTCGCCCTGCCCACCGGTGTCCTCGTCGATCGTGCGCATCTGACCTCCACCCCCGTGCGGTCGCCGGCAGTGGTCGATGTGCCGACTGCCGTCCCGGTCTGCTCACCCTGGCGGCGGCGGCGCCCCCTGCTGCTCAGGGCCGCCTACCATCCGTTGCGGACACAGGTCGGGGGACGAACGTATGTGGCGCGCCCCCCAGGCCTGTATGGCGATTCTCGCCAAGGGTCGGTTCTCGCGTCCAGAGACGTCTGACAGAATCTCGCCTGGTTCTTGAGAGCACGGCGTTTTGGGGGTACGTACAGTGACCGAACGTGAGACGTCCGTGACATACGCTGCGCACAGTGATCGGTCGGCCACTTTCAGTTCGGTCCCGCCGTCGGCGGAGCCGGTGCTGTCGCAGCTGCCGCCGGCCGATCGCACGGCCCTGCAGGACAGCATGGGGCTCACGGTCGACCAGTTGCTCGACCTGCCCGGCCTGACCGGCACCATCGTCGTCGGCGGGGCCACCGGCACCCGGCGGATCGTGCGGCACGTCGTGGTCGAGGAGCCCAACGAGCCGCTCGGCAGCGCCGGGCCCGACGTGCTCGTCGTCCTGGACGGCCGCCTCGGGTCCCGTGACCCCGCGCAGAGCCGTGCGGTCATCGAGCGGCTGCACCGCGCCGGCAGCGGCGCGCTCGCGTTCCGCTCCGAGGGCGGGCAGGGCAACGCGGCCGGTGAGGTGCCTGCCGAGGTGCTCGCCGAGGCCGACCGGCGCGGTTTCCCGGTGCTCGCGCTGCCGTCGTCCACCCGGCTGGACGAGGTCGTCGCCGAGGTGCTCGGCGCGATCATCGACAAGCAGACCCAGGCGCTCAGCCTCGCCAACCGGATGCACAACCAGTTCATCGACGTGGCGCTGTCCGGCGGTGGGCTGGCCGAGGTGACCACGCAGGTCTCGACGTTCCTGGCAGGGGCGGCGGTGCTGGGGCTCGGGCCCGACCGTGAGGTCGCCACCCACGCCGGCCCGCCCGAGGAGGTCACCGAGATCCGCGACTGGCTGTGGCTGCTCGACGCCGCCGCCGACGACGCGTTCGGTGACCTCACCCCGGCCCGCCGGCTGTCGGGCAACCGCGCCGACCAGTCCGTGGTCACCCCCGCCGACGTCCTGGCCGACGCCGACCTGTCCCCGGCCGACGGCATCCTGCTCGTCCCCGGGCACCACGAGCTGCCCGGCGGCGTGGGGGAGTACGCGGTCGCCCCGGTCATGGCCGGTGAGCAGCGGCACGGCTGGCTGGTCGCGGTCAACCGGCACGGGCCGATGCTGCTGGGGGCCGGTGCGGTGCTCGAGCAGGCCGCCGTCATCGCGGCGCTGTCGGAGATCCGGATGCAGGCCGTGCACTCGGTCGAGCTGCGCTTCCAGGGCGACATGGTGCGCCGCCTCGTCGGGGGCTCCTTCGCCCACACCGAGCGGGCCCTGGCCTACGCGCGGTCCTTCGGCTGGCGGCTCGACGGCCCGGTCGTGGTCCTGGTGACCGCCACCGAGACCGTCGCCGACGCCGGCGCCGACCCCACCCGTGCGCTCGACGTGCTGGACCGGCTGGCCGACGGCTGGCGCTCCGCGGTGGACGGCGAGGTCGCCGGTGCGGCGGTCGCGGGCCTGGCCACGGAGATCGTCACCGTGCTGCCGCTGGACGGGCGCACGCCCGAGGAGCTCTCCGGGCTGGTCGCCGCGGTGACCGCACGGGTCAACGCCCGCCTCCGCCGGGTCGGCCGGCTCCTGGGCACCGGCATCGGGCGCCCGGCGGAGTCGCTGCAGGTGCTGGGCGATGCCTACCAGCAGGCCCAGCGCGCGCTGGTCGTCGGCCAGGAGATCCACGGCGGTCACGCGGTCACCCACTTCGACCAGCTGGGCGTCTTCCGGCTGCTGTCGCTGATCCCGGACAGCTCCGAGCTGCGCTCCTACGTCGACGAGGTGCTCGGGTCGCTGGCCGACTCCACCGACCCGGACTCCGTCGACCTGCGCGACACGCTGCGGGTGCTGCTGGAGACCAACCTCAACGTGGCGGAGTCCGCCCGCCGGCTGCACTTCCACTACAACACGATGCGCTACCGGATCGGCAAGCTGGAGCGGATGCTCGGGCCCTTCACCACCGACCCGACGCTGCGGCTGAACCTGCTGCTCGCGCTGCACGCCGCGCGGATCCGGGGGCTGGACCAGCCGCACCGGCCGCCGGTGGAGAGCGTCGCCGCCGCCGTCCTGGACGACGGGCTCGAGTCCCTGGTCTGACCGGCCGCGCGGAGTGATGCGCTGCGCAACCACTCCGCGCGTGCCGGGGGCGCCCGGCGGGCACCGGTCTCCCGGGGGCCGCGTCCGGCGGCCCGGAGGAGGCACGTCCGCATGACCGAGAACACCCGCCCGCTCGAGGGCAAGGTCGCGCTGGTGACCGGCGCGTCGTCGGGCATCGGTGAGGCGACCGCGGTCGCGCTGGCCGAGGCCGGTGCCGCGGTGGCCATCGGTGCGCGCCGCAGGGACCGGCTCGACGCCCTGGCCACCCGGCTGCGCGACGGCGGCGCCCGGGTGCTGCAGCTGGACCTCGACGTCACCGACGAGGCGCAGTGCACGGCGGCGGTGGCCCGCACCCGTGAGGAGCTCGGCGGTCTCGACGTCCTGGTCAACAACGCCGGCGTCATGCTGCTGGGCGTCATCACCGGCGCCGACCCGGAGGACTGGCGCCGCATGATCGACACCAACGTCATGGGCGTGATGTACATGACCCACGCCGCGATCGAGGGCATGGTCGCGCAGGGCTCCGGCGACATCGTGAACATGTCCAGCGTCGCCGGGCGCCAGGCCCGGGTCGGTGCCGGTGTCTACAACGCCAGCAAGTGGGCGGTGAACGCCTTCAGCGAGTCGCTGCGCCAGGAGGTCACCGAGCGCGGCGTGCGGATCGGCCTGGTCGAGCCCGGCGCGGTCGCCACCGAGCTGACCGACCACATCACCCAGGCCGACGCGAAGGCCGGCGCGCAGAAGATGTACACCGAGATGGTGCCGCTGCAGGCCGACGACATCGCCCGCGCGGTGCTCTACCTGGTCACCCAGCCGCCGCACGTGGCGGTCAACGAGGTGCTGGTGCGCCCCACCGCCCAGCAGCGCTGACCCTCACCGTCCGGCCTCGACCACCCGCTTGAGGGTGGCGAGGTCGGCGGTGACCGCGGCGGCGTCGGCGGCGAACGCCTCGTCGGTCGTCCCCGGCGCGCGGCGCAGCGTGAACACGACCTCGCAACCCGCGCCGTCGGGCAGCACCCGCAGCGGGTTGGTCACCGTGGTGCCGTCGGGCAGGGTCACGTCGTGGTCGAGGACGCCGAACGGGTTGCGCTCGGCGAAGCGGACGACGACCCGTCCCATGGGTGAGTCCGCCACCCACTCGCCGTCCACGCAGGCGATGCCGCCGGCCAGTCCTGCGGCCCACTCGGGCAGGTGGGCGGGGTCGCGGGCGTAGGCGTAGACCTCGGCGGCGGGCCGGTCGATCGACACGGCCAGGTGCAGCGAGGGCGGCATGCCCGGCATCGTGCCGCACCGGCGGCGTGTCCGGAGCGGGGGATCCGCTGGTGCCCGTACCCGGGCCCTACGGTCGCGCGATGAGCAGAGCACTGGACCGCGCCCTGCAGGCCGCCGGTGGTGTCGCCGTCGTCGGAGGCCTGCTCCTCGGCGGCATGTCGATGCCGCTCGCCGACTACGGGTGCCCCCCGGCCTTCGGTAGCGCCGACGAGCTGAACCGCCCGGACCTGATGATCGCGCCCTCCTGCGGAGAGCAGCGCGCCGAACGTCAGGAGACCGCGATCACCCTGCTGGTGCTCGGCCTGGGGCTGGGCGTCGGCGCCCAGGTGCACCTGCTGGTCGGCGGCACGCGGGCCAGGCCGGAGGAACGCTCGGCAGCCTGATGTCCGCGGCACCGGGTGCGCCCGGTCCCGCCCCGCCCACCGCTCGGCAGCCTGATGTCCGCGGCACCGGGTGCGCCCGGTCCCGCCCGGCCCACCGGACGACGGCCGGCCCGGGTGCCCGGGTTCAGCCGGAGACCGTGTCCGGTGCGGCCGCGAGGGCGTCGACGGCGCGGTCGAGCAGCTCGCCCAGCAGGTGCTGCTCCCCGGGGGTGAGCACGTGCAGCTGCGGCGCCACCGCCCGGAAGGCGACGGTTGCGGCCATCGGGCCGGCGTCGGCCGCGGCCGGGGCGTCGGTGAGCACCTCGCGCAGCACCGCCTGGAACATGCTGTCGGCCAGTCCGGGGTCGCGCTGGGCGGGCGGGGTGGCCAGCAGGACGTGGATGGCGCCGATCCCGGCCGCCTGGAACACCGCGACGGCGCGCTGCTCGCTCACCTGCAGCCGGCCGGCCGCGGCGACCCGCCTGATCCGGGCGGCGAGCACCTCCCGGCCCTGCTGGGCGGCGGGGGAGGGGCGCACCCGGTCGGGGTCGCTGAGCAGCCGGAACAGCGTCGGGTTGCCCACGCCGAACTCGATCTGCCGGTCCCACCCGGCGCGCAGGTCCTCGACCGGGTCGACGTCCTCGGCGGTCGCGGACTCCACGAGGGCGGCCTTCTCGGTCACGTACCGGGTCATCACGTGCTCGGCGACGGCGTCGAGCAGGCCGTCCTTGTCACCGAACAGGCGGTAGATGGCCGGCGGCTGCACGCCGGCCGCCTCGGCCACGCCCCGGGTGGTCACCGCCGCCGGGCCATGCTCGCGCAGCAGCTGGGCGGCGCCGTCGACGATGCGCGTGCGCAGGTCGCCCCGGTCGGTCTCGGTCACGTATCGACGATATCGCACGAGCGGTACCGCTGTGATATCAATGGAACCGCTTCACCGATTCCAGTGATACGAGCACAGGAGACCACCATGATCACCGTCACCGGAGCGACCGGCGCCCTCAACGGCGCGACCGTCGACCACCTGCTCGAGCGACTGCCCGCCGACCAGCTCGTCGTCGTCGCCCGCGACGTCGCGAAGGCCCAGCGGTTCGCCGAGCGGGGGGTGCAGGTGCGCCACGGCGACTACGCCGACCCGTCGTCCCTCCCGGCCGCCTTCGCGGGTGCGGACCAGCTGCTGCTGGTGTCCTCCAGCGACCCCGCCGCCGACGCCGTGGCCCTGCACCGCACCGCCGTCGAGGCCGCGGTCGCGGCCGGTGTCGGCCGCGTTCTCTACACCAGCCACCAGGGCGCCGCGCCCACGACGCCGTTCGGCCCCGGGCGCGACCACGCCGCCACCGAGCAGCTGCTCGCGGAGTCGGGTCTCCCGTGGACCTCGCTGCGCAACGGCTTCTACGCCCACAGCCTGCTGTTCATGACCGGGTCGTGGCGGGAGACCGGCCGGATCGAGGTCCCGGCCGACGGCCCGGTCTCCTGGACCTCCCGCGAGGACGAGGCCGAGGCCGCCGCGCTGGTGCTGCTCTCCGACGGTGGGCACGACGGCCCGGTGACGCTCACCGCGAGCGCCGCGCCGACCTTCGCCGACGTCGCCGCGATCGCCGCCGAGGTCAGCGGGCGGCCGGTCGAGCGCGTGCTCGTCGACCCCGACGAGTGGATCGCCGGTCAGGTCGCGGGCGGGACACCGGAGTTCGTCGCCCGCTTCATGCTGGGCATGTACTCCGCCGCCGAGCAGGGCTTCTTCGCCGGTGTCGACCCGCTGCTCGGCGAGCTGCTGGGTCGCGAGCCGCGGACGGTCCGCGACGTGCTCGCGGCGCCGGCTCACTGAGGCGACCGCACCTCTCCTGCCGTCGGTCGCAACGGGACGGCCAGTCCCGGTGCGGTGGCCGGAACCCGCCGGAACACGTCGCCGGCCCCGCCTAGGGTCGGCGACGTGCCCTCCACCCCGCGCGTCCCCCTGGTCCTGCTCGCGGTGTCGGTGACCGTGCTGGCCTGGGCGTCGGCCTTCATCGGCATCCGCTCGGTCGGTGAGCACCTCTCACCGGGCGCGCTGGCGCTGGGCCGGCTGGCCGTCGGCACGGTCGTGCTCGGCCTGCTGCTGGCCCGGCGCGGCTGGGTGCGGCCCACCGCGGGGGAGTGGCGGCTGCTGGTCGTGTGCGGGGTCGGTTGGTTCGGGGTCTACAACGTCGCCCTCAACGCCGCCGAGCAGCACCTGGACGCCGGCACCACCGCGATGCTGGTCAACATCGGCCCGCTGCTCATCGCGGTCTTCGCCGGCCTGCTGCTCGGGGAGGGCTTCCCGCGCTGGCTGGTCATCGGGCTGGCGATCGCCTTCTGCGGCGTCCTGCTCATCGGGCTGGCCACCCGCAGCGCGGGTGCCGACCTGCTCGGCGTCGTCCTCTGCCTGGTCGCCGCGCTCACCTACGCCGTCGGCGTGGTCTCCCAGAAGCCGCTGCTGCGCCGGCTGCCGGCGCTGCAGGTGACCGCCACCGCCTGCGCGATCGGCGCGGTGTGCTGCCTGCCGTGGGCCGGGGCCCTGGTCACCGACCTCGGGACGGCGCCGGTGTCCTCGGTGCTGGGCATGGTCTACCTCGGCGCGGTGCCGACGGCGCTGGCGTTCAGCACCTGGGCCTACGCGCTGGGCCGGATGGACGCCGGCCGGCTGGCGGTGACCACCTACCTGGTGCCGCCGATCGTGGTGCTGCTGGGCTGGGCGCTGCTGGACGAGGTGCCGGCCGCCCTGGCGATCGTCGGCGGGGCGGTCTGCCTGGTCGGGGTGGCGGTGTCCCGGCGCCGGGTGCGTACTCCGGTACCGGTACCGGTGCCCGCCGAGGCCGGTGCGTCCACGTGAGCGGTCAGGGTGCCGACAGCACCCGGGCCAGGTCGGCCAGCGCGCCGGGCACCAGGGCGTAGTAGGCCCACACCCCGCGCTTGTCCCGGGTCATCAGCCCGGCGTCGACGAGCACCTTGAGGTGGTGGGAGACCGTCGGCTGGGACAGGCCCACCGGCTCGGTCAGGTCGCAGACGCAGGCCTCGCCACCGTGCGCGGCGACCAGGGACACCAGCCGCAGGCGGGTCGGGTCGGCCAGCGCCTTCACCGTGCGGGCCAGCGTCCGGGCGTCCTCCGCCGACAGGGGGGACCCCTGCAGGGGGGAGCAGCAGGCGACAGCGGTCATGCGCCCATCGTGCCGCAGACATTGACATCCGTCGATGCTTGCGGTCAGAGTTGCCCCCGTCGAGGCATCGACGGACGTCGATGGGGGAGGACACCATGAGCGAGCTCCGCGAGCAGGTGCGCGACCGCTACGCCGCGCTGGCCCGGGAGGTCACCGACGCCGGGTGCTGTGGTCCGCAGCCGGTCGAGGTCGACGAGCGCTTCGGTGCCGGGTTGTACGCCGACGGCGAGACCGAGGGGCTGCCCGCGGAGGCGCTGGCGGCCAGCCTGGGCTGCGGCAACCCGATGGTGGTCGCCGACCTCCGGCCGGGGGAGCGGGTGTTGGACCTCGGTTCCGGCGGCGGCATCGACGTGCTGCTGTCCGCCCGCCGGGTGGGGTCGACCGGCTTCGCGTACGGGGTGGACATGACCGAGGAGATGCTCGCCCTGGCCCGGCGCAGCGCCGAGCAGGCCGGTGTCACCAACGTGGAGTTCCGCCGCGGGGAGATCGAGGCGCTGCCCTTCCCCGACGCCAGCGTCGACGTCGTCATCAGCAACTGCGTGGTCAACCTGTCCACCGACAAGGCCGCCGTCCTCGCCGAGGCGTTCCGGGTGCTGACGCCCGGCGGCCGGTTCGGCGTCTCCGACGTCGTCGCCGAGGACTCCCTCACCCCGGCGGAGCGGGCCGCCCGCGGCAGTCACGTCGGCTGCATCGCCGGCGCGCTGTCGATCAGCGAGTACACCGCTGGCTTGCTGGCCGCGGGCTTCACCGACCCGGAGGTCGTGCTCACGCACCCGGTCGCCGACGGGATGCACGGCGCGGTCGTGCGCGCGGTCAAGCCCGCGTGAGCGACGTCGTCGGCGACCTCGCCCGCCCCGCCCCCGACGCCCCGGTCCTGGCCCGGCTCTCGCGGCTGGACCGGTTCCTGCCGGTGTGGATCCTCGCCGCGATGGCCGCCGGGCTGCTGCTGGGCCGCAGCGTCCCCGGCCTGGACGACGCCCTGGACTCCGTCCGGGTGGGGGAGGTCAGCCTGCCGATCGCGGTCGGGCTGCTGCTGATGATGTACCCGGTGCTGGCCAAGGTCCGGTACTCCGAGCTGGACCGGGTGACCGGTGACCGCCGGATGCTGGGCGCCTCGCTGGTGCTCAACTGGCTGGTCGGCCCGGCGCTGATGTTCGCCCTGGCCTGGCTGCTGCTGCCCGACCTGCCCGAGTACCGCACCGGCCTGGTGATCGTCGGCCTGGCCCGGTGCATCGCGATGGTGCTGATCTGGAACGACCTCTCCTGCGGTGACCGCGAGGCCGCCGCGGTGCTGGTGGCGATCAACTCGGTGTTCCAGATCGTCGCCTTCGCCGCGCTGGGCTGGTTCTACCTGCAGGTGCTGCCCGGCTGGCTGGGCCTGTCGACCACCTCGGCGGAGTTCAGCGTCGGCGCCATCGTGGTCAGCGTGCTCGTCTTCCTGGGCGTCCCGCTGGCCGCCGGGTTCCTCACCCGCACGATCGGGGAACGGACCCGCGGCCGCACCTGGTACGAGAGCCGGTTCCTGCCGCGGATCGGCCCGGTCGCGCTCTACGGTCTGCTGTTCACCATCGTCATGCTGTTCGCGCTGCAGGGCGAGGCGATCACCGCAGCACCCTGGGACGTCGTCCGCATCGCGCTGCCGCTGCTGGCCTACTTCGCGCTCATGTTCAGCGGCTCGTTCGCCCTCGGCCTGCGGCTGCGGCTCGGGTACGCGAAGACCGCGACCCTGGCCTTCACCGCCACCGGCAACAACTTCGAGCTGGCCATCGCGGTGGCCATCGGCACGTTCGGCGTCACCTCCGGGCAGGCGCTGGCCGGCGTGGTCGAGCCGCTGATCGAGGTGCCGGTGCTCGTCGCGCTGGTGTACGTCTCGCTGTGGGCCGGCCGCCGCTGGCTGTCCGACGACCCCACCGTCCCCCTCAGGAGGATCCCGTGAGCACCCCCAGCGTCCTGTTCGTCTGCGTGCACAACGCCGGCCGCTCCCAGATGGCCGCCGGCTGGCTGCGGCACCTGGCCGGCGACGCCGTCGAGGTCCGCTCCGCCGGTTCCGTGCCCGGTGACCAGGTCAACCCGGCCGCGGTCGCGGCGATGGCCGAGGTCGGCATCGACATCTCCGACCAGCGGCCGAAGGTGCTCACCACCGACGCCGTCGAGGCCTCCGACGTGGTGATCACCATGGGCTGCGGCGACGCCTGCCCGGTCTTCCCCGGCAAGCAGTACCTGGACTGGGCGCTCACCGACCCGGCCGGCAAGGGCGTCGAGGCGGTGCGACCGATCCGCGACGAGATCGAGGTCCGCATCCGCGGCCTGCTCGCCGAGCTGGACGTCGCCGCCCGGTGACCCAGGCCGTCCTGCGCACCGACCGGCTGCTGCTCGAGCCGCTGTCGGACGCCCATGTCGAGCTCGAGGTGGAGCTGGACGGCGACCCGCAGGTGATGCGGTACCTGGAGGTCCGGCCGCGCACCCGCGACGAGGTGCTGGCCCGCCACCCGCAACGGCTGGCGGTGGCCGACCGGGCGCCCGGGCTGGGGTTCTGGGTGGGCTCGGTGGACGGCGACCCGGTCGGCTGGTGGCTGCTCGACGTGCCCGAGCGCCCCGACCAGGGGGCGGCCGAGGGGCAGGCCGAGCTGGGCTACCGGCTGCTGCCGCGCTGGTGGCGGCGCGGGCTGGCCACCGAGGGCGCGCGCGAGCTGGTGCGGCACGCCTTCGCCGACCTCGGTCTGCGCCGGGTGTTCGCCGAGACGATGGCGGTCAACGCCGGGTCGCGTGCGGTGATGGCCGCAGCCGGCCTGGAGCACGTCCGCACGTTCCACCTGGAGTGGGAGACGCCGCTGCCCGGGGCCGAGCACGGTGAGGTCGAGTACGCGCTCACCCGTGAGGCCTGGCGCGCCCGGACCCCGGACGCGCGATGATGGCGCGGCAGTGCACGGCCCGGATGAGCGGAGAGCTGTCGTGGTGGACGTCGTGGCCGTCGTCGGTGGCTTCTCCTCGACCGGTGGCGACAGCACCCCGTGGGCAGGGCTGGGCTTCGCCGTCACCGTGCTGCTGTCGCTGGCCGGCGGGGTGATCAGCGTCAGGCGCCAACGCAGGGCGCGCCCTCGGCGCCGCGAGAGTGCGCCCAGCGGGCGCCGACCCGCGGAGGACGCCCGCTGACCGCACTCTCGTCCCGACCGACGTGCTGGCCGGCGTCGGGAGTGCGCTGAGCGGGCGCCCGCTGACCGCACTCTCGACGGGAGCGGGTCAGCGGCGGCGGGGGGCCCAGGGGTCGTCGGGGTCGAAGTCGTCGTCCTGCACGTCGGCTGGTGCGGGCGCGGCCGGGCGGGGCGCGGGGGTGGCGGCCCCGCGGGCGGCGGCCTCCAGCGCGGCGTCCCGGGCGGCGGCCTGCTGGGCGCGCTGCAGCCGGGCGTCCTCGCGCAGCTGGCGCCGGCTCGGCGTCCCGTCGGCGTTGGTGAGCGCCAGCCAGTCGTCCTTCTGCCGCCACAGCGCGATGCCGGCCGCGGCCAGCCCGATCGGCAGGACGTAGGCGGCGACCCGCTCGGTGCCGCCCTCGCCGAGGAAGAGGAACACGGCCGCGCCGAAGAAGATCGTCGCGATGATGCCGAGCAGGCCGAGCGCGGCCAGCGTGGTGCCCAGGCCCTCGGAGCGGGGCCGCACGCCGTAGGCCAGTGCGGTCAGCCCGATCGCGCCACCCAGCAGGTGCACCCCGGCGGCGACCGCGTGCACGCCGCCGTCGCCGTCGGAGGGGAAGATCCCGACCAGCAGCACGCCGATGCCCGAGAGGGTCAGCAGCAGCCGGGTCAGCCGCCCGCCCGTGCCGGCCAGTCCGGGACCGAGCAGCAGGGCGCCGGCGGCGATGAGCACGCCCTGGACGATGAACGAGCCGTTCATCAGCAGCCGGGCCGGGGACACCGCCGTCCCCAGGTCGCTGATCGTGTCCTCGGCGTAGGAGTAGCCCCCGAACCGGGAGGCCGCGATCGCCTCCACGACGAAGAACTGCAGAGTCAGCACCCATGCGAGTCCGCCCAGGCGGTACCGGCTGTCCGTCACGAGGTCTGATGGTCCCAGCCCCGGCAGGGCCGCGGGGGCCGGGGCGGCAGAGTGGGGGTGTGACCATGCGCTCCCTCGCCGTGTTCGGGCTCGCCGCGCTGCTGGAGATCGGCGGGGCCTGGCTGGTCTGGCAGGGGCTGCGCGAGCACCGCGGCTGGCTGTGGGTGGGGCTGGGCATGGTGGCCCTGGCGCTCTACGGCGTGGTCACCACCCTGCAGCCCGACGCCGCCTTCGGCCGGGTGCTGGCCGCCTACGGCGGGGTGTTCGTCGCCGGGTCGCTGCTGTGGGCGGTGGTCGCCGACGGCTTCCGCCCCGACCGCTGGGACCTCCTGGGCGCGGCGGTCTGCCTGGTCGGCGTCTCGGTGATCATGTACGCGCCGCGCGGCAGCTGACTCAGGTCAGCGCCAGCACCGCGGCGTACTGCCCGGCCGACAGCCAGGACGGGTTGCTGCCGGCGGGCATCCGCAGCACCTCGGCGTCCCGCACGGCCGGGTCGGCCAGCAGCTCGGCCCGGTCGACCGGCTCGGCCAGCCGGGTCAGCTGCACCGGCACCGCCGGCCCGTCGTGGGTGTCACGCACCGGGCCGGTCACCACGCCCAGGGCGTGCACGCCGGGGCGATCCCGACCGCTGACCCACAGCAGCACCGGCTGCCCGGCCCGCACCAGCCCCAGCCGGTAGGAGGGCCGCAGACAGCGGTCGATCTCGGCGCTGGCCCCGGGCAGCCAGCCGGGCAGGACGGCGTCGGGGAGCCGGGTGCTCTTGATCACCCAGCAGGCCACGTCGTCGGCGGTGAGTCGGCCCATGCCGCCAGCCAACCAGCCGCCGGCATCACCCGAGCGGGCGGTTCCGGTGGTGCACCGCCCGGTCTCGTGCTGCTGAACCCGCCCGTTCCCCCTAGCGTCATCTGTGTGCCGCTCCCCGGGATCCCCTGGTCAGCCGTCGAACGCCGGGCGCGCGACGTCGCGACCGGTCCGGTGGCGACGTCCGGTCCCGTCGACGGGCTGGTGCTGCACGGGCTGGTCACCGACTCCCGCGCGGTGACGCCGGGCTGCCTGTTCGCCTGCGTGCGCGGCGGGCGCAGCGACGGCCACCGCTTCGCGGCGGGTGCGGTGGCCGCCGGCGCCGCGGCCCTGCTGGTCGACCGGCCGGTCGACGTCGACGTCCCGCAGCTGCTGGTGCCCTCGGTGCGCGCCCAGCTCGGCCCGCTCGGCGCGCTGCTGGCCGGCGACCCGGCCGAGCGGCTGCGGCTGGTCGGGGTCACCGGCAGCAACGGCAAGACGACGACGAGCACGCTGGTGCGCGGGGTGCTGCAGGCGGCGGGGGAGTGCGCGGGGGTGGTCACCACGCTGGGCGCCCGGGTCGGTGACCAGCAACGCGGCACCCGGCTCACCACGCCCGAGGCCCCCGAGCTGCACGGCCTGCTGGCCTGGATGCTCGACGCCGGCGCCACCAGCGCGGTGCTCGAGGCCTCCTCCATCGCCCTGGACGTGGGCCGGGTCGACGGCGTGCACGTGGCCGTCGCGGTGTTCACCGGCTTCGAGGAGGACCACCTCGACCACCACGGCACCCTCGAGCAGTACTGGGCCAGCAAGGCCCGCCTCTTCAGCCCCGAGCGCACCGACAGCGCGGTGGTCGTCGTCGACGAGCCGTGGGGACGGCGCCTCGCCGACCAGGCCCGCGTGCCGGTGACCCGGGTGTCGGCCACCGACGACCCGGACGCCGACGTGCGGGTGCTCAGCTGGAGCACCGGTGCCGGGGGCACCAGCCTGGTCGTCGAGGACGGCGACGGGCGGCACTGGCTGTCCTCGCCGCTGGTCGGGCGGGTGCACGTGGGCAACCTCGCGGCCGCCTGGGCCACCGGCCGGTCGCTGGGCATCCCGGCGCCGACCGTCGCGGCGGGCCTGGCCACCACCGCGCCGCCGGCCGGGCGCAACACGCTGCTGCGCGGGGACACCGGGCCCCTGGTCGTCGTCGACTACGCGCACACCCCGCGCGCGCTGGCCGCGGCGCTGCAGACCGCCCGCGAGCTGACCGGCGACGGTGGCCGGGTGCACCTGGTGCTCGGCGCACGCGGCCGTCGCGACCGCTACAAGCGCCAGGGGCTCGGCGTCTCCGCCCGCGCCGCGGACGTCGTGTGGCTGACCAACGAGGGCAGCCACGGCGAGCGGCCCGAGGCGATCGTGGAGGAGCTGCGGGTCGGGCTGCTCGGCGGCACCGCCGAGGTGCGCACCGTGCTGGACCGCCGGACGGCGATCACCGCCGCGGTGCAGGCCGGGAGCGACGCCGATGTGGTGCTCGTCGTGGGCCGCGGCCACGAGACGACGATGACCGACGACGGCCCCCCGGTGGCCTTCGACGACGCCGACGTCGCCCGCGAGGCGCTCGGGTCGCTGCCCGCCCGGGACCGCGAGCCCAACGTCGTCGCCGCGCTGGACGAGGAGGCCGTCGTCGAGCTCCTGGCCGACCGCGCCTCCTGACCCCGCCGCCGTCACCCCGGGGCCGCGGGGCAAGCTGGCCCGCGATGAGCACGGGGGAGTGGGCCGGGCACCGCACCGGGGAGCCCGGGTTCCGGCGTGCCGCGGTGGCGGTGTTCCTCGCCGGCGTGGCGGTGTTCTCCAGCCTGTACGCGCCGCAGGCGCTGCTCCCGGAGCTGACGCGCTCCTTCGGCGTCACCCCGGCCGCCTCGACGTTGGCCATCTCGGTGAGCACGGCCGCGCTGGCAGTCGGGCTGCTGGTGCTCGGGCCGCTGTCCGACCGCCGCGGCCGCACCGGCATCCTGCACGCCAGCCTGGCCGCCAACGCCGTGCTCGGGGTGCTGATCGCCGTAGCCCCGGCCTGGCCGGTGCTGCTGGTGCTGCGCGGACTGCAGGGCTTCGCGCTGGCCGGGCTGCCGGCGGTGGCAGTGGCCTACCTGCGCGAGGAGCTGCACCCCGGCGTCAGCTCGCGGGCGATCGGGCTCTACGTCAGCGGGACGGCCATCGGCGGGCTGTCGGGCCGGCTGATCACCGGGTTCCTCACCGAGCTCGGCGGCTGGCGGACGGCGCTGAGCGGGACCGCGGTGGTCGCGGTGGCCTGCGCGGTCGCCGTGCGGCTGCTGCTGCCCGGTTCCCGGCGCTTCGTCCGGGTGGTCGGAGAGGGCCGGCTGCTGCGCCAGCTGGCCCGGGCGTTCACCGACCCGGCGCTGCTGGCGCTGTACGGCACCGCCGCGCTGCTGATGGGCGGGTTCGTGGCGGTCTACAACGCCGTGACCTTCCGGCTCGAGGCCGCGCCCTATCTGCTCACCCCCGCGCTGGCCGGGCTGGTCTTCCTCGCCTACCTGCTCGGGTCGGCCAGCTCACCGACCGCCGGGGCGCTCGCCGACCGGTACGGCCGCCGGGTGGTGGTGCCCGGTGCCGTCGTGGTGATGGGCGGCGGGGTCGGGCTCACCGTCGCCTCGCCGCTGTGGTGCGTGGTCCTCGGGCTCTGCGTGCTCACCGTGGGCTTCTTCGCCGCGCACGGGGTGGCCAGCGGGTGGGTGGCGGTCCGGGCCCAGCTGGGCGGGCGGGCCGTGGGGCAGGCCGCGTCGCTCTACTCGTTCTGGTACTACGTCGGCTCCTCGGTGGCCGGCACGCTCGCCGGCCGGGCCTGGCAGGGCGCCGGCTGGAGCGGCGTCGTCCTGCTCGCCGGCGGGTGCACCGCCGGGGCGTTCGTGCTCACCGTGCTGCTCGGTCGCACCCGCGCACTGACCCCCTGACGCGACGGGGCGGCGTCCCGGGGGTGCCGGGACGCCGCCCCGTCGGGCGGGCCGAGGGGTCAGGCCTCGGTCGCGTCGTGCTCGTAGGCGCCGGCGGGGTCCGCGTCGTCGGAGCCGACGGCCTGGCGCTCGAGCTCGGTGCGGTGCTCGAGGACCTCGTCGGAGACGTGCGGGTCCTTGGCGTGCTGGGTGCGGTCCGCGGGGGCCGGCTCGGTCGGGTCGATCACGTCGTCGAGCGTGGGCTCGTCGTGCGGGCTGGTCATCTCTGCCTCCGCTCTCGCTGTCCGGGCTGCTCCCGGACGGCGTCCTCCCCTCCGTATCCCGGGACGGGGTGCGGGCAAACCGGGACGCCGGGGTCAGAGCCGCAGCGCGACCCGGACCAGGTCGGCGACGGCGCGGGACCGGCTGTGCGGTGGCCAGGCGATGACCGTGGTGACCTGCGGCGCGTCGACGACCGGCACGGCGACCAGGTCGTCGCGCAGCTGCGATCGGAAGGAGTCGGGCGCGAGCATCAGCGTGCGGCCCAGCGAGATGAGCTGGAGCAGCTGGGCGTGGCTCTGCACCTCCGGCCCCGCCCCGGGCGGGACGGTGCCGTCCGGGCCGGGCCAGCGGGGCAGTGGCAGCTCCGGGACGTCGGCCAGGTCGCCGAGCCGCAGGTCGGTGCGCACGGTGAGCGGGTGACCGGCCGGCAGGACCGCGACCTGGCCCTCGGTGTGCAGCTCCTCGACGTCCAGGCCCGCCGTGTCGTCGAAGGGGTGGTGCAGCACGGCCACGTCGGCGCGGCCCGTGCGCAGCAACCCGACCTGCTCGCCGGGCCCGCACAGCAGCACCTCGACCTGCACCGCCCCGGGCTCGGCCGAGTACGCGTGCAGCAGCTTGGCCAGCAGCTCGCTGGAGGCCCCGGCCTTGGTGGCCAGCACGATGCCGGCCCGGCCCTCGGCCACCCGGCGGACGCGCTGCTCGGCGGCCTCCACGGCGTCCAGCGCAGTCCGCCCCTCGTGCAACAGCACCGCGCCGGCCTCCGTGAGGCTCACCGACCGGTGGGTGCGCTCCAGCAGGACGACGCCCAGCCGGCGCTCGAGCTGGCTGATGGCGCGGGACAACGGCGGCTGGGCCATGCCCAGGCGCTGCGCCGCCCGGCCGAAGTGCAGCTCCTCGGCGACGGCGACGAAGTACCGCAGCTCGCGGGTCTCCACAGGTCCAGCCTAGTGCAGCGATACCCCTACGGTATCGGAGGCGACCGAGACGGTGTTGGACGGCCACCGGACCCGGCTTGCAGGCTGAGGACATGACGGACACGAGGACCGCCCTGGTCACCGGGGCGAACAAGGGCATCGGCTATGAGATCGCCGCGGGGCTGGGGGCTCTCGGCTACAGCGTCGGGGTCGGGGCGCGGGACGACGCCCGGCGCCAGGCCGCGGTGGACCGGCTGCGCGACGCCGGGGTCGACGCGTTCGGCGTCCCGCTGGACGTGACCGACGACGCCAGCGTCACCGCCGCCGCCGCGCTGGTCGAGGGGCGAGCCGGGCACCTCGACGCCCTGGTCAACAACGCCGGCATCACCGGTGGCCACCCGCAGCAGCCGAGCACCGTCGACCCGGAGGTCATCCAAACCGTGGTGGAGACCAACGTGATCGGCGTCGTGCGGGTCACCAACGCCATGCTGCCGCTGCTGCGCCGCTCGGCGTCGCCGCGGATCGTGAACATGTCCAGCAGCGTGGGCTCGCTGACCCGGCAGGCCGGGCCCGGCAGCGAGACGACCACCGGCCCGGTCGCGGTCGCCTATGCACCGTCGAAGACGTTCCTCAACGCGGTGACCCTGCAGTACGTCCAGGAGCTGGCCGGCACGGGCGTCCTGGTCAACATGGCGTGTCCCGGCTTCGTGGCCACCGACCTCAACGGCTTCCGCGGCGTGCGCACCCCCGCCCAGGGCGCGGCGACCGCCGTCCGGCTGGCCACCCTGCCCGACGGCGGCCCGACCGGTGGCTTCTTCGAGGACGCCGGCACCGTGCCCTGGTGACCCCGCCGGGCGGTGGCGCGGGACCCGCTAGGCGCTGCCGCCGTAGGCCCGCGGCACCAGGTCGACCTGCGCGGCGCCGGTGCGGACGAGGTCCAGGACCGCCTCGGCCACCCGCTCCGGCGGGTCGAACGTGGCCCCCGCGGTCATCTCCTCGGCCGCCTCCCGCCCGGCCCGGATCGAGGTCATGAACTCGGTGGAGGTGGCGAAGGGCAGCAGGCAGGACACGGTGATGCCCTCGGGCGCCAGTTCCTCGCGGGCGACGGCGGAGAGCTTCTCCAGCGCGCTCTTGGACGCGGCGTACGGGCCGGTCCCGGGGGCGGCGGCCAGCGTCGTCCCGGAGCTGATGTTGACGATGCTGCCCCCGCCGCCGGCGCGCATCAGCGGCACCGCCGCCTGCATGACCACGAGCGGGCCCAGGACGTTGAGCTCCAGGACCGCCCGGACGTCGTCGAGGTCGACGTCGGTCACGGTGCCCTGCAGCCCCTGGCCGGCGTTGTTGACCACGACGTCGACCCGGCCGAAGGTGGCCACCGCCGTCCCCAGTGCGGCGGCGACCTGGTCGGGCTCGGTCACGTCGCAGCGGACGGCGAGCACCTCGGCCCCTGTGCCGCTCAGCTCCGCCGCCAGCGCCGCGAGCCGGTCCTCGCGCCGGGCGGCCAGCACGACCCGCGCTCCTGCGGCGGCCGCGGCCCGTGCGGTGGCCGCCCCGATGCCGGACGAGGCACCCGTGACCACCATGACTGCTCCATCGATCTGCACTGCTGCCTCCGTGTTCGGCCGACTGATGGCGCGACGCCAACGGAGACCGACCGTATCGGAGACGGTGAGTCCGTATGTCGGTCGGGGTCCGGTACCGTCCTCCCGTGACCAGGGCACCGCAGCAGGACGTTGACAGCGGTGGTGGAGCGCCGGACGCCGATGTGGTCAGCGGCCGGCAGCGGGGAGCCGGAGGACGCCGGCGCGACGCCTCGCTCGACGCGGTCATCCTGGGCGCGGCCTACGACGTGCTGGCGGAGACCGGCTACGAGGACATGACCATCAGCGCGGTGGCCGCCCGGGCGGGAGCCGGCAAGGCCACGCTGTACCGCCGGTGGCCGACCAAGGAGTCCCTCGTCCTGGCGGTCGTCGCCGACGTCGGCCGCAGTCCTGGGCGGGACGACCTGCCCGACACCGGCGACCTGCGTGCGGACCTGCTCGCCCTCATCGACTCCGCCTGGCTGGGTGGGCCGGTCAGCCGGCTGCGGGGCATGCGGGGGTTGACCTCGGCCGCGCTGCACTCACCCCGGTTGGCCGATGCCCTCCGGCAGCAGGTCGTCCAGCCGTACACCGACGCCTACCGGGCACTGCTGGAACGGGCTGCCCAGCGCGGTGAGATCTCGCCCGGACCCGGCCTCGAGGTGCTGGCCGAGGTCGTCCCCGCGCTGGCCACGCACTGGCTGATGTTCACCGACCCACCTCCGAGCCGGGCGTCCTTCGAGGCGGCCGTCGACCAGGTGCTGCTGCCGGCCTGCGCCCGCCGGGCCTGACCCCGGACCCGTCCGGCGTGTGAGGGTCTCCTTGGCGACGCGGGTGGCGCCGTCGGAGGAGGAGGACACGTGTTCGCGGTGGTCTACCGGTGGCGGCTCCGGCCGGGGCGCGAGCAGCAGTTCCAGGACGGCTGGGAGCGGGTGACCCGGGCGATCCACGCCGGATGTAGTAGCTACGGGTCCCGGCTGCACCGGGCGGCCGACGGCACGTGGGTCGCCTACGCACGCTGGCCCGACGCGGCGACGCGGGAGCGCTGCGCGTTCGACGAGCCCGAGGGTGAGCGGTTGATGGCGGAGTCGGTGGCCGAGCGGTTCCCCGAGCTGACGCTGGAGCTGGTCAGCGACCTGCTGGCCGAGCCCGCCGACTCGTGACCGCCGCGGGTGAGGTGCTCGGCGCCCTCGTGTCCGGCTCGCCGCTGACAGGTCGTCCTCCTGGCCCGCGCCGGATCTGGGCGGGAGTGCGGCGGCGGCCGGGTCGCAGCGGGTGCACCGGGTCCTGGGGGACGGCGGCGCTGCCCGCAGCCGACTGCGGGCAGACCACCGGCGTCTCCATCTACGACGCGTGGCGCCGGCGCGCGCCGCCCGGGACGTCGACATGGTCACCCCGTGGCAGGAGTCGCGCCCGGATCCGTGGGCTCCCGCGCCGCCGTCCGCCGCTCGGTGATCTCCGCCTGGCGCCGACGGGCCGAGGCGAGGACGGCCCGGGTGCCGGCTTCGGTGCGGTGCCGTCGGGCGTGGGCGTCCCCGGCCAGCTGTCTGGCGGCGATGATGCTGGCCGGCTCGTGGGTGCTCATGCGACGCGGAGGTTGGCGGGGTCGATGGCCTGGCGTGTGCGGCCGCCCAGCAGCCGCACGATCGCGGCGTTGGCCAGCAGGAGCAGACCGAGCGCGACAGGGCCGACGACGAGCAGCGGCCACGGGTCGGTGCTCGATGCCGGGTCCCCGGCGGCCCCGAGGGCGCCGTAGCCGAGGCCACCGACCAGCAGCCCGGTGGCCAGGGGTGCGATCGTCGCTGCCCGCAGCCGCCGCCGCTGCAGTGCCTGCAGCACGGACAGGTCGGCGCCGATGGCGGCCATGGCGGCCAGCCGCCGGCGGTTGGTGAGCAGGTCGTCGACGGCAGCCAGGGTGATGGTCGCCAGCCCGGCCAGTGCCGCCAGCCCGGCGGCGACGCAGGCCAGCACGACCCCGGGGAGGTGGTCGGCGGTGCGGACACTGGTGGCCTGGCGGAGGGTGTGCCCCAGGATGTCGGCCGCGACCCCGGTGGTCAGTCCTGCGCCCAGCAGGACGACGGCGGCCCGTCCCGCCGGTCCGGCGAGGGCACGCAGCCCGCCGGCGGCGAGGATCGCGGTGGTGCTGTCGCGCCGGGCCATCCTGGCGGCCTTGCTCCGGGCCCAGGGGCTCCCGCCGGCCAGCGCGGTCAGCAGCAGCACCGTCACCGCGGCCGACATGAGGGCGACCTGGAGCTGGCGGTCGCTGATCTGGTCCAGCTGCGGGAGGGCGATCATCGCGCCCAGGGCGATGACGGCCAGTACCAGCCACACCCAGCGGCTGAGTGGGCGACGGGGCTCGCCGGTGCCCGAGCGGGCGCCGGCCAGAGCGGCCAGTGCTGCGGCCGCGGGCACCAGGCACGCCCACGCCGCGAGGTCAGCCGCTGCCAGGTCGGGGAGCAGTCGGCTCCGGGCCGGCTGGGCAGGGCCGAGCAGGAACCAGAGCAGCAGGTACGCCGGGCCGGCGAGCAGCCCGCCCACCGCGCCTGCGACGGCGGTCTCGACCGCCCCCAGCCGCCGCAGGTCACCGGGCGTGGCGCCGGCCGTGACCAGCGCGGAGTTGCGGCGGTCCCGGCGGGCGCTGCCGGAGGAGACGGCCTGCCAGGCGAGGACCAGGGCGGTACCGGCGACCAAGAGGACCGCGGTGGCCACGCCGATCCGGGTCTCGGCGCTGGTCACGATGTTGGAGTACCGGGGATCGAAGCTCAGGGTGATGGTCGGGTCGGCGCTGTCGCGGGGCGGGAGCGCGGTCGCCGGCACCCGGAACAGCGCCAGGGTGACCAGGACCAGCCCGCCGGCGGCCGCAGTGCCGCCGGCGACGAGCGCGGCTCGGGTGCGGGAGGCCCGCACGCCGGGCGCTGCGAGCAGGAGGACGGTGGCCGGGCTCATGACAGCGCCACCTGGTGGGCGATGACGCCGCGGCGCAGCCGGATCTCGCGGTCGGCGCGGGCGGCGACGGCGTTGTCGTGGCTGACCAGGACGACCGAGCCGCCGGCCTGCACCGTGGTGTCGACCAGCAGGTCCAGCAGTGCCCGGCCGCTGGTGGTGTCCAGGCTCGCGGTCGGCTCGTCCGCCAGCAGCAGTCGCGGGCCGGTCACCAGGGCGCGGGCCGCGGCGGCCAGCTGGGCCTGCCCACCGGAGAGGTCGGTGGGCGCCGTGTCCGGTTCGACGTCCAGCCCGACGCGGGCCAGCCAGCCGTCGGCGGCCGCCCGGGCGTCGGCCGGCCGGTGGCCCTCCAGCAGGAGGGGCAGTGCGACGTTGTCCCGCACCGACAGGTCGGGCACCAGCTGCCCGAACTGCAGGACCAGGCCGATCGACCGGCGCCGGAACCGGGCGCGGGCGGCGTCGTCGGCACCGGACAGCTCGGTGCCGGCGACCAGGACGCGTCCGGACTGAGCCCGCAGGACCCCGGCGGCGAGCAGGAGCAGGGTCGACTTCCCGCACCCGCTGGGTCCGGTGATCGCGACGACCTCGCCGGGTTCGACGGTCAGCGACACGTCGCTGAGGGCCTGCGTCCTGCCGTAGGCGTGACTGACACCGGACAGCTGCACCGTGCTCATGCGGGCTTCCTCTCCTCGGGACGAACGGTCGGCTGGTCATCAGGGGACGGCAACAGCTCGGCGGCCAGCTCGAGCCACCGCAGGTCGGCGTCCAGGTGGGCGATCAGGTGCTCCCGGACCAGCCGTTCGGCCGGGCCGGCGCCGGGCGGGGTGGACTGCAGGTCGCGGATCCGGCGCAGGTGCGCCGCGCGCTGGCGGGCCACGAACCCGGAGACGTCGATGCCGGTGTGCAGCGCCGACACGGTCTTGCGGACGATCTCCTCGGCGCCGGCCCCGGTCGGTGCGGCGGGCTCGGCCAGCCAGGCGCGCAGCCGCTCCGACCCCTCGGCGGTCAGCGCGTACACCGTCCGCTCGGGCCCCCCGTCCACCCGGGTCTCCACGACCTCGGCCAGCCCATCGCGCTGCAGCCGGGCCAACGTCGCGTACACCTGGCCGTAGGGGAGGGGGCGGGTGTCGGGGAACCAGGAGTCGTGCTCCTGCTTGATGTCGTAGCCGTGCCGCGGTGCACCCGCGAGCAGGGCCAGGTGGAGCTCGGTCAACGACATGCGCAGTGTCTACACCGGGTGTAGGCACTGAGTGAATAGTGGCGCGCCGATGTGCGGACATCTCGTCGTCGTGACGTGCTCGGGGTCGCTGCTCATCGATGTCCGTGTCGATCGCGTCGGCGATCTCATGTGGGACCTCAGAGGCCAGGGTGCTCAGGGGCTCGCTCGCACGGACTTCTCGCCGTTCGGCCGGAAGTCCCGCGGACACTGGGGACCAGCTCACCGACCGCGCCCGCGTCTTGGTGGTAGACGTCGATGCGGGCGATTCCGGCCGTCGACGAAGCGTTACAGCTCGACGTTGCCGCTGCTCGCCCGGTGTCCTGTGGTCCGCCGGGTGAAGTCGACGTCGAAAGCGACGATCACGCCGACTGAGACGTTCCACCACGGCCCAGGGCCGCTCGCCGAGCTACGCCACGAGGGTGCGTCGGACCGGGTGCTGGGTGCCGTTCGTGAGGGTCTCGTCCCAGGCGAGCCGGAGGCGACGGACTGCCTCGATCAGGGACGCAGGGGGAAGCGCGTAGGGCAGTCTCAGGTGGCGCTCCAGTCCGCCCTCGGGCGCGAACGACGGTCCCGAGGCCAGCAGGAGGCCGTGTCGCTCGGCGACGGAGGTCAGGGTGGAGGACACGGGTTCGGGGAGCTCGGCCCAGATCGCGAGCCCGCCGCGGGGCGGGGTCACGGTCCAGGACGGCAGCTCGGCCCGTAGCGCCGCCACGAGGGTGTCTCGGGACGCCCGCAGCTGGGCTCGTCGCCAGGTCATGATCTCGTCCTCCGCGGCGAGCAGCTGCAGCAGGACGAGCTGCTCGAGGACTGGGGCACCGAGGTCCAGCGAGAGCCGCGCCGCGATGACCGTGGCGGAGCGGGGGTCAGGGACGCGGAGCCACCCGATCCGCAGGCCACCCCAGAAGCTCTTGCTCGCGCTGCCGATGGTGATGCTGTCGGCCACGAAGCAGCCGAGGGGGGCCGGCATCGTCTGTTCCTCCAGTGGTACGTCGACCATCGACTCGTCGATGAGCGCCGCGGTCCGGGAGGCGCGCAGGGCAGCACCGAGCTCGGCCCGTTGCTCCGAGGGCATCAGAGCGCCGGTCGGGTGCTGGAAGTCCGGGATCAGATAGACCGCTCGCGGGGCGACCTGGCGCAGGGCGGCGGCCATCGAGGCGACGTCCCAGCCGTGCACGTCGACGTCCACGCCGGCGATCCGGCATCCCGCGTGCTGCAGGGTGGCGATCGCGTTCGGGTAGGTCGGGCTCTCCATGAGCACCCGGTCCCCCATGGCGGTCACCGCCCGTGCCGCGATGGCCAGGCCGCCGAGGGCGCCGGCCGTCACGATGATCTGCGACGGGGAGGTCGGCAACCCCCGGGCCGTGAAGCGGGCGGCCAGCGCCTCCCGCAGCGCCGGCAGTCCAGAGGGGAAGTAGCCGTTGCCACCCAGGTAGGACGACAGCTCGGCCACGGCCGCCTCGTAGGCCGCCGACATCCCGGCCGGCGCGACGGTGGCCGCGCACGTCAGGTCGAGGTCGTCACCGCCACCTTCAGCGGGCGTGAGCAGGTGGTCGCCGCGGTGACCCCGAGCAACCGGGAGCGCCGCCAGTGTTCCCGAGCCCTGCCGCGCGCTGGCATAGCCGGCCTCCCGGAGCAGCTGATAGGCCCGGGTCACCGTCGTCCGGCTGACTCCGAGGGCGGCCGTGAGGTCACGCTCGCTCGGCAGCCGGGTGCCGAGCGGGATCCGACCGTCGGCGATCAGCCGGCGCAAGCCGTCGGCCAGACCCTGGTAGGCGGGGGACGTGGGGAAGTCACCGAGCAGGGTGGCGGTTCGCGGCCCTGACAAGGTGCGGTTCATGCAGGCCACTGTTCCCGCATTGGCTCTCATCCACCAGGCCACTACAGGACAGACTTGGGCGCATGCCGACCACTTCGACGGTGCTGGCCGACCTCGGCCCAGGCGCCCAGCTGCGCGCCGGCCGACTGCCACGCCGGCTCAGCCAGCTGCTCGCCGGTCTCGTCCTCTACGGCGTCTCGATGGCCATGATGATCCGCGGCGCCCTGGGACTCGACCCGTGGGACGTCTTCCACTACGGCCTCACCGGTCACCTCCCGCTCAGTTTCGGGGCCGTCGTGACCATCGTCAGCTTGGTGGTCCTGCTCGCCTGGATCCCGCTGCGGCAGGCCCCCGGGGTCGGCACGATCGCCAATGTCCTGGTCATCGGCGTGACCTCCGACGTCATCCTCTCGGTGCTCACTCGCCCCTCCGAACTCTGGCTGCGCGCGCTGCTCCTCGTGCTCGGCATCGTGCTCAACGGGCTCGCCAGCGCCATGTACATCGGGGCGCAACTCGGTCCCGGCCCGCGCGACGGCCTGATGACAGGGATCTCCCGTCGTAGCGGACTGTCGATCCGGCTCGTCCGCACCGTGCAGGAACTCGCGGTGGTCGGCGTCGGGTTCGCTCTCGGTGGCACGGTCGGGCTCGGCACGCTTCTCTACGCGTTGTCCATCGGGCCCCTCGTCCAGCGCTTCCTCCCGCGCCTCGTCGTCCGCCTCGTGCCGCCCGCCCGGCTCTCTGACCCGGCTCTCCCCACCGGGTCCACGCCGGGTTCGACGTCGGGATAGACCGCTTCGCGACCCCTCGAGTCGTGGCGCAGGCAGCATGTTCGTCCCCTCGACGCCGACCGGCCCGCAGCCGGGCTGACCGATCCACCGCCGGGCGCACCGCCGATCTGGGCGCCGGGGTCAGCCCTGGCCGACAGCCTTCAGATCGGCCGAGTTCCACCCGGCGCGCCGCGCCTCCGCGTGACCCTGGGGGTCGGCGACCTCCGCCTCGGCCAGCACCCGCCGGGCGTCGGTCAGGGAAGCTCTGCGAACCGGCTTGGTCCCGAGCGAGCCGACGTGGACATCGAGGGGCTGGCGTGCACGTCCGACGGCCTCGGCCGGACCGAGGGACCGAGTGGCAGCAGGGGGCGCCGGGCGGTCAGCCCTGCTTCAGCTGGTCGGCGGGCAGCCACGCCTCGACCAGCACCGGGCCGTGCACGCCGGGGACGGCGTAGGCGACCCGACCGTGCCAGCCGTCCTCCTGCTGGCGCCACTCGACCAGCAGGCCCGGCCAGGTGCCGGGGGCGTCGGGCGGGTCGTGCACCCAGCAGTGCCGCCCGGAGCCGTCCCCGGCGGGGCGGCGGGGAGCCGGCCGGGGCTCGGGCTCGGACGGCGGCGCGGGGACCCCGGAGCGCGCGGCGCGGTCGGCCAGCGAGATGCCGTGCTGCCCACGGTTCATCCCTCCGGCCACCGGGTGATGCTCTCATGCCGATCGAACACGTGTTCGACGGACGGGCTCAGCTCCCGGGGCGCGGCACGGGCAGCGCGACGGGCCCGCTGAGCCGCCACTCCCGCGGGGTGGTCCCGTACGCCTGCCGGAACCGGCGGCTGAAGTAGGACGCGTCGGTGAACCCCCAGCGCCGCGCCACCGCCGCGATCGACCGGCCACGGCTGCCGGGGTCGGCCAGCTCGGCGCGGGCGCCCTCCAGTCGCTGGTCAATCACCCACTGCTCCAGGCTGAACCCGGCCGTGGCACACAGCCGGTAGAGCTGGCGCACCGAGACGGCCAGGGCTGCGGCGACCCCTTCGGCGTCGAGGTCGGGCTCGGTGAGGTGCTGGCGCACGTAGCTGCGCACCTGGCTCAGCACCGTCTCCGCGTTCGCGTCCGCCGTCGTCGGGCCCGCGCCGACGGCAGAGGCGAGCAGCGCCCGGGTGAGGTCGACCGTCGCCGAGGCCAGCGAGTGCACCATCGGCTCGGTCGCCAGCCGTTCGGCGTCCCGGGTCACCTGCTCGAGGTGGGCGCTGACCAGCCCGTACAGCGGGCTCCGGCGGACCTGCGGGAGTGCCTGCCGGACGACGTCGACCGACAGCCCGAGCCGGGCGACGGGCACCTGCAGCGACCGGCACACCCCGTGGTCGGCCCAGCGGTAGGTCCACGGCGAGGAGACGTCGGTCAGCGTGAGGCCGCCGACCGGCACGACCCGGCGGCCCTCGAGGTGGTCCTGCAGCACCCGGCCCACCTCGTGGACGGCGAAGGACAGCAGCGGCTCGGTGTCCTCCCTGGCCTGCCGGGCGGACCGGGTGAGCTCGAGCCCACCGGTGTGCTCGGCGCGTGTGACGGTCAGCCCGCCCAGGTCCCAGGCCTCCACGTGTGACCGCGACGGCGGACGGCGCCCCGGGAAGCGGACGCGGGAGCCGATCGCCTCCTCCAGCAGCGCGCCGATCGTGGACGGACGGCGCTCGGACGGTGCGAGGAGGTCGGTGTCGACCAGCGTGACCATGGGGAGCTCTCCGGACGGGTCCGCGGCGGCGCTGCCCTGACCCCGTCGATCGTGGTGGGTCGGTCCGTCCGGTGACAAGGCACCCCCTCCCGGTGCGCCCGATCGCGATGGGCAGGCAGGGTCCGGGTCCTGGCACGGAGAGCACACCCGGTGCCGGCCGGTGCGCCCTAGCGTCGGTGCGGTCCGGCCAGCCCGCGAGGCGGCGGGCCGGGCCATGTCCAGCGCGACCGAACGCGTCGCACCCGCCCCGAGCAACGGAGCAGCACCATGCCCTTCGTCACCACCACCGACGGCGTCGAGATCTTCTACAAGGACTGGGGCACCGGTCAGCCGATCGTCTTCAGCCACGGCTGGCCGCTGTCGAGCGACGACTGGGACGCCCAGCTGATGTTCTTCCTGGCCCACGGCTACCGGGTCGTCGCCCACGACCGCCGTGGCCACGGCCGCTCGACCCAGGTCGCCGACGGCCACGACATGGACCACTACGCCGACGACCTCGCCGCGGTCGTCGCGCACCTGGACCTGCACGACGCCGTGCACGTCGGCCACTCCACCGGTGGCGGCGAGGTGGCTCACCACATCGCCCGGCACGGTGAGGACCGCGTGTCCAAGGCGGTGCTGATCAGCGCGGTGCCGCCGATCATGGTGCAGACCGAGTCCAACCCCGGCGGGCTGCCCAAGAGCGTCTTCGACGGCATCCAGGAGCAGGTGGCCACCAACCGCTCGAACTTCTACCGCGACCTGCCCGCGACGGCGTTCTACGGCTTCAACCGGCCCGACCGGGAGCCGCAGGAGGCCGTGATCCAGAACTGGTGGCGCCAGGGGATGATGGGCGGCGCCAAGGCCCACTACGACGGCGTCGTGGCCTTCTCCCAGACCGACTTCACCGACGACCTGAAGAAGATCACGGTGCCGGTGCTGGTCATGCACGGTGACGACGACCAGGTCGTGCCCTACGCCGACTCCGGCCCGCTGTCGGCCGAGCTGGTGCAGAACGGGACGCTGAAGACCTACGCCGGCTTCCCGCACGGCATGCCGACCACCGAGGCCGCCACGATCAACGCGGACCTGCTGGCGTTTCTGCAGAGCTGACGTCCGCGGCCCCGCTGCCGCCGGTCGCCACGGCCGGCGGCAGCGGGGCCGTACCGGACCGCGGCACCGGGACGACGGCCCGCACGCCCGGGACGGCGGCCGGGGTGCGGCGCCGGGTCCGGGGCTGCACCGCCACCCAGGCCGCCGTCATCAGCAGGGCCCCGACGACCACGTCGAGCACCCAGTGGTTGGCGGTGGACACCACGACCAGCGCCGTCACCGGCGCGTAGGCGGCAGCCAGCGCCCGCTGCCGGCGCGTCCGGGCCAGCCGCCAGAACACCAGGCCGCACCACAGCGCCCACCCGACGTGCATCGAGGGCATCGCGGCGAACTGGTTGACCGCGCCGCCGGCGCCGCGCACCGCCGAGCCCTCCGCACCCCACCAGCCCACCGAGGACGTCGCGGCCAGCGTGTCGGTGTAGCCGCCGACCAGCCGGGGCGGTGCGGTCGGGAAGGTGACGTAGCCGATCAGCGCGACCGCCGTGGCCAGCACCAGCGCCGTCCGCAGCCGGCGGTACTCCGCCGGCCGGGAGCGGTAGAGCAGGACCAGCGCCAGCGGCGTCACCGTGTAGTGCAGCGCCGCGTACCAGTAGGACGCGGCCACCTCCAGCGGCGGCAGCGCGCCCAGGACCCGGTTCAGGGTCGACTCGACGTCCAGGTGCAGCCACCGCTCCACCGACAGGACGTCGCGGGCGTGGCCCTCGGCGACCGATCTGTCGTCGCTGGCCACCAGCCGGATGCGGGTGTAGGCGAACAGCATCGCCAGCACCAGGGCCGTCTCCCGCAGGGCCACCGGGCAGATGCCCCAGCGGTGCCGGTGCGCCGTCCCCGCCTGCCTGACGATCGCCACGTCGTCCCTCGCTCCGCCCCGAGACCGGCCGGGCAGCCGATCGACCCACGGGCGGCAACCGGTGAGTTGATCATCGGCTTCCGGGAGGTGAGTCAGGGAACAGCGCGGTCACCCGTCCGGGGGGAGCTCCGTCCGGACGGGTCGCGTGGGGGACTGGTCGCCGGGGCCGGGCATGCCCCGGCGACGCCCTCCGGTCGGCGCGGTCTCCCGCGCCGACCTCACTTCTTCCTGCTCTTCCCGCCGCTCTTGCCCTGCTTGGCGTCCTTGACCTTGTGCTTGCTCGTGACCGGCGCGGGCTGCAGCCCCTCGGCGAGCACCCCGGCCACCGCCTGGACACCGGCGTGCGCAGCCAGGTCCTCGGTGGCCACCGGCAGCGGCAGGCACCAGTTCGGCCGCTCGTTCGCCCCCGGCATGTTCGGCCGGCGCTCCTCGGCCAGGGCGTCGTCCAGCGTCGCCGACAGCAGCACCGACGGCGCGGTGGACAGGCGGCGGTGGGCCTCCAGCACCGCCTCGGTCGGGGTGGCGTCCTCGGCGAGCCCGGCGAGGTGCTCCAGCAGCGAGCTGCGCCCACGCTCCAGGTCGGCGTCGGTGCCCAGGGAGTGCTCGCGCTGCTCGGCGATGTCCGACCCGGTCCACAGCCCGGCCACGGTCGGCAAGTCGTGGGTGGTGATCGCGGCCATCGCCTCGGCCGGCCACTCGGTGGGGGCGTCGTCCTCGAACCACAGCAGGCGGTAGCTCAGGATGCCGTGCTCGGCCATGGCCTCCCGGACGCCGTCCTCGACGGTGCCGAGGTCCTCACCGACCACGATCGCCTTCGCGCGGTGGCTCTCCAGCGCGACGATGTCGAGCATGTCCTCGTACGGGTAGCGCACGTAGGCGCCGTCGGCGGCCGAGCCGTCCGAAGGCACCCACCACAGCCGGAACAGGCCCATCACGTGGTCGACCCGCAGCCCGCCGGCACCGGCCATGGTGGCCCGGATCGACTGGATGAAGGGCTCGTAGTCGGCGTCCTGCAGGCGCCAGGGCACCAGCGGCGGGGAGCCCCAGTCCTGACCGAGGGCGTTGAAGGCGTCCGGCGGGGCGCCGACGCTCACGCCCTGGGCGAGCACGCCCTGCCAGGCCCACGCGTCCGCGCCGCCACCGGCGACACCGATCGGGAGGTCCTGGATCACGGTGACGCCCTCGGCGGCCGCGCGCAGCTGCACGTCCAGCTGCCACTGCAGCCAGGCGTGGAAGGCGATCTCCTGCTCGTGGGCCTTCGCGAAGGTGGCGACGCCCTCGCCCTGCGGGTCCTGCAGGGCGGCGGGCCAGGTGTGCCAGTCGGGGCCGTGCTCGTCGGCGACCGCACACCAGGTGGCCCAGTCCATGAGCGGCTGGCCCTGGTCCCACCACCAGGTGCGGAAGGGTGCCTCGTCGAACCCGGCGTCGAAGACCCGCTGCAGCACCCGGCGCTTGAGCGCCCAGACGGCGTCGCGGTCGATCAGCTCGCCGTCGTTCAGCGCCCGCCCGGCGTCGGCCTCGACGTCGACGGCGTCCGAGCCCGGGACGTCGGCGATGCGCAGGTAGACGGGGTTGCGGAAGCGGCGGGTGGCCGGCAGGTAGGGGCTGGCCTCCTGCTCCGGCGTGGGGGCGACCGCGTGCAGCGGGTTGACCAGCACGAAGCCGGCACCCTGGGCCTGGGCGAACCCGCGCACGGTGCGCAGGTCGCCGAGGTCGCCGATGCCCCAGCTGCCCCGGCCGCGGGTCGCGTACAGCTGCACGGCCCAGCCCCAGGCGCGCCAGTCCTCGGGCAGCCAGCAGCGGCCGGGGGAGACGATCAACGAGCGGGTGCGGCCCTCGGGGGTGCGCAGCCGGTGGTAGCCCAGCGGGAAGTCCGCGGGCAGCACGCCGTCGACGTGCCGCGTCGTCCCGTCCTCGCACTCGACGTCCCCGGCCTCGACCTCCAGGGCGTCGCCGGGGCGGGCGACGATCGGCGCCCGGTCCAGCAGGTCGGCCGGCGGGGTGCCGATGACCTCCCGGAGGCGGTCGATCGTCGCGGGGGCGACGTGGTGCTCCTCGTCGAAGGCGTCGAGCCAACTGGCGTCGATGCCCCAGGCGTCGGTCGTGGGCTTCGGCTTCGGGTCGGTGCTCGTCACGCCCCGATCCTCGACGGTCCCGGCGTGTTCTGCCCGGTGGAGCGGCTGCGCGGACCGTCACACCGGCGTCGGGTCGCTGCCCGCCGGCGGCTTGAGGGCGCCGGCCACCAGCGCGGCGACGCCGAGCAGGACGGCGACCACGGTGAGCGCGCGCAGCACGGTGACCTGCTGGCCGAGCAGACCGATCAGCGGCGGGCCGGCCAGGAAGGCGCAGTAGCCGATCGAGGCGACGACGCTGACCCGGGCGGCCGCGGCGGCGGGCTCGTCGGCGGCGGCGCTCATCCCGGTCGGGAAGCCCAGCGAGGCACCCGCGCCCCACAGCAGGGCGCCGACGAAGGCGAGCTGGGGAGAGCCGAAGACGAACAGCAGCAGCCCGACGACGGCCAGCCCGGCCAGGCCCCGGATGACCTGCACCCGCCCGTACCGGTCCAGCACGGACCCACCGAACCAGCGGGCGACGGTCATCGCGGTCAGGAACAGCGCGAAACCGAGCGTGCCGGCGGTCTCGGAGGTCCCGTGGTCGTCGATGAGCGCCACCCCCAGCCAGTCGTTGGCGGTGCCCTCGGCGAAGGAGAAGGCCATGACCACGACGCCGATCAGCCAGGTGCGCGGCTCGCGCCAGGCGGTGAGCGCGCTGCCCTTCGGCGCCGGGGCGCCGTCGGCGTCGACGTGGACGTCGCTGACGAAGCCGCGGACGGAGACCGGCACGACCACGGCGATCAGCACCGCGACACCGGCCAGGTGTGCCGGCACCCCCACGCCCAGGTGCACCATCGCCGCGCCCAGCAGCGCGCCGGCGACGGTGCCGAGGCTGAAGCCGGCGTGGAAGCGGGACATCGTGGCCCGGCCCAGGTGCCGCTCGACCACCGCGCCCTGCACGTTCATCGCCACGTCCCAGGCGCCGTTGGCCAGGCCCATCACGAACAGCCCGGTCACCAGGACGGCGACCCCGGTGACCGAGCCTGCGGCGACCACGCCCAGCGCCGCGGCCAGCGACAGGGACATGACGACGACCGTGCGGCGCGAGCCGAGGCGGGCGATCACCGTGCCGGCCAGCGGCAGGCCGATCACCGAGCCGGCCGCGATCGCCAGCAGCACCAGGCCCAGGGCGGCCGGGTCGAGGTCGAGGCGGTCGCGCACCTGCGGGATGCGCGAGGCCCAGCTGGCGAAGGCGAACCCGGCGCCGATGAAGGCGACGTAGACCCCCCGCTTGGCCGCGTCGACCTGCGCCGGGCCGGGTGCCCGGCGGGCGTCGGTGCTGGTCACTGTGCTGCTCCCTCGGTGGTGGGCCGGACGGCCCGGGCGATGATCTCGGCGGTCTCGGCGCGGGACACCGGGCCGGTGGAGAGGACCTTGTGCATGACCAGGCCCTCGATGAGGCCGTCGACCCCGCGGGACGTGGTCGGGTCGACGAAGCGCTCGAGCACGCCCCGGCTGCGGCGCATCCAGGACTCGGTGACCGTGCGCAGCGCCGGGTTGCGCAGGGCGGCCAGGAACAGCTCGTAGGACACCGCCCAGTCGCGCTCGTCGGCGTCGGCGTCGGCGTGGATGAGGGCGGTGACGGCCTCGACGACGTCGTCCCGGCTGCGGACGTCGGCGAAGTGCGCCTCGTACTTCACCGCCATCCGCTCGGCGTGCACGGTGAAGGCCTGCTCGAGCAGGTCCTCCAGGCCGCTGAAGTGGTACGTCATCGACCCCAGCGGGACGTCGGCGGCGGCGGCGACCAGCCGGTGCGTGGTGCCGGCGACGCCGTGCTCGGCGATGACCCCGATGGCGGCGTCGACGATGCGCTGCCGGCGTTCGGGGTCGTGCCGGCGGGCCGGGCGGTCCAGCTCGGCGGTCACCCGATCGACCGCACGACCCGGGCCGGGCTGCCCACGGCCACGACGTCGGCGGGCAGGTCGCGCGTGACCACGGACCCGGCACCGACCACGGTGTTGGCGCCGATGGTCACGCCCGGGCAGACGATGACGCCGCCGCCGAGCCACACGTTGTCGGAGATCGTGATGGGCTGCGAGCCCTCCCACTTGTCCCGCCGGGGGCCGGGCTCGATCGGGTGGGTGGCGGTGAGCAGCTGGACGCCGGGGCCCATCTGCACGTCGTCGCCGATGGTCACCCGGGCGACGTCGAGGCAGACCAGCCCGAAGTTGACGAAGGTCCGTGCGCCGACCGTGGTCTGGTAGCCGTAGTCGCAGTGGAACGGGGCGCGGATCTCACTGCCCGGGCCGAACGCGCCGAGCAGCTCCTCGAGCACGGCCCGCCGCTGGGCGCCGTCGGTGGGGTCCATCGAGTTGTAGCGGTGGGCGAGGGCCTGGGCGCGGGTGCTGTCCCGGGCGATCTCCGGGTCGTCGGCGATGTAGGCGTCGCCGGCCAGCATGCGGTCGCGCATCGAGCGCTCGTCGGACGTCATGTGTACGACCGTACACAACGATGCGTACGGTCGTACACACGGACACCGGCGTGTCGCAACCACCGTTATCCCCAACATTGCCGCCGATCGGCGGCAGGAAGACCGAGCACCGACGGGGACCGGCTCCGGGCGGTCAGGTGCCGCGGGGCTTGGCGCGGCGGGTCGGCGCGGCGGACGCCGGGTCCTCCGGCCACGGGTGGCGCGGGTACCGGCCGCGGAGCTCGCTGCGCACGGCCGGGTAGCCGGTGACCCAGAACCCGGCCAGGTCGGCGGTGGTGGCGACGACCCGGGAAGCGGGGGAGAGCAGCTGCAGCCGCAACGGCCGGCCGGCGACCACCGGTGCCGCAGCCCAGCCGAACAGCTCCTGCACGCGCGCGGACAGCGTCGGCACATCCGGGTCGGAGTAGTCGACGCGCACCGCGGACCCGGTCGGCACCTGCACGCGCTCGGGCACCAGCTCGTCGAGCCGGCCGGCCAGCTCCCACGGCAGCAGGGAGCGCAGCGCGGCGACGACGTCGACCCGGGTCAGGTCGCGGCGGCTGCGGGCGCCGGACAGCGCCGGGCCCTGTCCCAGCGCGGCCAGCAGCGACTCGTCGTCCACGGCCGGCCAGGGGTCGCCGAGCCCGGCACGGGCCGCAGCGAGCCGTTCGCGCAGCGCGGTGGCCGCCGGCGTCCAGCGCAGCAGGGCCAGGCCCTCGCGGCGCAGTCCCTCGGCCAGGGCGGCGGTGACCGCGGCCGGGTCGGGGTCGGGCAGCGGGCGCTCGGCCAGCACGATCGCACCGAGCCGTTCGACGCGGGCGGCGGAGACGTCGCCGTCCCGCCAGGTGACCTCCGGGCCGTCGGTGTGCGCGGCCGCCCCGGCCTCCAGCGCGGTGGCCTCGTCGACGGCGACCGCGGTGCGGACCCGGGCGTCGCGTCGTCCCGGCGCCCGGTCGGCCGCGGCGACGGCCAGCCAGGGTGCACCGGCCAGCGCGGTGCCCGGGGCGAGCTCGGCACCGGTGCCGGCGGCCAGCAGGTAGGTGCGCTCGGTGCCCGGGCGGCGGCGTGCCAGCCACTCGGGGTGCGCCAGCCCCACGACCAGGCCGGCGGCGACGTCGTCGGGCAGCCGGGTGTCCGGGGCGTCCGGGGCGGCGCGGGTCAGCCGGGCCACCTCGTCGCGCCAGCGCCCGTCGCGGCTCCGGCGGACCTCGCGCCAGTCGGACACCAGGTCGTCGGAGCGGGACGGGACGTCGGAGGACAGCAGCGCGACCACCTCCGCGGCCCGGCGCCGGCCGACCAGCGGTGTGCCGTCCAGCAGCGCCCGGGCCAGCCGCGGGTGTGCACCGACCGCGGTCAGCGACCGCCCGCGCGGGGTGACCCGGCCGGCGTCGTCCACCGCACCGAGCTGGCGCAGGGTGGCGCGGGCGACGGTGAACGCGGCGTCCGGCGGGGTGTCGGGCAGGGCCAGCCCGGTGCCGTCGGGCTCGCCCCAGCAGGCCAGCTCCAGCGCCAGGCCGGTCAGGTCGGCGACGGCGATCTCCGGCTCGGGCGCGGCGGGCAGCCGGTCGTGCTCGGCGGCCGACCACAGCCGGTACACCCGGCCCGGCGCCTCGCGCCCGGCGCGACCGGCCCGCTGGGTGGCGGCGGCCCGCGACACCCGCACGGTGACCAGGGAGCCGAGCCCGCGGGCGACGTCGTAGCGCGGCACCCGGGCGAGCCCGGCGTCGACCACGGTGCGCACGCCGGGGACGGTCAGGCTGGTCTCGGCGACATCGGTGGACAGCACCACCCGTCGCCGCGGCCCGGCGGTGAGCGCGGCGTCCTGGTCGGCGCTGGGCAGCCGACCGTGCAGCGGCCGGACGTCGGCGTCGATCCCGGACAGGAGCCCGGCGACCCGGCCGATCTCGGCGGCGCCGGGCAGGAAGACCAGGACGTCGCCGCTGGTCTCGGCCAGCGCCCGGCGCACGGTGTCGGCCACCGCAGCCAGCAGCCGCGGGTCGACGTGCAGCCCGTGCGCCGGCGCGACCGGGGGAGAGGGCGGGCACCACACCGGCTCGACGTCGTGCAGCGACCCGGTGGCCGCCACGACCGGGGCGTGCCCCATCAGCTCGGCCAGCCGGTCGGCCTGCGCCGTCGCCGACATGGCCAGCAGCTCCAGCTCCGGGCGCAGCGAGCCGCGGACGTCGAGGGTGAACGCCAGTGCGAGGTCGGTGTCCAGGGCGCGCTCGTGGCACTCGTCGAGCACCACGGCGTCGATGCCGGGCAGCTCCGGGTCGGCCTGCAGCCGGCGCACCAGCAGCCCGGTGGTGACCACCTCGACCCGGGTGGCGGCGCTGCGCTGGGAGTCCCCGCGCACGCTGTAGCCGACCGAGCGGCCCACCGGCTCACCGAGCAGGGCGGCCATCCGCCGGGCGGCGGCGCGGGCCGCGACCCGGCGCGGCTCGGCCACCAGGATGCGACCGGGGAGCCGGTCGGCCAGCGCGAGCGGCACGAGCGTCGTCTTGCCGGTGCCGGGCGGGGCGACCAGGACGGCGGCGCCACCGCGGTCGAGGGCGGCGTCCAGGTCCTGGAGGACCGAACGCACGGGGAGGTCGGTCCCCGGCGTCCCGGTCGGTGGCAGCACCGGGTCAGTCTGACCGACTCGGTGGCGTCGTCCGACGGCTCGCGCCGGGGAGGGCCCCGCTCCCGTGCCCGGCGGCCCGGGGCCCACGGACCCTCGGCGCCGCCCGCGCCACACCGACCGGTGCGGCGGACCCGTCCGGTGTGTCCGTCGGGGTCACCGCCGTGCACCGGTGGGTAGCCTGCGCGCATGGGTGCACCGTCGCGTCCCGTCGGTCGCCCCCGGGAGTTCGACGTGGACCGGGCGCTGGACGTCGCCGTCCGCCTGTTTTGGGAACGGGGCTACGAGGGCACCAGTCTCGCCGACCTGACCGACGCCATGGGCATCTCGAAGCCGAGCTTCTACGCCGCGTTCGGCGACAAGGAGCAGCTCTTCCGGCGCGCCCTGGACCGGTACACCGAGGGGCCGGCCTCCTACGCCCTCGCTGCGCTGGAGGAGCCGACGGCCCGGCAGGTCGTCGCAGCGTTCCTCGACGGTGCGGTGCGCGCCACGACCCCGGAGGCGGGGCCGGCCGGGTGCCTGGGTGTCCAGGGTGCGCTCGCGTCGAGCAGTGCCGGCCGGACCGCACACGACGTGCTCGCGGGCTGGCGGAACGACGCCGGCACGCGTCTGGAGGCGCGCTTCCGGCGCGCCGTGGACGAGGGCGACCTCCCGTCCGGCGTGGACCCGGGGAGTCTGGCCCGGTACGTCATGACCGTCGGCTTCGGCATCGCCGTCCAGGCCGCCAGCGGCGTGGGCCGCGCGGACCTCCAGCTGGTCGCCGACGTGGCGAAGCAGAACTGGCGACCTCAGGGCTGACGCCCCGACCGGCGCCCGGGCCGGGGGTGCGGTCGTCGAGACCGACCGCAGCACCCCCCGGGGCCGAGGTGGACCTCACCCGTCGCCCCACCGACGGCCCGGGAGTCGACTCGTGGCTATTTCTGTACCGCACGGAATAGAACTCCGGTGGTGTGACTTCGAGGCAGGGAGACGTCACCGCGGGCGGCGTCTCGGCGACCAGCACCGTCCCACCTCCGACGCCCGGCGCCGGCCGGGACCGGTGGGACGACCACAGCGACCTGTTCGAGGAAGAGGACGACCACATGAGGAACACATCGCTCGGGGGCCTCGAGGTCTCCCGCATCGGCCTGGGGGCCATGGGCATGTCCATCGCCTACACGGGCGCCGGACGGGGCGAGGCGGAGTCCGTCCGCACGGTGCACCACGCCCTGGACCTCGGGGTCACGCACGTCGACACCGCCGAGGTCTACGGGCCGTTCCTCAACGAGGAGCTGGTCGGGCGCGCCCTCGCGGGTCGCCGCGACCGCGTCGTGCTGGCCACCAAGTTCGGGCTGGTCTCCCACACCGGCCGCCCCGGCCCGGACAGCACGCCGGAGAACATCCGCATCGCCGTCGACGGGTCGCTGCGGCGTCTGGGCACCGACCACATCGACCTCTACCACCAGCACCGGGTCGACCCGGACACGCCCATCGAGGAGACGGTCGGGGCGCTGGCCGAACTGGTGACCGCGGGGAAGGTGCGGCACATCGGCCTGTCCGAGGCCGGTCCGTCGACCATCCGCCGGGCGCACGCCGTCCACCCGGTGGCCGCGGTGCAGAGCGAGTACTCGCTGTGGACCCGCGACGTCGAGGCCGACGTCCTGCCGGTGCTGCGGGAACTGGGGATCGGTCTGGTGCCCTACTCCCCACTGGGACGCGGCTTCCTCACCGGCACGATCCGGTCCCTCGACGGCCTCGACGCCGACGACTGGCGCCGCACGAACCCCCGGTTCGCCGACGGGAACCTGGAGCGGAACCTGCGCATCGTCGACGAGGTGTCGGCGGTCGCCGCCGAGGCGGGGGTGACGTCGGCGCAGGTCGCCCTCGCGTGGCTGCTCGCCCAGGGAGAGGGCATCGCGCCGATCCCCGGCACCTCCCGGATCGACCGGGTCACCGAGAACGCCGCCGCCGCCGACGTCGAGCTCACCGCCGACCAGGTGGCCCGCCTCGACGCGCTCACACCCGCCTCCGGGGATCGCTACGACCGGGACAACATGGCCGCCATCGACCACTGACGGTCCGCGGCCGGCCCGGTCGGTCCCGACGTCGTCAGGTCGGGGCCGGCCGGGCCGGTCGGCCCGCGGGGCAGGACCCCGGACGCCGGTGGCGCCCGGGCGCGGAGGTGGTGCGGCAGTGTCGAATGCGGGATCCCAGGAGGCAGCGGACGTGACAGACCCTCGTGCGGGCGGACGTGCCGTCGAGCCGGACGGGCGCCGGCCGATCGGCGTGGGCGTCGTCGGACTGAGTGCGGCGGGGGGCTGGGGTGCCGGGGCGCACCTGCCGGTGCTGTCGGCGGTCGGCGGGTTCGAGCTCCGTGGTCTGGTGGGCAGCTCGCCGACGTCGGCGCGTGCGGCGAGCCGGGCGTACGGCGTGCCCGCGTACCCCTCGGCCGGAGAGCTCGCCGCGGCAGCCGACGTCGACCTCGTCGTGGTCACGGTCCGAACCCCTCGCCACCGCGAGCTGGTCCTGCCCGCACTCGCCGCCGGCACACCGGTGTTCTGCGAGTGGCCCCTCGCCGTGGACCTCCGGGAGGCGGAGGAGCTCGCCGCGGCGGCGCAGGGCATCCCCACCTCCGTCGGCCTGCAGGGCCGGTCCTCGCCCACCTTCCGCTGGTTGGCCGACCTCGTGTCCGACGGCTACGTGGGCGACCTGCTCTCGGTCACCGTCTCCGCGGCGTCGACCGAGTGGGGGAGCCCGGTCGCGGACCGCATGCTCCACACCCTCGACCGCGATCTCGGTGCCAGCATGATGGCCATCGCCTTCGGTCACGCCATCGACTCCGTGTCGATGGTCGTCGGGGAGCTGCAGGACGTGGTCGCGACGACGGCGACCCGGCACCGGTACGTCCCACTCGCCTCCGGCGGTCGGCAGGTGCCGATGACGGCGGAGGACCAGATCGCCGTCTCGGGCACCCTGCCCGGCGGTGCGGTGCTCTCCGCCCACCACCGGGGCGGCACGGCCTCCGGGGCCGGGTTCTCGATGACCATCGACGGCTCGGACGGCACGATCGTGGCCACGGCACCCGACCACCCGCACGTCACGCCGGTCACGGTGCACGGCGTGCGCGGTCGTGGCCGGCCTGCCGAGCTGACGCTCCCCGGTCGCTACGACCGGTTCCCCGAGCTCGCCCGGTCTCCGGTCCACACCCTGGCGCACGCGTACGCGGGCATCCGCGACCAGCTCCTGGGCGGTGCGACCGTCGTGCCCGACTTCGACGACGCGGTCGTGCGGCACCGGCTCCTCGACGCGATCACCCGGTCCGCCGCCACCGGTCGACGGGTCGAGGTCTGAGCGGCCGCTGCCCCGGGCGCCCACTCGCGCCCGGCCGTGGGACGCGCCGCAGCCCGCCCGTCCTGGGAGGATCGGCGACCGTGATCACCGACGACCGCACCGACCAGACCTGGGCGCCTGCGCCCGACCGTTACCAGGCCACCGACTACCGCCGGGCCGGGCGCAGCGGGCTGCTGCTGCCGCCGGTCTCGCTGGGCCTCTGGCAGAACTTCGGCGCCGACCGGCCGCTGGCCACCGCGCGGGACATCCTGCGGCGGGCCTTCGACCTCGGCGTCACGCACTTCGACCTGGCCAACAACTACGGCCCGCCCTACGGGTCGGCGGAGACCACCTTCGGTCAGGTCCTGGCCAGCGACCTGCGCCCGTACCGCGACGAGCTGCTCATCTCGAGCAAGGCCGGCTACGACATGTGGCCCGGCCCGTACGGCGACGGCGGCTCCCGCAAGTACCTCGTGGCCAGCCTCGACCAGACGCTGCGCCGCACCGGCCTGGACTACGTCGACGTCTTCTACTCCCACCGGCGTGACGTCGACACCCCGCTCGAGGAGACGATGGGCGCCCTGGACGCCGTCGTCCGCGCGGGCAAGGCGCTCTACGTCGGCATCTCCAACTACTCGCCCGAGGACACCGCGCGCGCCGCGGAGCTGCTGGCCGGGCTGGGGACGCCGCTGACGCTGCACCAGCCGAGGTACTCGATCTTCGACCGGGTCCCGGAGGGCGGCGTGCTCGACGCGGCGGCCACCGCCGGTGCCGGCGTGGCCGTGTTCTCCCCGCTGGCGCAGGGCCGGCTCACCGACCGCTACCTGAAGGGCGTCCCCGAGGGCTCCCGGGCGACCCGCAGCGCCTACCTCTCCGCCGGCGACGTCACCGAGGACCTCACCGAGCGCGCCCGCGCGCTGAACGAGATCGCCGCCGGCCGCGGCCAGACGCTGGCCCAGCTCGCACTGCGCTGGGTGCTGCGCGACCCCCGCGTCACCACCGCGATCATCGGTGCCAGCTCGGTGGCCCAGTTGGAGGGCAACCTGCAGGCGCTGCAGGGTCCCGACCTCACCGACGCCGAGCTCGCCGCCATCGAGCCGCTGGCCGCACCCGCCGGCGAGAGCCTCTGACGGTCGTCCCGTCGCCGGGCCCCCCGCCCGGCGACGGGACGCGCGGGCGACTCAGTCCAGCCGGACGGTTCAGCCCAGCCGGACGGCGATGACGGCGACGTCGTCGGAGGGCGTCTCGGCCAGCCGCATCAGCACCTCGCACAGCTCGCCGGGCGAGGCGGTGGGCGGCTGGGCGGCCAGCGTCGCGGTGAGCCGGTCCAGGCCCTGGTCCAGGTGCTGGTCGCCGGCGCGCTCGATGAGCCCGTCGGTGTAGGCGACGAGCGTGCTGCCCCGGGGCGCCCACACCGTGGTCGAGGCGCGCACCGTGGCCGGCTCGACGCCGAGGATCAGCCCGTGCACCTCCTCGAGCAGGTGCACGGTGCCGTCGGGGTCCCGCAGGGCCAGCGGCGGGTGGCCGGCGTTGGCGATCACCAGTCGCCACCGGTCCTCGATCGCGGGTACCGGCCGGTGCGCGTGCACGTGGGTGAGGGTGGCGAGCCCCCGCACGGCGAGGACGTCCATCAGTTCGTCGACGCGGGCCAGGACGTCGGCGGGGTCGGGGCGGGTGGCGTCGTAGGCGCTGGCACGCAGCAGCCCACGGAGCTGGCCCATGGTGGCCGCGGCGTCGATGTCGTGGCCGGCGACGTCGCCGATGCTGATCCCGATGCTGGCGTCGGGCAGGGTCATGAGGTCGTAGAAGTCCCCGCCGACCGCGGCGGCCGCCGACGCCGACTCGTACCGCGCGGCGGCCTGCACCCCGGCCAGGTCGGGGAGGGTGGGCAGCAGCGCACGCTGCAGGGTCTCGGCGACCGAGCGTTCGCTCTGGTACAGCCGGGCGTTGTCCAGCGCGAGGCCCGCGCGGCCGGCCAGGTCGGTGAGCAGCTCCACCGCGTCCGGGGTGAACGCGCCCGCCCGTGCGCTGGTCAGCACCAGCACGCCCAGCGTGGCGCCGCGCGCCTGCAGGGGCAGCGCGACGAGCGACCCGATGGCCAGGACGTCGGCGAGGTGGTGCACCTCGGAGTCGGGGTAGCGCGCCCGGGCCTCGGCGGAGGAGACGTCCTCGATCAGCGTCGCGACGCCGCTGCGCAGCGAGTCCGCAGCAGCCGAGTGGTGGGCCAGCGGCCGGCCGGTGACCCGGCTGGTCAGCTGGGCGAGGGTGTCGGCCCGCCCGTCGCGGTGGCGCACGGCGGTGGCGGTGATGACGTCGTCGGCGCCGAGCCGGGCGATGAACGCCGAGTCGGCCAGCGCGGGCACGCACAGCCCGGTGATGCGCTCCATCAGGTCGTCGACGTCCAGCGTGCCGGTCATCGTGGCCGAGGCCTCGTTCATCAGCTGCAGCCGCCGCCGGGCGGCCTCGGCGGCCTCCCTGGCCACGCGCTCGGCCGCCAAGGTGGCCTCGCGCTGGTGCTCGAGCTCGACCTGCCGGGTCACGTCGTGCTGCACGCCGACGTAGTTGGTCAGCTCGCCGGCGCCGTCGAAGATCGGGGTGAGGGTGAGCTGGTTCCAGAACGTGGAGCCGTCGCTCCGGTAGTTGAGCAGGGTGACGGTCTCCTGGCGCCCGGCGGCCACGGCCTCCCGGACGGCGGTCACCGCCGCCGGGTCCGTGGCGGGCCCCTGCAGGAAGCGGCAGTTGAAGCCGATCGCCGCCTCGGCGGGGTAGCCGGTCACCGCGGTGAAGGCGGGGTTCACCCAGACCAGCGGGTTGTCCGGCCGGCGGGCGTCGGAGATGGTGAAGCAGACCTCGGTGGCCGCGATCGCCTCCTCGCGCAGCCGCTGCAGCCGCTCCTGCTGCGCGGCCGGGCCCGCCGTGTCGCGGGGCCCGGGGTGCGGCACCAGCACCACGAGCGACAGGCCGGGGTGCTCGGACCCGTCCTGCCCCCGCGGGTGCGCGATGGCGCCGCCGGTGAGGGGGACGCCGGTCATCGACAGCAGGTCCCGCGCGTCGGGGTCCGACGGTAGTCCACGGCCGGCGGCTGGGCGCAGCCGGACCGGCCGACCGTCCACCGGCAGGCCCCGGGCCACCTGCGCCAGCGGACCCTCGGGGCCGGCCAGGGCCTGCCCGTCCGCGTCGGTCAACCCGGCCGCGGCGCCCCAGGTGTCGAGGTCCACCGGCAGGGCGACGTCCCCGGCCAGTGCGATCGCCGCCCGGTTGGCGAAGGTCACCCGGCCGTCGGCCCGGTCGATCAGCAGCACCGCGACCAGCGAGTCGCCGAGGGCCGCGGGCAGCGCCCGCCCGGCGTCGCCCGGCCAGGCCGACACCGCGGACGCCGTCCGGGCGAGGACGTCGGCCCGGGCGTCGGTGCTCGTCGGCTCGGGCGGACCGCCCTGCGCCGGGGTCGCGGCGGCCGGCGTCCCGCCCCGGGCGGGGCCGTCGTGACCGGCTGCGCGCATGAGCGCGAGAGTAGGTGACCGGCGATCGGGTGGTGCACGAGCTGTCCGCAGCGGACGGGCCGGAGCCCGTCTCGCGGAGCAGGCTCAGCCGAGGTCGTGCACCGAGAGCTCTCCGCGGAGCAGCTCGCCGGCGATCTCGTCGACCAGGCGGCCGGAGCCGTAGGCCCGGGACCGCAGCACCGCCAGCGCGTCGACGTCGGAGGTGTCGAGGACCTGCCGGACCAGGTCCACCGCCTGCCAGGTGAGTGCCCGGACCCGGGCGCCGGGTGTGTCGAGCCAGTGCTGCAGGCCCGGCTGGTGTGGGGCCGCCCAGCTGGTGGAGGTGGTCAGCGCGGCCGACACCAGGCCGACGACGGCGGAGGCGTCGAAGCTGTCCAGCTGCAGCGGCCCGGCGGGGTCCTCCAGGTAGACGACCAGGGCACCGACGCCGGTCAGACCGTGGGTCATCGGGTGGGCCACGACGCTGCGGTAGGGGGTCTGCGTGCGCAGCAGGTCGTGGTAGACCGGCCACCGCCGGTGGAGGTAGGACTCGACGGCGAAGAGCGGGAACTGGGTGTCCACCGCCACCAGGCACGGGCCGGTGCCCACGGTGAACTGCAGCTGCTCGGCCGTCCTCGGCATGGCACCGCTGGCACCCAGCAGGGTCGGCTGCTCGGCGGCCAGGGACAACCCCACCCCGTCCACACGCAGGGCCGCGGCAGCGGCCCGGCTCAGCTGGTCGGGCAGGGGGTCGGTGCGGTCGGGGGAGGACCGCGCCTCGACGAGCGCGGTGGTGAAGCGGGCGGCGATGTCCATGAGGCTCTCGGCTGCGCTGGTCCACCGGGGTGGGGACCAGGACGGGGGCCGGGCCGCGCTGTGGGACCCGGTCACCCGCGTGCACGTCCGCGGGTGGGAGCCGGCGGGTGCGGACACGAGCCTGCGGGTGCCGGGGCCGGCGCGCCACCCGGGGAGCCCAGGCCGTGGAGGCGGCGCCCACCCGGCCCACCGTCCGGGCGCACGCGGACCGTCGTGCACCTCGGTCCTGCGCCGGTGTCCGGGGTCGGGGACGACGACGAGTCCCCGCCCGGCGGACCGGGCGGGGACTCGTGGCTGTCGCTCGGGCCGCGGGGCGGCCCGGTGCAGGGACTACTTGGTCTCGACCGTGAGGGTCGCGACACCGACGACGAGGCCCTTGGTGACCGCGCTGGTGCTGAAGGTCTTGTTCAGCAGGTCGGCGGCCTCGGCGGACATGAGCACGCGCGTCCCGGTGAGCACCGCGGCGCCGTCGGCGTTCATCGTGATCGGCTGGAGCGTCGAGCCGTCCAGGTCGAACAGCGGGGCGCTGGCGGCGGCGAGCTCGCCGTTGACCGACACGTTGCCGAACAGGCGGGCCGGGTCACCCGGGTCGATCGTGAAGTCGGTCAGCTCGACGGTCGTGCCGCCCGCGGTCAGGCTCAGGCCGCTGCCCTCGTGGAACAGGACGCCCTGCACGAAGGGGCGGTAGCCCGAGTCCTTGTCGTACAGCGTCACGGTGCCGCCGGTGATCGGGAAGCTGACCGAGCCGTCGGCCAGCGTGGCGGTGCCGACCGTGCCGGGGGTCAGGCCGAGCTGCCCGAGGGCGGCGGTGAAGCCGGGGTCCAGGGCGACGGCGGAGCTGCCGCCGGGGACGGCGGCGACGGTGGCGGTCGCGGCGGGGGCGCTGACCGACGAGGTGCCGGTGTCCGCGCTGGCCGAGCCGCCACAGGCGCTCAGGCCGAACGCCGCGCTGACGGCGATGGCGGCGGCGAGGGAGGTGCGGGCGAGAGCCGTGGTGGTGCGCATGGGAACTCCTCGTGTCTGGGACCTGACGGCGCCCCACCGGGTGGGCGGGACCTCGTCGATCACCAGGGGTTCGAGCCTGTGCGGCGCACCGGATGGACCCTGTCGCGACGGTCACCCGAACGGGTGGGACGGCGGTCCCGACCCCGTGTCCGGCTCAGGCGCGGGACGTCGCGCCGGGCGTGGCGCGGCCCGTGCCGGCCTGGTGGGACCGGCGCCACCGCACGAGGCGGACCAGCAGGAGGACCGCGGACAGCGCGAAGAGCGCACCGGTGAGGGCCAGCCAGCGCCCGAGGTACCCCGACTGGTCCAGCCCGGTCGCCGCCCGGAAGGTGCCCTCGCTGCGGCGGGTGATCTCCGGTGCCCACACGAGCAGCAGGAGCAGGGACAGGGCCGCGGGGAACCGGACGTGGCCCCACCACCAGGGCCGGGCACCGGCGCCGCGGCCGGCCCGGTCCAGGGCCAGGTAGAGCGGTGCCAGGACCAGGTCGTGGACCAGCGCGGCACCGACCAGCCAGACGAGGACGGCGACCGGCCGGTCGCCCAGCAGCTGCCGGGCCGCGACCCCGGCGACGGCGAGAGCGGCCAGCGTGCCGGCCAGGTGCAGGGGGGAGGCGCCGTAGAGGCGGCGGAAGCGGTCCACGGCTCAGGCCTCGAAGGTCATCCGGGCGACCCACTTGGTGTTGTGCACCCCGGGGTTGGCCGGCACGATCACCCGCGCCGGGAAGCCGTGGTCGGGGGACAGGTCGGCGCCGTTCACCGTGAGGGCGAGCAGTGAGTCGCCGTCCGCGACCTGGTTGCCGCGCAGCCGGGCGGTGGCGAACGCGCCGCCCTGCTCCAGCGACTCCACGAGCACCGACGACGGAGCGGGCTGACCGGCCAGCGCGGCGAGGTCCCGCAGCCGGACGCCCGTCCACGTCTGGTCACCGGTCGACCACCCCTCCACGCAGGCGATCGGCAGCCCCGCGGTGTGCTGGGGGAGGGCCAGCAGGTCCGCGCGCGTGAGCACCACGGGAGCACCGGCCCCGCGCAGCTCCAGCTGCCAGCCCGCCCCGGCCGCCTGCGCGTCGATGCCGGCGGCCGCGGCCGTCCGGTTGACCTGGAACCCGTTCGGGCCGGTCCCGGGGTCCCGGTTGCGGGGTGCCAGCAGCGCCGTCCTGCGCAGCGGTCCGCCGAGGCTCTGCCCGACGGTGGAGACCAGCACGACCCCCGCGCCGGCGCCGACGAGCGCGAGGACGCCGCGGCGGGAGACGCTCGGGTGGTCCGGGGCGGGGCTGACCAGACCGTCGGCGTCCGGCGGCTCGGGGACCGTCGCCGCCGTCGGCGTCCGCAGCTCGTCGCGCAGCCGGCGGGAGCCCAGGCTGCTGCGCATGCGGCCGAACTTGAGGCACACGTGCAGCACGAAGGCGGACATGAACACCCAGCCGCCCCAGAAGTGCAGCGCGTAGAACGACCCGGGGAAGACGTACCAGTACTGGACGTTCAGCACGCCGGTGACGAACTCGAACAGCGCACCGCCCACCAGCAGGAGCAGCGAGAGCCGTTCCAGTGCCTGGGCCGGCGAGGTGACCGGTGGCCAGGTGAACAGCCGGGGCAGCACCGACCACAGCTTGCCCAGCAGGACCGGGACCAGCACCAGCCCGAGCGTGACGTGGACGCCCTCGTTCAGCCGGAACAGCCAGGCCGGGCGCGTCGGCCAGCCGAACACGTGGCCGGCGAGCCACCCCGTCCCCGGCGTCGGGTCGTTGCCGGGCAGTCCGGGGTTGTAGGCGGTCCAGGACAGCAGGCCGGTCACGAAGACGACGGTCACCCCCACGAGGAGCACCGAGCCGAGGACGGCGGTCAGCCAGGGGCCGCGCACCGGGCTGCGCCAGAACGGCGGGCGGAACGGACCCGGGGGCACCCGCTCACCGAGCAGGCCCACCGCGCGGCGGAACGGCTCGGGACCGGCGACCCGGTCACCGGGCTCCTCGCGGGGGGCACCCGCGCCGGTCATGCCGTCAGCGCCGCGAACCACCGGTCACCCGCCGACCAGGACTCACGCAGCACCAGCGGTGTCGCCGCGGCGGCGGCCGTCACGCCCTCGACGTCCAGGGTGGCCCACGGGAACCACGGCCCCACCTCGGTGGTGTTCTCCAGCCGGCGACGGCCCGGGCCCCGGCCGGCACCGGGCGCCTCGACCTCGACCAGGAGCTGCCCGCCCGGGACGAGGAGCTCCGCGCAGCGCGCGAACAGCCGGGCCGGGTCACCGCCGATCCCGAGGTTGCCGTCCAGCAGCACCAGCGTGCCCCACCGCACCTGGTCCGGGACCCGGCCGAAGAGGTCCGCGTACAGGGCGGCGCCGCCCCGGTCGTGGGTCATCTGCAGCGCCACGTCGTTGACGTCGATGCCGACGGCCAGCACGCCCGAGGACCGCAGTTCCGCGCTCAGCCGTCCGGGCCCGCACCCGACGTCGAGGGTGGCGCCGGTGCACCGCTCGAGGACGGTCCGGTCGGCGTCGTCGCACGGGCCCAGCCAGCGGTCCAGCGCGGCGTCGAGGGGACGGACCACGCCGTCGCCGTCGCGCACCCGCCACCCGGACTGGCGGACGCCGCGGGCCGGCAGCCGGGACAGCAGCGCCCGGCCGTACAGGTCGCCCCCACCCGGTGCGTGCGCGTGCCCGGACCCCAGCCGGTGCCCCGGCCCGCTCGGGGGGCGCCAGCCGATGGCCTCGGCCCCCTCGCGGTCGTGGGACCTCGCGGACGTCTCGCTCGCCGTCACGTCACTCCTGTGCGGGCTGGGCCGGTGTCCCGGCAGGTCTGGTGGTGGTCGCGGTCTGCGGGGTGGTGCGGGCGCCGCGTCGTCAGCGCGCCGCGTCGTCCCGGTCTTCGAGGCCACCGGTCCCACCGGTCGGGTGCGGCCGGTCACCGGGGTGGCCGGGCCCCGGCACCCGGCCGAGGTCACCCAGTCCTGCCGCCACCGCGCCCACGACCCGGCGGGTGCGGCTCTCCGGCGGGCAGTCGGCGGCGACCGCCAGTGCGTCGGCGAAGTGGTCGATGTCGGTGAGCGGCGGCAGGTCGACCACCTGCAGACCGACGTCCTCGAGTGCCGCACGGGTGAGCCGGCCGGTGTCGGCGCGGGACATGGGCACGTCGACGAGCACCTGCGCCGCGGCGGCGCCGTGCAGCCCGAGGGCCCACCAGCCGCCGTCGGGTGCGGTGCCGAGCACGGCGGTCCCCGGGCCGCCGGCGAGCAGCGCCTCGAGGGCGTCGTGCAGCAGGACGGACGTCACCTGGGGGGTGTCCATGCCGATCAGCAGCGTCGGGAGCGGCGCGGGGGCCATCGCCGCCGCGAAGGCCGCAGCCAGCCGGGTGCCCAGGTCGCCCTCGACCTGGGGGACCACCGTGCAGCCGGTCAGGTCGAGCTCGCCGGGGGCACCGTCGAGGGCCACGACCCGTCGCTGGACGGGTGTGGCCCGCACGACGTCGAGGGTGTCGCCGACGGCGGCGGCGGCGATCGCGGCGGCCTGGCCGGGGGTGCAGGGCGGGGTCAGGCGGGTCTTGCTCCGGCCGGGTACCGGCGCCTTGGTGATGACCAGCAGCTGGGCGGCGGTCACCGCGCCAGCACCCCGCTCATGTCGCGGACCGTGCGCGCGGTGCCGAGCCAGGTGCCGGTGACCTTGGACTTCCCGCCCTCGGTGCGCGGGGCGTAGGGCACGTCGAGCTCCTGCACCCGCCAGCCGGCGTCGGCAGCCCGGACGACCATCTCCAGGGGGTAGCCGAACCGGCGGTCGGTGATGCCGAGGTCGAGCAGCGCGGTGCGCCGTCCTGCCCGCATCGGGCCGAGGTCGTGCAGGCGCAGGCCGGTGCGGCGGCGCAGCAGCACGGTGAGCGCCCGGTTGGCCACCCGGGCGTGCGGCGGCCAGGCCCCGCGGGTCGTCGGGCGGCGCCGGCCCAGCACCAGGTCGGCGGTGCCGGCCTGCACCGGGCTCACCAGCCGGGGGAGGTCGGCGGGGTCCATCGAGCCGTCGGCGTCGCAGAAGCACACGTGGTCGGCGGTGGCCGCCTCCAGGCCGGCGTGCGCGGCTGCGCCGAAACCGCGCTGCGGGACCGGGACGACGGTGGCGCCCAGCGCGGCGGCCACGTCCGGCGAGCCGTCGGTCGACCCGTTGTCGGCGACGATCGCGCGGTAGCCGGCCGGCAGGCGGGAGAGGACCCAGGGGAGGGCCGCTGCCTCGTCCAGGCAGGGCAGGACGACGTCCACCGGAGCCGGGCCCTGCTGCCCGGTCACGGCGCCGGCCGCAGCGGGGCGGTCGCGAACTCGCGCACCCCGTCCTCGAAGGTCACCTGTGCGCGGAAGCCGAGCTCGTCGGCGGCGCGCTGCGGACTGGCGACGACGTGGCGCACGTCGCCGATCCGGTACTGCCCGGTGACCACCGGGGCGGGGCCGCCGAACGCCTCGGCCAGCGCGGTCGCCATCTCACCGATCGTGTGCGGGCTGCCGGAGGCGACGTTGTGGGCGCGCAGCGTGCCGGCCGCCGGTCCGGCCTCCAGGGCCCGCAGGTTCGCCTGCGCCACGTCGCGGACGTGCACGAAGTCCCGCTGCTGGCGCCCGTCCTCGAACACGCGCGGGGCCCGCCCGGCCTCCAGGGCGCTGCGGAAGACCGCGGCCACGCCCGAGTAGGGGGTGTCGCGGGGCATCCGTGGCCCGTAGACGTTGTGGTACCGCAGCGCGACGGCGGTGCCGCCGCCGGTGGCCGCCCAGGCGGCGGCGAGGTGCTCCTGGGCGAGCTTGGTCGCGGCGTAGGTGTTGCGCGGGTCGAGCGCGGCGTCCTCGGTCACCTCGCCCCAGCTCAGCGCGCGGCCGCAGACCGGGCACGGCGGGTCGAACCGGCCGGCGTCGAGCTCGGTGCGGGAGCGCGGCGCCGCGGGGACGACACCGTGCTCGGCGCAGACGTAGCGGCCCTCGCCGTAGACCACCATCGAGCTGGCCAGCACCAACCGGCCGGTGCCCGCGCGGTCCATCGCGGCCAGCAGCACGCCGGTGCCCAGGACGTTGATGCCGGCGTACTCCGGCATGTCCTGCACGTCGACGCCGAGGCCGACCATCGCCGCCTGGTGGCACACGGCGTCCACCCCGGCGAGCGCCGCGTCGACGGTGGCCGGGTCGCGGACGTCGCCGACCACCAGGTCGACGTCCTCGGTGCCCGGCGGCCGCCCGGGGTACCGGGGGTGGACGGCGGGCAGGAGGGCGTCGAGGACGCGGACGTCGTGGCCGGCGCCGAGCAGCGCGGACACCACGGCACCACCGATGAAGCCGGCGCCGCCGGTCACGAGAACACGCACGCGGCGGGACGCTACGTGCTCGTCCTGGGGGCTGCCCGACGGCGCGCCACCGGACGCCCCGGAGGGTGAGCGCCACCTCGTGGGGTCGACCCGGGAGGACGGCCTCTCTCCGCTAGCGTCGCCGCGTGAACCACGCCCGCAGGTGGTGGGTGCTCGGCACGCTGACCGGCGCGGCCGCGCTCGTGCCGGCCCACCTGACCAGCACGCTGCCGCCGATCAACCGCGACTCCTGGGCGCCGGGCCGGCGGCACGAGGTCCTCGTGCAGGTGTTCGTGGACCTGGGCGTGTGGTGGCTGCTGTTCGCGGTCACCGCCTTCGCGCTGCTGCACGCCCCCCGGCGGCTGGCGGTGGTCACCGCGCTGGTGCTCGGTGCCGCGGCCGGCATCGCCGCGATGGCGCACACCGCGGTGCTGTCCGACGACCTCTACCGGTACGCCTGGGACGGGCGGGTGCAGGTGTCCGGCACGAACCCCTACCGGTACGCGCCCAGCGACCCGGCCCTGGCCCCGCAGCGGGACCCCTGGCTGTGGCCGTCGGCCGCCGAGTGCGCGGAGCGGGGCAAGGACGTCCCCTGCACGCGGATCAACCGCCCGGACGTGCGCACCATCTACCCGCCCGGGGCGCAGGTCTGGTTCGTGCTCGGGCGCCTCGTGCTGCCCGTGGCGGCCCGCGACCTCGGCTGGGAGGTGCTGGGCCTGCTGGTGGCCACCGCCACGGGCGTGCTGATCGCCTGGGTGCTGCACCGCACCGGCCGCGACCCGCGGTGGGTCGTGCTCTGGGCGTGCTGCCCGGCGGTGCCGCTGGAGGCGGTGCAGAACGCGCACGTCGACTCCCTCGCCGCCCTGCTGGTGGCGGGCACCGCGGCCGTCCTGCTCACCGCGCGGGGTGCGCCCGACCGGTCCGGACCCGAGCTCAGCCGGCGGCGCACCGTCGCGGCGGCCGGGCTCCTCGCCGCCGCCGGGCTGGTGAAGCTGTACCCGTTCGTCCTGCTGCCGGCGCTCTTCCGGCGGCACCGCCCGCTGGCGTGGCTGGTCGTCGGGGTGCTGACCCTGGGCGCCTACCTGCCCTACGTGCTCGGCGTGGGCGGCGGCGTCCTCGGCTACCTGCGCGGCTACCTGCAGGAGCAGGGGTACGACGAGGGCGGGCGGTTCGCGCTCCTGGCACTCACCGGGCTGACCGGGACGCCGGTGAAGGTGCTGGCCTACGCGATCGTGGCCGGCGTCCTGCTGCTGGCGCTGCTGCGGCGGCTCGGGCCACCGCTGCCGGCCGCGCTGACCGTCTTCGTCACCCTGCTGCTGGTCGCGACCCCCGGCGAGGCCTGGTACGAGCTGGTGCTGCTCGTGCTCATCGCGCTCACCGGCCGGTGGCAGTGGTGCCTGGTCGTCGTCGCCGACCACACCCGCTACCTCATCGCGATCCTCGGGGCCCCGAACGACCCCGTCACCCGCGGGGGCTACGCACTGGCCCTGGTCGTCGGGGTGGGGGTCACCGTGCAGCAGCACCTGGCCGACCGGAGGCAGCCGGCAGCCGGGACGGACGGGACGCCGGCGCCCGTGCCGGCCGCCGCCCCTGCGCCGGGCGACCCGCCCGGCCGACCGACCTGACCGGCCGCCGCCCCAGCGCCGGGCGACCCGCCCGACCTGACCGGCCGCTCCTACGCCGGGCGACCCGCCCGGCCGGCCTGACCTGCCGCCGCTCCTGCGCCGGGCGACCCGCCCGGTCGGCCTGACCTGCCGCCGCTCCTGCGCCGGGCGACCCGCCCGGTCGGCCTGACCTGCCGCCGCTCCTGCGCCGGGCGACCCGCCCGGCCGGCCGATCTCACCGGCAACCGTTCCTCTGCCGGACGGTCGGCCTGACCGGCCGCCGTCCGTGCCCGGCACCCGGGGGCGCCGTCCCGGAAGGACGAGATCGGGCTGGTGGTGGCCTCGCGACCGGGATGACCACGCCCAGCCCGAGGTGATCACCCTCGGACGCCGGTCAGGTGGCCCGGCGCACCGGACCCTGCGGGGGGTCACCGACCCCGGGGGGCACGGCCCACGACGGTGATCGGCTCCCACGGGTACTACTGGTTGCGGGTCGTCGCCGAGGACAGCCACCCACTGCTCTGACCGTGCGGCCCCGGCGGACCACGGAGGGTCACTCCGCGCCGCGACACCACCGGCCCCGCGCGCCACACCCCGCCGCCTCCCGGTCCCGTCGGAGGGTGCACCTAGCGTCTGACCCGAGGTGATCACAGACATGAGTGACGAGCAGGACGTGGCAGCGGCCGGACGGGTCGACCAGGCGCGACCGGAGACCGGGGCGACCGCCGTGGTGCCCGGCCAGCGCACCGAGGCCCACCCGGTGACCCCGCCGACCGAGCCGGCGACGGAGCACCTGACCCAGCCCGGGGTGCCGATGGTCGGACCGCGACAGCACGAGACGGCGGCCCCTGCGGCCACCGACCCGGTGCCCGCGGAACCGGTCGGTCAGGAAGCTGCGCCGGGGCACCAGCCGACGACGCCGGTGGAGGCGCGTCCGCGCCCGCGGCCGCGGATGCCGCGCCCGGAGACGATGATCCGGATGGGGCCCTGGGCGCCGGTCGCGGGTGCTGCGATCGGGTTGCTGCTGGGCCTGCTCGTGGTGGCGTTCCTCGCCTCGTCCGCCGAGACCTTCGACCAGCGGATGGCGCTGGTGTTCGTCGTCCTGGGGCTGTCGCTGCTCGGCGCCGGCGGCACGCTGCTGGCCGACGAGGTGCGGCTGCTGCGCCGCGGCACCCAGGCCGTCGAGGCCCGCTCGGCCAACGCCGGGATGATCGCCGGGCTGCTCAACGGGCTCACCCCCGCGCGGCTGCTGATCACCGCGAGCGCCTTCTCGCTGCTGCTCAGCGCCTACGTCACGACCAACTGAGCGTCACGACCGACTGAGCGTCACCACCGACCGACCACCGGCCCGGCCGGCAACCCTGGGTGCCGGCCGGGCCGCGGGTCACTCGCGGTCGGGGGTGCGCAGCTCGTCGAGGTCCAGCCGCCCGGCGACCAGGTCGTCGGCGACGTCGTCCACCACCCGGCCGGTCGCGAAGGCGTGCGCCTTGAGCACGGCCAGGGCGTCGGCGGTGTCCAGGTCGAAGCCCACGTTGACCATGCCGGTGGCCTGCCAGACCCGGGCCCGGCGCAGCGCGTCGGGGCCGTCCCACCAGCCGCGGCGGCCCTCCTCGACGGGGGCACCCAGGGCGGCGGCGACCATCGCCCGGGTCATCGCGATGGTCACGTCGGCGACGTCCTCACGGTCGGTCGCCGGCAGCTGGTCGGCGTTGCGCACGTAGAGGTCCAGCACGACCAGCGGACCCAGCGGCGGCAGCAGCGGCACCGACAGCACCGCGTGGAACTTCGTCTTCCCGACCAGCGCCTCGTGCAGCTCGGGCCAGTTGCGCGCGATGGCGGCCTCGTCGAAGGCGATGACCACGCCGTCGTCGTGCGCCCGCAGCGCGGGGCCGTCGCCGTGGGTGAACTGCAGCCGCTCGGCCTGCGAGGCGGTCGCGTCACTGGCGCCGATCGGCGTCCGGTGCCCGTCCATGTCGTGGATGCTCAGGCCCGCGCCGTCCACCGGCAGTGCGGCCACGGCAGCCCGGGCCAGCCGGACGGCGAGCATCTCCGGGCCGCGGAGCTCCGGCGGCGGCAGCTTGTCCAGCTCCGCCAGGAAGCGCTGTGCTGCCGGACCCGGCTCGGTCATCTGGTTCCTCCGTCGTCGTCACGCCCGGCGGTGCCGGGGCGAACTGCCCTGCACACTCTGCCCGGTCAGCCGAAGGCGTCCAGCCCCAGGTGCACCGCGAGGCCCAGGCCGGCCACCGCGATGACCCGGCGCAGCAGCAGCTGCGGCACCACCCGGGCCACCCGTGGGCCCAGCCGGCCACCGGCCAGGCAGCCGATCGCCAGCGGCAGCACCGCGGACCAGTCGACGTCGGCGAAGAAGACGTAGCCCAGCGCGGCCACCGAGTTCGCCACGCCCAGCACCGAGTTCTTCAGCGCGTTGCCCTGCGGCAGGCCCACGTCCATGACCAGCAGGAAGGTGGCGAGCATCAGGACCCCGGCGGCCGCGCCGAAGTAGCCGCCGTAGATCGAGATGCCGAAGGTGCCCAGCACCACGCCCCAGTGGTCGCGGTGCTGGTGCCCGGTCCGGGCGCCCTCGGCGGCCAGCTCCCGGGGGGAGCGCTGCACCAGGATCGCCGCGGAGGCCGCGGCGATCAGGACGGGCACCAGCTTCTCGAACGCCGAGGAGGGCGTGAGCAGCAGCAGCACCGCGCCCACGGCCCCGCCGGCCAGCCCGGCGGCGCACAGCCGCACCAGCCGGCGGCGCTGGCCGACGAGCTCGGGCCGGGAGGCGCTGACGGAGCCGACGCTGTTGAACACCAGGGCCACGGTGTTGGTCACGTTCGCCGACAGCGGCGGGATGCCGGTGGCCAGCAGCGCGGGGTAGCTGATCAGCGAGGCCAGCCCGGCGACGCTGCCCACCAGCCCCGCCCCGAGCCCGGCGAGCACGAGCAGGAGGAACTCACCGACGTTCACCGGCGCACCAGCACGACGATCGCGACCAGGCCCAGGACGACGATCCCGGTCCGCAGCACCGGCGCGGGCAGCCGGCGTCCGAAGGTCGACCCGAGGTGCCCGCCGACCAGCGAGCCGGCGGCGACCAGCCCGGCCGCCCGCCAGTCGACCCGGTCGGAGGCCACCAGCACGTAGGCGAGGGCGGCGACGGCGTTGACGCCGAGGGTCAGCACGTTCTTGATCGCGTTGAGCCGCTGGAGCGGTTCGCGCAGCAGCAGTCCGAACAGCCCGACCTGCAGCACGCCCTGGCTGGCGGCGAAGTAGCCGCCGTAGGTGCCGGTGGCGTACGCCCCGGCGACCAGGCCGGCCAGCCGCGCGCCGCGGACGCCGTCCGGTCCACCGCCCGGCCGGGTGCGCAGCCGCCGCTGCAGCGCCGGCTGGACGGCGACCAGCGCCACGGCCAGACCGACCAGCCCCGGCACGATCGCCTCGAACGCCGACGCCGGCAGGTGCAGCAGCAGGAACGCCCCGGTGAGGGCGCCGAGCACCGAGGCCGGCAGCAGCCGCAGCAGCAGCCCGCGCTGCCCGGCGAGCTCGCGCCGGTAGCCGATCGCGCCGGTCAGGTTGCCGGGCACGAGCCCCAGGGAGTTGGAGACGGTCGCGGTCACCGGCGGCAGCCCGACGGCCAGCAGCACCGGGAAGGTCACCAGCGTGCCCGAGCCGACGACGGCGTTGATGCCGCCCGCGGCCAGCCCCGCCGCGGCCACCGCGACCATCTCCCACGCCGTCATGCCCGCATCTCCGCGAGGGTGTCACAGCCCCCGGGACCGCCCGACGGACAGCCGTCGGCACACCGCTCAGCAGGTGCGGAACGGGGCGAGCGGTCCGCGGAGACGCCCCGGTCGTCCGTCCGGGCCGGTCAGGACGCCCCGGGTCAGGCGGGCGCGAGCTCCCCGGCGGAGGACCGGCGGCGGTTGTCGACCAGCCAGGTGGAGAAGTCCCCGATCGGGGCCGGCGGGAGGTACAGGTAGCCCTGCAGCGAGCCGATGCCGGCGCGCTCGAGGAACTGCTGCTGCTCGACCGACTCCACGCCCTCGGCGACGGTCTCCAGGCCGAGTCGGTCGGCCATCTGCACGATCGCCTCGACCACCGCCTGGTCGGCGGCCTGGGTCAGCACGCCGGCGACGAACGAGCGGTCGATCTTGACGATGCCGATCGGCAGGCTGCGCAGCGTGGTGAGCGCGGAGTAGCCGGTGCCGAAGTCGTCCAGCGCGATGCCCACGCCCAGGGCGACCAGCGCGTCGAGGGTGGCCGAGACGACGGGGGAGTCCAGCACCGTGGTCTCGGTGACCTCGACGACCAGCTGACCCGGCGCCAGGCCGGCCGCGGCCAGCGACTCGCGCACCAGCTCCACGAACCGGGGGTGCGCCAGCTGGGTGGGGGAGGCGTTGACGTGTACGGCGACCGGGCTGCCGGACCGCGACCAGGCGGCGGCGTCGGCGCACGCCTGCCGGACGACGTACTCGCCCAGCGGCACGATCGCCCCGGTGTCCTCGGCCAGCGGCAGGAACGCGTCCGGCGTCAGCAGCCCGCGGGTGGGGTGCGCCCAGCGGACGAGCGCCTCCACGGCGGTGCAGCTGCCGTCGGCGGAGGAGACCACCGGCTGGTAGGCGAGCACGAGCTGGCCGTCGTCCACCGCGGCGCGCAGCTCGGCCTCGGCGCTGGCGGCGTCCTCCAGCTGCAGCAGTCCGGGGTGGAAGAACTGCACCCGGTTCTTGCCCGCGGCCTTGGCCGCGTACATCGCGACGTCGGCCTGGTGCACGATGAGCGTCTCGTTGAGGCCGGGTTGCACGCGGGTGGCCCCGATGCTCGCGCCGATCCGGGCCAGTCCCTCGGGCAGCTCCACGGGGGTGGAGATCATCTCCACGATCCGCTGGCCGATCCCGCGGGCCTCGGCCTCGCCGGCGCCGCGCAGCAGGACGGCGAACTCGTCCCCGCCGAGCCGGGCGCACAGGTCCTCGGCGCGCAGGGTGCCGGTGAGCTCGCAGCCCAGGTGGGCCAGCAGCCGGTCGCCGGAGAGGTGGCCGAGCGAGTCGTTGACGACCTTGAAGTCGTCGAGGTCGAGGAAGAGCACCCAGGACTCGGAGTCCGGGTCGGCGAGCGCGGCGTTCATGGCGCCGGAGAAGGCCGTCCGGTTGGCCAGGCCGGTGAGCCGGTCCGTCAGCGCCTGGGCCTGCAGCTCGCGGTGGGCGCTGCTGGTGCGCAGGGCGAGGGCGACCTGGTTGAGCATCGACTGGACGGCGAGCAGGGCGTCGCGCGGCACGGTGGGGTACCCGCCGAGCAACATGCAGTTCGCCGGCTCGTCCGGCATGGGCACGACCAGCCACTCACCGCGGATGCCGGAGCTGAACACGAGGGCGGCGGGCGGCTCCACCGCCTGCGGCACCGACAGGTCGGCCTCCGCGGGGACCATGGCGGCGGAGAGGCTGACGGGCGGGCGGAGGAACTCCCCGGCGGTGCCCTGGACCAGCAGGGTGTCGCCCTCGCGGTGCAGCACGGCCGCCCGCAGACCCGGCGTCGCGGCGCAGACCGCCTCGGCGGTGGACCACGCCGTCCGCAGGATCTCCGAGCGGTCGGTGACGCCGAGCAGCTGCCCGCCGAGGGCGGCCAGCGCGGTGTCGCGGGACTGGGTGGACTCCCGCTCGAACAGCCCCACCGCCAGGTGGCGGACGACGAAGACGGTCAGCAGCAGCACCGGCAGGTTGCCCAGGACGGCGGAGGACGCCAGCTGCGCCCCGTGCCCGGGGACCAGGGTCCACACCGGCAGCGCGGCGCTCAGGGCGAGGCAGACGCCGATCCCGTAGCCGACGATGCGCCGGGTGTCGCCGTAGACGGCCCGGTACCAGACGGCGGGGAAGGCGACCCCGAGGGCGAGCACCGGTCGCGGGCAGGCAGCGGCGAACAGGACCAGGGCCGCCATGTCCGCGAGGTCGGCGGCCAGGGGGGCCCGCCGCCGGCGGTAGCGGTGCAGCCAGGAGGTCAGGAAGGTGACGGCGGCGACCGCGGCCAGCAGGAACGACCAGCCGGTGACGTCGCCGGACAGGACGGTGAGGCTGGTGAGGCCGACGGCGGCGATGCTGCTGACGCAGAACAGCCACCGGGTGTGCTCCACCAGCTCGGCGGGCGGGTGGAGGCGCGTGAGGGCAGCACGCAGCAGCGGTGCGACGCGTGGGGTGCTCATCTGGATGGTCCGTCCTCAGCTGGCGGAGGGGACGTCGTGGTCGCGACGTCGGGCCTCATGCCAGGTGCATCGTCAGCGGACGATCCCGTCTTGATCACCCCGAGGGGGCAGTCCACTGCGAGGTGGCTCACATACGGGTGCTCGACAGGGCGCCGCTGGGCCGGGCAGGCTCGGGAGGTGTCACGCAGCGCGCCCTCCTACCGCTTCTCCTCCACGTGGCGGGTCGCCGGCACCGTCGCCGAGGTGCAGGCGGTGCTCAGCGACCCGGGCACGCTCACCCGCTGGTGGCCGTCGGTCTACTCCGCCGTCGTGCCCGTGGCCGAGGGGCGGCCGGACGGCGTGGGCCGCAGCGTGCGGCTCGCCACCCAGGGGTGGCTGCCGTACACGCTGGACTGGACGCTGACGATCACCGAGCCGCCGACCGAGCGGGGCTCCGCCCTGTCCGCGGTCGGTGACCTGGTCGGTGCCGGTCGCTGGACGTTCGCCCAGGACGGCCCCGAGGTCGTCATCGACTACGACTGGCAGGTGGCCGCGACCAAGCCGGTGATCGCCCGGTTGAGCTGGCTGCTGCGCCCGGTGTTCGCCGCCAACCACGAGTGGGCGATGGCCCGTGGCGAGGAGAGCCTGGCCCTGGAGCTCCGCCGCCGCCGGGACCCCGCCGCCGCCGTCCCGCCCCCGCCCGGCCCGACCTTCCCCCGCCTCCACCGGCCCCGCTGACCCCGGCCCTGGCCCTCCTGCAGGGGCCCGCGCCGAGCTCGCGAGGCGTGGGGGGCAGGAGGGTCCTTCGTTCAGTCCTTGCGGCCGGCGTCCACGACGCGCAGGACCAGCACGCCCTCCTCGTCGGAGGCGTCCAGGTCGATCTCGGCGTCGAAGCCCCAGTCGTGGTCGCCGGCCGGGTCGTCGAGGATCTGCCGCACCTGCCACAGCCGCGGGTCGGTCTTGTCGACGATCAGCAGCGCCGGGCCGCGGGCGTCGCCGCCGGTGTTGAGCTCGCCGTGCTCGGCGAAGTAGGCCTGCACGACCTCACCCCACCGGTCGGCGTCCCAGCCGGAGGCCGCGTCGAGCTCGCCGAGGTCGTACCAGCGGCGCCGGGCGATGAGGTCGACGCGGCGGAAGAGGGAGTTGCGGACCATCGCGGTGAACGCCCGCTCGTTGCCGCTGAGCGGGCGCGGCCGGGCCGGCACCGACACCGGGGCGTCGAGCGGGCCGGAGGGGTTGGTCAGCTCCTCCCACTCGTCCAGCAGCGAGGAGTCGACCTGGCGCACGAGCTCGCCCAGCCACTCGACGATGTCGGTGACCTCCTCGGTGCGGGCGTCGGCCGGGACGCCGGAGCGCAGCGCCTTGAACGCATCCGACAGGTACCGCAGCACGGCGCCCTCGGAGCGGGTGAGCTGGTAGGTGTTGACCAGCTCGCGGAAGGTCATCGCCTGCTCCCACATGTCCCGCACCACGGACTTGGGCGACAGCTGGGCGTCGGCCACCCAGGGGTTGGACGAGCGGTAGGTCTCGAACGCGTACTCGAGCAGCTCCTCCAGCGGCTTGGGGTAGGTGATCTCCTCCAGCAGCTCCATGCGCTCGTCGTACTCGATGCCCTCGGCCTTCATCTGCGCCACCGCGGCGCCCTTGGCCTTGTTCAGCTGGGCGGCGATGATCTGCCGCGGGTCGTCCAGCGTGGCCTCGATGACCGAGACGACGTCCAGGGCGTAGGTGTCGACGCCGTTCTCGTCCGGGCCCGGGTTGAGCAGCCCGATCGCGGCCAGGGCGAACGTGGACAGGGGCTGGTTGAGCGCGAAGTCCGGCGGCAGGTCGACCGTGAGCCGGTAGCGGCGGCCGTCGGGCTCGGGCTCGGCGAGCCGCTCGATGACCCCGGCCTGCAGCAGGCCGCGGGCGATGCCGATCGCCTCGCGGACGTGCTTGCGCTGCCGTGAGCGGGGCTCGTGGTTGTCGGTGAGCAGGTGCTTCATGGCCGCGAACGGGTCACCGGGTCGAGCGAGCACGTTGAGCAGCATCCCGGTGGAGACCTTGAAGTGGCTGGTCAGCGGCTCGGGGTCGGCGTTGATCAGCCGCTGCTGGGTGGCCTCGCTCCACGGCACCATGCCCTCGGGCGCCTTGCGGCGCACCAGCTTGCGGCGCTTCTTCGGGTCGTCGGCGACCTTGGCGAACTGCTTGAGGTTCTCCACCTCGTGCTCGGGCGCCTGGACGACGACCGTGCCGGCGGTGTCGTAGCCCGCGCGTCCGGCCCGTCCGGCGATCTGGTGGAACTCGCGGGCGTTGAGCAGCCGGGTGCGCGTGCCGTCGTACTTGCTCAGGGCGGAGAACACCACGGTGCGGATCGGCACGTTGATGCCCACGCCCAGGGTGTCGGTGCCGCAGATGACCTTGAGCAGCCCGGCCTGGGCCAGCTGCTCGATCAGCCGCCGGTACTTGGGCAGCATGCCGGCGTGGTGCACGCCGATGCCGTGGCGCACCAGCCGCGACAGCGTCGTCCCGAACGCCGAGGAGAAGCGGAACCCGCCGATCATGTCGGCGATCGCGGCCTTCTCCTCCTTGGTGGAGACGTTGACGCTCATCAGCGCCTGCGCGCGCTCGAGCGCGGTGGCCTGGGTGAAGTGCACGACGTAGACCGGCGCCTGCTTCGTGCTCAGCAGCTCGTCGATCGTCTCGTGCATCGGCGTGGTCGCGTAGTAGTGCGACAGCGGCACCGGGCGCTCGGCGTTGGCGACCAGGGCGGTGGGCCGGCCGGTACGCCGGGTGAGGTCCTCGCGCAGCGTGGTGACGTCGCCGAGGGTGGCGCTCATCAGGAGGAACTGGGCGTTGGGCAGCTCGATCAGCGGCACCTGCCAGGCCCAGCCGCGGTCGGGGTCGCCGTAGAAGTGGAACTCGTCCATCACGACCAGGCCGATGTCGGCGTCGGGCCCTTCACGCAGTGCGATGTTGGCCAGCACCTCGGCGGTGCAGGCGATGATCGGTGCGTCGGCGTTGACGCTGGCGTCGCCGGTGAGCATGCCGACGTTGGCCGCGCCGAAGACCCCGCACAGGGCGAAGAACTTCTCGCTGACCAGCGCCTTGATCGGTGCGGTGTAGAAGCTGACCCGGTCGGTCGCCAGCGCTGCGTACTGCGCGCCGGTCGCGACGAGTGACTTGCCCGAGCCGGTCGGGGTGGCCAGGACGACGTTCGCGCCGCTGACAAGCTCGATCAGCGCCTCCTCCTGCGCCGGGTAGAGCACCGTGCCCGACGCCTCGGCCCACTCGGCGAACCGGGCGAACACGGCGTCGGGGTCGCTGCCCAGGGCCACGAGGTCGGTGAGGTCGTCGGGGTCGGCGATCAGCGGCGTGGCGCCCGGGGAGGGCAGTGCCGTGGCGGGGGAGTCGGCCGGGGTCGCGTCGGTGCCGGCGGGGGAGAGCGTCATCGTGCCCTCCAGCGTGCCCGATGCCCGTGACGTTCCCGCGCCGGGCCGCGGGCCGGCAGGTCACCCGATCGGGTCACGAGTCGGTCTCAGCGGGTCGGTGCGTGCATGAAGAGGCGAACAGTGGGACATTAGGTGAACGGAAGGTTAACGAGAGGTGGATGTCATGCGTGAGAACCTGTGCCCCGAGCTCAAGTGGGTCCCCGTGGTCGACGGTGCCGGACGGCGTCGTCTCGAGATGCGCTGGGACGCACCGGTCAGTTCCGTCGTCCCGATGCGCAGCAGCGTGCGCGTGGCGGCGTCCCGCGCGGCCTGACGGACACCCCACCGGCACCCGGTGGGACGGCAGCAGATCCGACCGGCGACCCGGGAGGAGACGAGGCGCGGCACGCCTCCTCGTCACCTCCCGGGTCGCTGGCCGTCCGGGGCCGGACGTGCGGCGTCCGCCGGCTCGACGGACCCGTCTCGGGTTCGCCACGGCGACGCCCGGGTAGGCCGACGGCGGAGCGGCACCGGGCCGGCGCACCACGAGCCGGCCGCGTGAGAAGAGCGCCCGGAGTGCCGCCGCCCGTGCCCGCAGGAGGAACACCGTGTCGTCGCCCCGCCCCGAGTCCCAGCCCGAGCAGCAGCAGACCCCGCCCGGCGTCCTCGCCGAGATGACCCCGAAGCCCGACCACGGCGAGGAGAGCTACGTCGGTTCCGGCAAGCTCACCGGCAAGCGGGCCGTCATCACCGGCGGCGACAGCGGCATCGGCCGCGCCGTCGCGATCGCCTTCGCCCGTGAGGGCGCCGACGTCCTCATCTCCTACCTCAGCGAGCACGAGGACGCACAGGACACCGCGAGGTACGTCGAGCAGGCCGGCCGCAAGTGCGTCCTGGTGCCCGGCGACCTGTCCGACCGCGCGCACGCCAAGACGATCATCCCGAAGGCGGTCGAGGAGCTCGGCGGCATCGACATCCTGGTCAACAACGCCGCGTTCCAGATGAGCCACGACACCCTGGACGAGATCAGCGACGACGAGTGGGACCACACCGTGGCCACCAACCTCACCGCGATGTTCGTCCTCTGCAAGGACGCGATCCCGCACATGGGGCCGGGTTCGGCGATCGTGAACTCCTCGTCGGTGAACTCCGACATGCCCAAGCCCACCCTGGCGCCCTACGCCATGACCAAGGCCGCCATCGCCAACTTCACCGCCAGCCTGGCGCAGATGTACGGCGACAAGGGCATCCGCGCCAACAGCGTGGCCCCCGGACCGGTGTGGACCCCGCTCATCCCGGCGACCCTGCCCCCCGAGCAGGTGGCCAGCTTCGGCTCCGAGGTGCCGCTGGGCCGCGCCGCCCAGCCGGCCGAGCTCGCCCCGGCCTACGTGCTGCTGGCCAGCGACGAGGGCAGCTACATCTCCGGCGCCCGGCTCGCGGTCACCGGCGGGAACCCGATCCTCTGATGGTCTTCGTCTGGGGCTGGGGCGGCGGCGGGCCACGTCGACGACGTGGCTACGGCCGCCCCGGCCGCGGCTACGGGTACGGCCCGCCGCCCGGCTACGGCCGCGGCTACGGCCGTGGCGGTGGCGGCGGGGGTGGCTGCCTGCGGGACCTCTTCCTGCTCAACACCGGCTGCTGCCTGGCCGAGTCGCTGGGCTGCGGGATGGACCTGGCGCTGGTCGCACCGAGCACCCTGCGCCGGGTGCGGGCGGAGAGCCCGAACGGCCGGGTCGCCGACCGGCTCATCGCCGCCGTCCGCGTCTACCAGCGCGACATCAGCCCGCGCCGGACGGCGTGCTGCCACTTCACGCCGACCTGCTCGGCCTACGCCGTCGAGGCGCTCGAGCGGCACGGTGCGCTCCGCGGCAGCTGGCTCACCGCCCGGCGGCTCGTGCGGTGCCGCCCCGGCGGCGCCCACGGTGCCGACCCGGTCCCGGCCTGAGCGAGGCGCCTGGGACGAGCAGTCGTCTCAGGCGCCCCGCGGCCGGCGGTCCGCGGCCACGAAGGCCACCGCCAGCGCCAGCGGGGCCGCCCCCGACAGCACGGTCATGCCCAGCACGTCGCCGAGGTCGGCCGCGGCGCCGGCCGAGGCCAGCAGCGACCACCCGAGCGCGGTCATCGGCACGGTGACGACGCCGGTGCCCAGTGCGGCCCGGACCCGGGCGCCGCGCCCGTCGGCCCGGGCGAGCGCGCCGGCGAGCAGCGCGGGGACCAGCGGGACGGCGCAGCGCACCAGCAGCCCGCCGGGCCGCTCCCCGCTGCCGGCGTACGAGGTCAGCGAGAGCGTGGCGGTGAGCGAGACGACGGCGGCGCCGATCAGCACCAGCCACCACACGCGGACGGCGCCGGTGGAGTCGAGGGTGCGGTCGGGGCGCACCGCCCGGCCGGCCACCCAGACGCACAGCGCACCGCACAGCACCAGGAACGACAGCAGCGACTGCGGGACGGTGGCGACCGCGCCGTCCACCCGCTCGGGGAGCTGCCAGGGCTGGCTGCCGAGCAGGGCCAGCAGGACGGTGAGCCCGGCGGTGAGCGCGACCAGCAGGCGGGCCCGGGTCCCGGTGACCGGCGGCGCGGCGGCCGCGTCCAGCTGCTCCGCGCGGGCCAGCAGGTCGGCGAACCGCTCGTCCTGGGCGGCGGCCGCGGCCTGCGCCTGCGCGAGCTCAACGGACACGGGCTGCTCGCTGGCGGAGTTGCCCGTGAACTCGGTGCCGGTGACCAGCTGCAGGTGGTTCGCGCTCCCGTTCGTCACCACCGGAGCGTCACACGCAGTCACGGCCTCGGCGAGCCGAGCGGGTGACGAGCACCCGACCGGGCGACGCGCCCGTCACCCAGGGGGAGCCTCCGGCACCCGGGTCACCCGGTCGGGGTGCTGCGCGGGTTGAGCGGCACGGTGAGGGCCAACGCCACGGCCACCGGTGCGACCCCGAAGAAGGCCGTCGGCCACAGCGAGCCCAGTGCCGCGGACAGGTACCCGCCCGGCGCCGCGTAGATCGCCCATCCCAGCGCCAGCAATGGCACACCCACCACCGCCGTGCCCAGGCCGGCGCGCAGTTGGGCCTGCCGGCCGGCGGGGATGGCGGCCAGTGCGACGACCAGCGCAGGGATGAAGGTGAAGAACCCGTCGAAGACCGGGATGATCGCGCCTCCGCCCGGGTCGGCCAGGGCTGCGAAGTAGAGGTCGTTCCACCCGTGCGCGAACACGGCGACGAAGGCGAACAGCCACCACACGACCGCGACCGGCCAGGGCAGCTGCCAGGGCCGGGTCAGCGCCGCGGCGACGGCCACGCAGACGACGGCAGCGACGGCGAGCAGCACCAGCAGAGTCGTGGGCACCTCGGCCACCTGCCAGCCCGACGACGTCCGGTCCGGGCGCGGCCAGCCCCGCCCTCCGACGAGTGCGGCGGCCACCGCGAGCAGCAGAGCGGCGCCGCCCAGCAGGAGAGATTCCCGGCCGCCGGCTGCCCGCGATCGGGGCGGCGCGGGCGGCGGCGGTGGGCTCATGCGCGGCAGCCTGCCAGGGCTGCGGCGGAAGTCGGTGGTCGACGCGGCCCCCGACCAGGGAGGATGGGCACGTGGCTGGTGACGACGCGTTCGGTGACCTCCCGGTCGTCGGCTCGCTCGTCGTGCCGGCGTCCGCGCTGTCGTGGCGGTTCTCCCGGTCCTCGGGGCCCGGCGGGCAGGGCGTGAACACCGCCGACTCCCGGGTCGAGCTGGTCGTGTCGCCGCTCGAGCTGCCCGGGCTCACCGAGACCCAGCGTGCGCGGCTCACCGAGCGGCTGGGGCCGCGGCTGGTCGACGGCGCCCTCACCATCGCCGCCAGCGAGCACCGCCAGCAGCTGCGCAACCGGGAGGCCGCCCGGGCCCGGCTGGCCGCCGTGCTGCGCGCCGCCGTGGCCGCACCGCCACCGGCCCGCCGGAAGACCAAGCCCTCGCGGGGATCGCAGGAGCGCCGGATCAAGGCCAAGAAGGAACGCGGCCAGACCAAGCGGCTGCGCGGGTCTTGGGACTGACGCCGAACCGCGGGCGGTAAGGAGCCCACCAGGACGCCCCACCGGGTCACGCCCCGGGCGTCGCACAGGCGTTGGCCGCGGGCGTGCGGAGTGCGTACGGTCCGGCCGTGCCGCGGCGTGGCCTGACCAGGTGGGCCGACGCCCCGCGCCGCGTCCGGGTCGTGGCCGTGGCCGTGCTGCTGCTGGCCTACGGGACGGTGGTGCACGTCGTCCAGCTGCTGGGCGCCGGCCTCGCCCCGTACCCGCAGCTGCCCGGCTGGCTGCGGGGGTACTTCATCGGCCTGACGGTCCTGGACCCGCTGGCCGCGGTCCTGCTGGCCTGGGCGAGGCGCAGCGGCGTCGTCCTCTCGGTGGCCGTCCTGGTCACCGATGCCGCGGCCAACGCCTGGGCGAACTGGGTGGTCGACACGAGCGCCGGCGTGACCCTCGGCCGGGTCGGCACCGCGGTCATCACCGTCCTGGCGCTCGTCCTGCTCGCCGCCGCGGGGCCGCTCTGGCGCGCCACTGGTCCCCGCCCATGACGCCGACCTGGTGGCTGGTCCATGCCGTCGGCCTGCTCTGCGCCGTCGGCGGGTTCGTCCTGCCGCTGCTCCGTGCGGACCGCGCACGACGGCTCACCGCTGCGAGGGCGTACGAGGGCGGGGGGCCGTGGGCGATCGCTGTGACCGTCACGGGCTGGTGCCTGCTGCTGACCGTGAGCGGCATGGCCACCGAGGGGCTGCTGCCCGCTGTCGCGGTCCCGGGCTCTGCGGTCGCCGTGAGCGTGGTCGCCTGCGCGCTGGTCGTCCGGCGGCACGACGCGCGGCTCGACCGGACCAGCGGGACCGGATCCGACCGCTGACCTCCCTCCCGGCCCTACCGTGCGGCGATGGACCTCGACCAGGCGGTCGCAGCGGTGCTCGCGCTGCCGGGTGTGAGCGAGGCCGACCACCACGGGCGGCGCTCGTTCCGCGTCGGCGCCGGCAAGGTGCTGGCCACCGTCCCGGCGGACGGCGTGATGAACGTGCTGGTGGGGGAGGAGGTGGCCCGGGCGTCGTCCGCGCAGCCCGGTGTCACCCTGCTCACCTGGGGCTCGAGCACGCCCGGTGTGCGGGTGGACCTGGCCGTGGTGGAGACCGACCTGCTCGACGAGCTGCTGCACGCGGCCTGGTCCCGGCGCGCCCCGGCGTCCCTGCGGCGGCAGCTGCCCGACTGAGCGCTCGCCGCACGGCCGTCCCGCGCACGGTGTGAGGCCGACGGAACGCGACCTTGACGCAGGCGCAGCGGCCGGGAAACCGTGCCACCGCAGTCTCGTTACGTGTCCACCGCCGTCTCGTTGCCGCACCCGGTGACCGGGGTGCGCACCACCGCCACGCACTGCCCCTACTGCTCGCTGCAGTGCGGCGTGACGATGACCGCCGGCGAACGCCCCCCGACGCTGGTGCCGGCCGACTTCCCGGTCAACCGCGGCGGCCTGTGCTCCAAGGGCTGGTCGGCCCCCGAGCTGCTCGACCACCCGGAGCGGCTGCTGCGCCCGCTGGTGCGCGCCGTCCCCGGCGACCGCACCAGCCCGCTCGTGGAGAGCACCTGGGACGACGCCCTCGACCGCATCGTCACCGCGATCACCACCACTCAGCAGCAGCACGGCCGGGACGCCGTGGGCTGCTTCGGGGGCGGCGGGCTGACCAACGAGCAGGCCTACCAGTTCGGCAAGTTCGCCCGGGTCGCGCTGCGCACCAGCTCCATCGACTACAACGGCCGGTTCTGCATGTCCTCGGCCGCCGGGGCCGCGATCAAGGCGTTCGGTCTGGACCGCGGGATGCCGTTCCCGCTCGCCGACCTCGCCGAAGCCGACGTCGTCGTGCTGGTGGGCAGCAACCCGGCCGACACGATGCCGCCGGCGATGCAGTACTTCGACGCCGGCCGGGCGCGGGGCGCCGAGCACATCGTGATCGACCCGCGGCGCACCAACACCGCGAAGAACGCGAGCCTGCACGTGCAGCCGCTGCCGGGCACCGACCTCGCACTGGCCAACGGGTTGCTGCACATCGCGCTGGCCGAGGGCCTGGTCGACGAGCCCTACGTCGCCGCGCGCACCACCGGCTTCGACGAGGTCCGGGCGGGTGTCGCCGCCTACTGGCCCGACCGGGTGGAGCGGCTCACCGGCGTGCCGGTCGCCCAGCAGCGCCGCATCGTCTTCGCCCTGGCCCGGGGGAAGCGGTCGATCGTGCTGAGCGCCCGGGGCGCCGAGCAGCACCGCAGCGGCACCGACACCGCACTGGCCTGGATCAACCTCGCCCTGGCCCTCGGCCTGCCCGGTCGCGAGGGCAGCGGCTGGGGCACCGTCACCGGCCAGGGCAACGGGCAGGGCGGCCGGGAGCACGGTCAGAAGGCCGACCAGCTCCCCGGCTACCGCAAGATCACCGACCCGTCGGCCCGCGCGCACGTCGCCGCCGTGTGGGGCGTGGACCCCGAGTCGATCCCCGGCCCCGGCCGCAGCGCCTTCGAGATGCTCGACGCGCTCGGCACCGACGGCGGCGTGCGGGCGATGCTCGTGCTGGCCTCCAACATCGCCGTCTCCGCCCCCGACGCCCGCCGCGTCATCAGCCGGCTCGGCGACCTGGACTTCCTCGCCGTCAGCGACTTCTTCCTCTCCGAGACCGCCGAGCTCGCTGACGTCGTCCTCCCCAGCGCCATGTGGGCGGAAGAGGAGGGCACGATGACCAACCTCGAGGGCCGGGTGGTCCGCCGCCGCCAGGCGATGAGCGCCCCCGCCGGGGTGCGCGACGACCTGCAGCTCCTCGCCGAGCTGGCCGGCCGGCTAGGCGTAGGCCACCTGTTCAGCGGGGACGCCGGCACCGTCTTCGCCGAGCTCGGCCGGGCCAGCGCCGGGGGCGCCGCCGACTACTCCGGCATCAGCTACGACCGCATCGACGCCGAGGACGGCGTCTTCTGGCCCTGCCCCGACCCCGAGCACCCCGGCACCCCACGGCTGTTCACCGAGCGGTTCGCCACCCCCGACGGTCGGGCGAGCTTTCACCGCGTGGAGCACGTCGAGGCCCACGAGCGGCCCGACGCGCAGTACCCCCTCGTGCTCACCACCGGCCGGGTGCTGGCCCAGTACCAGTCGGGCACCCAGACGCGCCGCAGCAAGAGCCTGCAGCTCATCGCCCCCGTACCCCGGGCCGAGCTGCACCCCGACCTGGCCCGCAGCCTCGGCGTCGCGCAGGGCGACGTCGTCGAGCTGGCCACCCGCCGCGGCCGGTCCCGGTTCACCGCCCAGGTCACCGACGCCATCCGGCCCGACGTCGTCTTCGTGCCCTTCCACTGGGGCGGCGGCGCCAGCGCCAACGCGCTCACCGACCCCGCCCTCGACCCGACCAGCCGGATGCCGGCCTTCAAGGTCTGCGCGGTCGCGCTCACCCGCGTCGGCCCCGCTGCCGAGCGCATCCCCGCACCCGAGCCGGCCGCCCAGCCGCAGCCCGGCGCCCACGTCCCAGCCACGGCCCACACCCCGCACGCCCCGTCACGGAGGAGGACCACCAGCGTGAAGAGCACCCCGCGCTTCCTGTCCGGCGTCTACGCGATCACCGGCGAGGGGCTGGGTAAGCCCGGCCCGGTCGACCCGGCGCTGCGCTACCAGGTGCCGGAGGGGAGGACGGCGCAGGCGCTGTACTTCCGCGGCGGCAACTCCACCGACGAGCTGGTCTACCTGCTGCTGGTGCGCGACGGAGAGCCGATGCGCTGGTTCCCGATCGGGGCCAAGGGCGACTGCCACGTGCCGCTGCGCGTGGTCGAGGACCTCGACGGCGGCACTGTCGTCGAGCTGCACGCGGCGGCGCCCCTGGGCGTCACCGGCGAGATCGTGGTCGACCTGGGACTGGTGGAGGTCTGATGACTGCTGTGCTGGGTGGGCGCCCCGAGGGCGTGAGCACGCTGCACTTCGCGATGGACGAGGCCGACGGGATCGACACCCGCCAGCGCCTGGTCGTCATCGGCAACGGCATGGCCGGCGCCCGCGTGGTCGAGGAGGTGCTCGAGCGCGGCGGCGGCGACCAGTTCGCGATCACCGTCTTCGGTGAGGAGCCGCACGGCAACTACAACCGGATCATGCTCAGCCACGTGCTGGCCGGTGAGGAGCACGAGGACGACATCGTCCTGAACAGCCAAGACTGGTACGCCGACAACGGCGTCGCCCTGCGGGCCGGCGTCCGGGTGCTGCGAATCGACACCCACGCCAAGGTCGTCCACGCCGCCGACGGGACGACGACGCCCTACGACCAGCTCGTCATCGCCACCGGCAGCCGCTCGTTCATCCCGCCGATGACCGGGCTGTACCGGGCCGAGGACCAGCTGCTGCCCGGCGTCTTCGGCTTCCGCACCATCGACGACACCCGCGCGATGCTCGCCGCGGCCGCCGAGCACGACAAGGCGATCGTCGTCGGCGGCGGGCTGCTCGGTCTGGAGGCCGCCCGCGGGCTCCAGGAGCACGGGCTGGCCGTCGAGGTCGTGCACGCCGGCACCCATCTGATGAACCAGCAGCTGGACCCCGACGGCGGGGCGATCCTCAAGCAGTCCGTGGAGGCGCTGGGCATCGTCGTCCACCTGGCCACCCGCACCACCGAGGTCATCGGCCCCGACCGGGTCCGCGGCGTCGTCCTGGCCGACGGCCGGGCGATCGACGCCGACATGCTGGTGATCGCCGCCGGTATCCGGCCGGTCACCGAGGTCGCCTTGATGAGCGGCATCGAGGTCGAGCGCGGCATCGTCGTCGACGACCAGCTGCGCACCGACGACCCCGACGTCTACGCCGTGGGGGAGTGCGCGCAGCACCGCGGCGAGCTCTACGGCCTGGTCGCCCCGGTCTGGGAGCAGGCCCGGGTGCTCGCCGACCTGCTCACCGGCACCGACCCGGACGCCGCGTACCACGGCTCCCGGACGGCGACCAAGCTCAAGGTCGCCGGCGTCGACGTGGCCACGATGGGGGTCAACCGGCCCGAGCGGGACACCGACGAGTTCCTGGTCATCTCCGAGCCGCGGCGCGGGGTGCACCTGTCCGTCGTCGTCCGCGACGACAAGCTCATCGGCGCCACGCTGCTCGGGGACACCCGCAAGGTCGCCTACCTGACCCAGGCCTTCGACCGCGGGACGCCGCTGCCCGAGCAGCGGATCAAGCTGCTGGTCGACCTCTCCGACGGCGACGCCGAGGTGGGCGTGGCCGAGCTGCCGCACGACTCGCAGGTCTGCAACTGCAACGGCGTCACCAAGGGCGCGATCTGCGAGGCGGTCGCCGGCGGCTGCGGCAGCGTCGGGTCGGTGATGGACAAGACCCGCGCGGGCAAGGGCTGCGGGTCCTGCAAGGGGCTGGTGAAGCAGATCGTCGAGTGGGCCGCCGACGGCGACGTCGTCGAGGACCCCACCGCGAGCTGGTACGTGCCCGGCATCCCGATGGCCAAGCCGGAGCTGATGACCGCGATCCGCGAGCGGGGGCTGCTCAGCCCCTCGGCCGTGTTCGCCGCGCTGGCACCCGGCGGCGCGGAGGACGCCAAGTCGAAGATGGGCCTGACGTCGCTGCTCCGGATGATCTGGGGCAAGGACGCGGTCCAGGAGAACGACGCGAAGTTCATCAACGACCGCGTGCACGGCAACATCCAGCGCGACGGCACGTTCTCCGTCGTCCCGCAGATCAAGGGCGGGGTCACCACCCCCGCGCAGCTGCGCACGATCGCCGACGTGGCCGAGAAGTACGAGGTCCCGATGGTCAAGATCACCGGTGGGCAGCGGATCGACCTGCTCGGGGTCCGCAAGGAGGACCTGCCGGCGATGTGGAACGACCTGGGCATGCCCTCGGGCTACGCGTACGGCAAGAGCTTCCGCACCGTGAAGACCTGCGTCGGCAGCGACTTCTGCCGCTTCGGCCTCGGTGACTCGACCCAGCTCGGCATCGACCTGGAGACCCGCTTCCAGGGCATCGAGAGCCCGGCGAAGATGAAGCTGGCGGTGGTCGGCTGCCCCCGCAACTGCGCCGAGGCCTACGTCAAGGACGTCGGCGTCGTCGCCGTCGGGAACGGCAAGTGGGAGGTGTACGTCGGCGGTGCCGCCGGGGCGACCATCCGCAAGGGCGACCTGCTGGCCACCGTCGACTCACCGGAGGCGGTGATCGAGCTGTCGGGCCGGTTCATGCAGTACTACCGGGAGAACGCCAACTGGCTCGAGCGCACCTACGACTTCGTGCCCCGCATCGGCCTGGAGAAGATCAAGGCCGTGCTGCTCGAGGACAGCGAGGGCATCTGCGCCGCACTCGACGAGAACATGCAGCAGTCGATCGACGCCTACACCGACCCGTGGGGCCAGGACGGCAAGGCGCCGGCCACCCCCGGTCAGTTCCGCACCGCGCTGCCGCTGGTCGAGCTGCCGCTGGTGCCGGTCCGATGAGCGTCACGCAGCGCGAGGCCGCAGGCCTGTTCGGCACCCAGGCGGTGCCGGCGGGCACCCCGCACGTCGTCGGCCGGGTCGAGGACGTGCCGCCGGGGGAGGGGCGGGCCTTCGTCGTCGACGGGGTCCAGGTCGCGGTGTTCCGGCTGCGCGACGGCTCGCTGCACGCCACCCAGGCCGCCTGCCCGCACGCCGGCGGACCACTGGCCGACGGGCAGACCGACCTGACCGTGCTGGTCTGCCCGCTGCATCTCTACACGTTCCGCTGGACCGACGGCACCAGCCCCGGCGGCGCGGCCCCGCTGCGGGTGTACCCGGTCCACGAGGAGTCCGGACAGCTCGTCGTCACCGTCTGACGCCTGTCCGAGGCCATGTCGGCCGACGCGGCTTCACTCGCTGATCCGGGTGAGGCCACGGCGGAGCCCGCGTCGTCCGGAGAGACGGGACGTCGCTCCGACAGGACGAACGATCGCCGTCCGCGGGCGGGTGAGGGAGGCGACGAAGTCCTCGATCGACTCCGCGGCGACGAAGCCGGCCTCGGGGTGCTCGGCGACCAGGGTGCGCGTGCGCTCGGGGGAGTAGACCGCCACCCTGTCGCCCTCGCGGCTGGCCAGGTTGCGGGCCAGTTTCGAGCCCATCACCGCCATCCCGACCACCCCGATGTCGGCTCGGGCCGTGAGGGTCTTGGCGGTGTCACTCATGCGCGTTCTCCGGTCCTTGCAGTGGATTCGGCGTGCTCCGCACGTCGTCGGCGGTGCGCGCCGACACGTCCGGTCGCCAGGCCGGGTGGACCAACCCCGAGGGGCTGGTCCACCCGGCCCAGGATCGCGACGTCGCCTCGGCTGAGGCTGGAATGGTCGTCAGTGCCTGCTCAGACGAGCAGTGCGCCGCCGTCCACGGCGACGGTGGTGCCGCTCATGAAGGTCTGGGTCATGGCGTAGACGAACGCGCGGGCGACGTCCTCGACCTCGCCGACCCGCTCGACCGGGACCACGCGGGCCTGCTCGGCGAACATGGCCTGCTGCTGCTCCTGTGTCATGCCGCCCCACAGGGGGCTGCGAACGACGCCGGGCTCCACCACGTTGACGCGGATCGGGGCGAGCTCCACCGCCAGGGCCTTCGCCAGGCTGGTCGTGGCGCCGCACAGGCTGGATGCGACGGCCCAGCCGGCTCCGGGGCGCGTGCGGGCGGCTCCCGACGTGAGGGTGATGGACCCGCCGGACGGATGTGAGATACCGCCTTGCTGACTGCGTTCAGCGCGCCGAAGTAGCGGATCTGGAAGAACGCCCGCGCCTGGTCGAGGTCCAGACCGTCGACGGCCAGCAGGCTCAGGGGCTCACCGGCGGTGAACACGAGGTGGTCGAAGTCGCCCACCTGGGCGAAGAAGGCAGCGACGCTGGCCTCGTCGAGCACGTCGAGGGCATGCCCCGTCGCGCTTGCCGTCAGCTCGTTGAGCGCTGTGTCGACGCTGGACTGGCGGCTGGAGGCGATGACGACCTCGGCGCCGGCGTCGATTGCAGCGTGTGCGGTGGCAAGACCGATGCCTGACGTGCCGCCGATGATGACGACTCGCGCGTTGTTGAGAGTCACGATGTTCCTTTCCTGGGGACACATCGAGTCTTGCCGCGGCTCTGCTGCAACGTCCAAGACCTCTTTCGTCGCCACTGACACCCTTTGGGTATGAGTGCGACGATGACGCGGTGAACGCCGACCTGGATCTCCGCAAGCTGCGCTACTTCGTCGCCGTGGCGGATGCGCTGAACTTCGGTCGAGCAGCCGAGACGCTGATGATTGCCCAGCCCGTCTTGTCCCGGCAGATCCGTGCGTTGGAGGACGAGCTCGGCGTGCAGCTCTTCCTCCGCGACACCCGCGGCACCCAGCTCACGGCCATCGGCCGGCAGCTGCGCGACGACGCCGATGCGCTGCTCGCGACGGCCACCGCCGTACGGCGCCGCGTCGCTGTGGCGGCGCGTGGGGCGGCCGTCTTCACCGTCGGCTTCATGCCGGGCTGACCGTCACCGAGGCCGTCCGCGCGTTCCAGTCCACCCACCCCGAGGTGACGGTGGAGGTGCTGCGGACCGGGTGGGAGGACCAGGTGCGGGTCCTGCACGACGGTCGCGCCGACGTCAGTTACCTGCGCAGGCCCTTCGACCGGACGGGGCTGGAGGTCGTGCCGTTGTTCGTCGAGCAACGGGTCGTGATGCTCCCCGCAGCGCATCCGCTTGCGGGATGCGATTCCGTCGAGCTGGGCGACTTCCGGCACGAGCACCTGCTGCAGGACCCAGCAGCGGTGCCGGAATGGGCCGCTGTTGGCGAGGAGCTGCGGCAACGGCGGCCTGCCGCCGCACGGCCCAGCCGAACCGTGGAGGAGAAGCTGGAGATGGTCGCGGTCGGCAGCGGCATCGCCGTCCTGCCGCTGTCGACCGCCCGCTTCTACCGACGGCCCGACGTCGCCTACGTCCCCGTCCGCGACCTCGAGCCGAGCGAGGTCTGCTTGGCGTGGGAAGGGTCCCGATCCACCCCGCTCATCGCCGACTTCGTCGCTGCATGCGCGGTGCCCCTGAGCTGACCCTACGGGGCAGCCGTCACTGTCGTCATCCACGCGGCGAGCGAGATGACCTGGATGGGCACGGTCAACCGATGGACGTGGGCCGGCGGACCTGCGCGGCGACGAAGTCAGCGAAGTCCCCCACCTCGGCACCGGCCACGTCATGGCCCAGCTGCGGATAGACCCGCTCCGTCGTGGAGGTGTGCGGACCGGCGAAGACCGCTGTGCGGCGGACCGCCGAAGCAGGGATGACCGTGTCCCGCGGGCCGCGTCCCCAGAACACCGGGGGCCGCAGGGCGCGCAGTTCCTTATCACCGGTCTGCCGGTCGTCGACGACGAAGCCGCCCAGTTGCACGCCATAGGCGAACTGGGTCGGGCGATGGCGCAGCATCTGCAACACCATCGCTTCCCCCTGTGAGAACCCCATCAGCCCGACCGACCGGTATGCAGGCAGCGCATCGAACCAGTCCAAGACAGCGGCCACAGCCGCGTTGGCCACAGCAGGGCGTGGGTTCCCGATCGGGTTGCCGCTGCTGGGGAACTAGGCGTAGCCGCCCGCTTCAGCGATCGGCGCGCGGACCGACGCGATGGTCAGCTCAGCGGGCAGGCGGTCCTGGAACGTGAACAAGTGGCGTTCGTCGTGACTCCACCCGTGCCTCATGATCAACAAGTCCTGGGCATCACGTCCGGATGCCCTCGACCACAGCGTCGCAGTGGGATCCAGGGCCGGGTATGGAGTTGCTTGCACGGTGTTCTCCTTCGTCGATCTCTCCACTTTGAGATCGCAACCGCAGCCCGTCCAAGACCTTCTTGGTCCTGGCTCATACACGATGAGCATCAGCTCGGTGGTAGGCAGCATTTCTCGGCCGGCTCGCCAAAGGTCGGCCGAAGTGGCCGCTCTCGAGGGTCTTGCCGGGCGGCCGCGGCGGCGCCCGGGAGGTCTGCCGGTGCTCTACTGGTGCACCCGACACGGAGGAGCGCGCTGTGCACCGGACCGGCAGCATGTCGTGGCGGTTCGAGGTGGGCACCGCCACCGCGTTGTCGGTCGCGCTGCGGTGCCGGGACGAGCTCGGGACACCCGTGCCCCCGTCACCGGACGTCCCGCCCGGGATCGCCGTCCCGGCACGGACGACGGCGCCGGACGCCGGCTTGGCCGTGGCCTGGTTGGTGTGGTGGCAGCTGCTGCTGGACCGGACGGCGGCCGGGATGCACCCCGACCGGCTGCCCGATCTCCGGCGGCACGTCCTGGTCCCCGATGCACTGGAGCTGGTGGCCGACGGCCCGCTGCGGCAGCTGGCGGCCGACGCAGCCGACCGCCACACCGCGGACGCGCGGCGCGCCTGGTCGCCGCCGGGCGACGACGTCCGGCCACCGCCGCCGCCGTTCCCCTCCTCGGTGATCCGGGACGCCGTCTTCGACACCGCGGGCCGTCACCACGTGCCCGCAGAGGACCTGTGGGGCGGTGTCCACCGGGTCCCCGGGCCGGTCGGGTGGAGCGCGGTGGTCCGGCCCGGCTGCGGGCTGATGACGGACCAGGGGGACGTCGTCGACGAGGGTGCGCAGTACCGCTTCGTCCGGGCGGTGCTCGAGTCCGGCATCCGCACCGACTGAGGACCACACCGCGGGGGCATGCCCGCCGGAGCCGCGGCTCACGGGTGCATGCGGGCGCCCTTCATGACCTTGTCGACGGCGTTCTTCGGGCCGTGGACGGCGAGCCCGACCAGGTCGAGGTCCGCGCCGGCCACCGCGCGGACGGCGGCCCGGTTCTGCACGTCGCCGGGGGTGCTGAACAGCTCGGCGGTGAAGACGGCGGGCGTCAGCGAGCGCTCCAGGGCCCGGGTGCGTGCGGTGCTCAGCAGCTCACCGGGCCGGCGAGCACCAGCACCGGCTGCCGGATCATCGGCAGGTAGCGGGTGCCGTCGGCGTCCTCGTAGGGCTCGCCGACCAGCTCCGTGCCGGTCGCGACGATGCCGCTGACCAGGAACGAGGTGACGTTGAGCGCCTGCCAGGGAGCGAGGTCCTCCCGCAGCAGGACGGCGATCTTGGTGGCCCAGCGGGGCAGCTCGTCGGGGGAGGTCATGCCGCTCAGCCTCGGCCCGGAGCTCGACGTCGGTCTTGTACGTTCCTGACGTGGCCGAGGTCGTGGCGTGGCGGCCCGGCGTGCCGGGGCTGACCGAGGTGCTGCACGCGCACTTCACCGACCACGTCTACCCGGCGCACACCCACGAGGCGTGGACGTTGCTGCTCGTCGACGACGGCGCGGTCGCCTACGACCTGGACCGGCACCCGCACGGCGCCACCCGCGGCCTGGTCACCCTGCTGCCGCCGGGTGTCCCGCACGACGGCCGCTCGTCCTCACCGGCGGGCTTCCGCAAGCGCGTGCTCTACCTGGAGCCGGGCACCCTCGGCGCGCAGCGGGTCGGCACGGCGGTCGACCAGCCCGGCGTCGACGACGCCGCGCTGCGCAGCCGGCTGTCGGCGCTGCACGCGGTGCTGCGCCCGGGCGGGGACGCGCTGGAGGCGGAGAGCCGGCTGGCCTTCGTGCTGGAGCGGCTGGCCCAGCACCTCGACCGCGCCGTCGTGACCGCCCCGGACGGACGGGACGACGCGCTCGCCGACCGGGTCCGCGACCTGATCGACGCCCGGGTGGCCGAGGGCCTTCCGCTGGCCGAGACCGCCGCGGCCCTCGGCGTGCACCCGACGTCGGTGGTGCGCGCGTTCACCCGCCGGCACGGGCTGCCGCCGCACCGCTACCTCACCGGCCGCCGGATCGACCTGGCCCGCCGGCTGCTGCTCGCGGGCATGCCGGCCGCGGAGGTGGCGACCGCGGCCGGGTTCGTCGACCAGTCGCACCTGACCCGGCACTTCCGCCGGATGCTGGACACGACGCCGGCTGCCTACGCCCGGTCGGGGAGCTGAGCCGGCCGCGACCCCGAGCGGTCAGTCGCCGAGCGCGAGCGGCGCCGGCGTCCGGGCGAGGAGGATGCGGCCGTCGGCGGTGCGCACCTGCACCGTGGCGAGCCGGCCGGGTGGGGCGACCATGGCGACCCCGTCGTCCATCGGCCGCTCCTCGAGCAGGACGCCGTCGGCGTCCAGCAGCCGCAGCACGTCGTCCCCGGGCGGTCCCACGACGAGCAGGCGCGACGACGGCCCGCCCAGGTCGCAGGGCAGCGCGACCGCCAGCCGGTCCAGGGGCGGGCCGGCCGGCAGCACACCGGGCGCGCACGTCCCGGCCGTCCCGTCGTCCCGGCCGTGGAGCGCGGCGACGACGACGGAGCCGGCGGGCTGCGGCACGGCGACCATGCCCACCCGCGTCGGCCGGCCGTCGCCGGCGGGCACGTCCCCGGACCACAGGACCGTCGTCCCGGAGCTGTCGGCGCGCTGACCCAGCCGGCTCAGGAGGTCGCGCCTGCGCTGGTCGAGGACCGCGTCGACCGGCGAGGGGACGGGCGCGGGCCGCAGCCCCGGCAGCGACGCGGGGCCGGGGTCGGGCTCGGCCACGACGTCGGGGGGTGCGGTGTCGAGCGGCCGCCCGTCGCGCAGGACCTTGTACCGCACCGCCGGGTGGGCACCGGGTGTCGAGCGGGGAGCGCGACGGTGGCGACCCCGCGGTCGGTGTCGGCGGAGGAGTAGGTGCGCGAGGCCGTGCCGTCCGCGCCGAGCACCGCCCGCGCGGAGACCTGCACGCGGTCACCGGGTGCGCCCACCACCACCAGCGCGCCGCTCACCGGGGCGGTCAACGCGACCGGCACCGCGGTGTCCGGGTCGAGGTGGACCGCCTGCAGCCGCAGTTGTCCGGCCGTCGCCCGGGGCGGGCCGGCGAACCAGGCGACCGCGAAGTCCGGGGTGCCTTCCCCGCTCACCAGCAGTGCGGCGCGACCGGCGTCGACCTCCCCGGCCCACACAACCCGGTGGTCGGTGGGCGGCGGATCGGTCGCCAGGTCGGTGGCCGACCAGGTCCGCGCCCGCAGCGCCTCGAGGAACACCGGGTCGGCGGACAGGGAGCCCCGCGGGGGGCCTGCGTAGACGTCGACCCCCGGAGCCGGGGCCGGGGTCGAGGGGTCCACGGGGCGTGGCACGAGCATGGCCACCGCCGCGACCACCCCCGCGACGAGCACGGCGGCCAGCACCTGCAGCCGGGTGCGCCGGCGGGACCGGCGGCGGGCGCCGGAGTCCTGCACCAGCCCGGCGGCCTCGTCTCCGGCGAGCGGGGTGCGGGCGGCGAGCGCGCGCAGCCGGTCGGGCAGCGGCGTGCGGTCCGGCTCGGACGGCGGTGCGGGGGAGCCGGGCGGACGGAAGAGCGCCTCGTAGTGGTCCCGCTCGGCCCGCTGCCGCTCGTCCTGGTGCGCCAGCTCGGACCGCAGCGCGGCGACCGCCCGGTCGACCTCCGCGGCGTCCGCGACGGTGCGAGCGGCGGGCGGGTCGAGCAGGCCGCCGACGGCCAGCGTGCGGGTGCGCCGGGGCAGCGCGCGCAGCGCCGCGGTCAGCGCCTCGCTGCCCGTGGGCGGGCCCGGCGCGGGCACCGGCGGTGCCGGCCGGGGAGCGTCGTCCGGGACGCGCAGCGCCGCCCTGATGACCGCCCGCGTCGGCGAGCGGCGTCCGGCCAGGGCGTCGGACACCAGCTCCTCGGCGGCGGCGCGGTCGTCGCCGAGCAGCACGGCCAGCGGCCAGACCGCCGAGGGCCCGGGGACGTCGTCGTCCGGGCCCGGCTGGTGGGTGAGCACGTGTCCTCCGTCCCGCGGGCGCTCCCAGGGTGGACCACGGGAGCGCCGGCCGCGCTGCGGGCTCAGCCCCGCAGGTCGGCGTCCTGGAGCACCGGCGCGCTGACGGTGCCGTCCGCGGGGGTGTCGACCTCGACGCCGGTGACCAGCCCGGGGGAGGTGACCACCGCGACGCCGTCGTCCATCGCGCGGTCGTCGAGGACCTCGCCGGCGGCGTCGAGCAGCCGCACCCGGTCGGCGCCGCGGGGCGCGACGACGAGCAGCAGCGGCTCCGGCGCCCCGAACGCGCAGCGCAGCGCCACCACCCGCTGGGCGAGCGGCGGCCCCGACGGGAGGACCCCGGTGACGCACGTGCTGCTGTCGGCCTGGCCGCTGAGGTCGCGGGCGTACCCGAACGGTGCGGTCAGCACGACCGCCCCGGAGGGCTGCGGCACCGCGACGACGGCGGTGCGCACCGTGCGGGCGTCGCGTCCGGGCAGGTCGCCGGCCCACAGCACCGTCGTCCCGGAGATGTCGGCGCGCTGGCCCAGCCGGCCCAGCAGGTCCTGCAGCTGCTGGTTCACCGCGGTGTCGCCGACCGCGGGCCCCGGCGCGTTCCGCAGCCGGGGCAGCCAGGGCGGGCCGGGGTCGGACTCGGTGACGACGTCGACCGGGCCGGCCGGCAGCTCGCGGTCGGCCCGCGTGACGCGGAAGCGCACCGCGGGGGAGTCGGTGCGCGTCGACTGCTGCAGCGTCACCGCGGCCACGCCGTCGACGGTCTCGGCCGGTGACCAGCTGCGGGTCACGCTGCCGCCGGCGGTGACCTCCGGCCGCGGGGAGACCGTCACCTGGTCACCGGGGGCACCGACGACCACGAGCGCGCCGCTGACCGGCGCGGCCAGCGCCACCGGCAGCGTCCGGTCCGGGCCCAGCTGCACGGCCTGCACGCGCATCCCGCGGGGCGCGGCCCCGGGCGGGCCGGCGAACCAGGCGGCGGCGAAGTCGATGCCCTCGCCGCTGACCACGAGCGCGGCGCGGCCGCCCTCCACGTCGTCGGCCCACACGACCCGGCGGCTCGGTGGCGGGGGCTCGGTGGCCAGGTCGGTGCCGGCCCAGCTCTGGTCGCGGAGCTCGGCGAGGAAGGCGGCGTCCCCGGCGAGCGAGCCCCGGGTGGGCCCGGCGAAGACGTCGACGGGCGGGACCGGCTCCCCGGGCCACGGGACGACGCGGACCAGCGCCACCAGTCCGGCCAGCACCAGCACCGCGGCCAGCACGCGCCGCCGGGCCCGTCGCCGGTCGCGGCGCCGGTCGTCCGCGTCGTGGTCGAGCGCGGCGGCCTGCGCGTCCGAGAGCGGCGTCCGGGCGGCCAGGGCGCGCAGCCGGTCGGGCAGCGGCGTGCGGTCGGGCTCGGACGGCGGTGGCGGCGAGCCGGGTGCGCGGAAGGGGGCCTCGAAGCGCTCCCGCTCCGCCCGCTGCCGCGCGTCCTGGCGGGCGAGCTCCGCGCGCAGCGCGGCCACCGCCTCGGCGGGTGTGCCGCCGAGCGTGGAGGCGGTCGCCGGGTCCAGCAGGGAGACGACGGCCAGCGTGCGGATCGCCCGGGGGAGCGCGCGCAGGGCGTCGGTGAGCGCCTCGGCGCCCGGGTCCCGCAGCGCGGACGCCGCCGGTGGGGGAGCGGCGGCGTCGGGGGAGTCCAGCGCGGCCACCGCGACCGCCCGCCGCAGCCCGGCGGGCTCACGATGCCGCCCGGCCAGCGCAGCCGTCACCAGCGCCTCGGCGCCGGCCCGGTCGTCGGTGAGCAGCACGGCCAGGGGCCAGGGGCCGGCCGGCCCGGAGACGTCGTCGTCGATGTGCACGTGCCCCTCCGTCCTGCCGGGCCACCAGCGTCGTCCATCGACGCCGACCCTGCACGGAGGCGGTCCAGGGGAGAGGGCTCAGGGGGTGGCGAGGTCCAGGTCGGCCAGGGCCGCGGCCACGTCCTCCTCGCGCACGAAGTCCAGCGCCAGCAGGCGGTGCACCAGCACCCCGCGGCGGGTCAGCCGCAGGTCGGCCGGACGCAGCCGGGCGCGCACCGCGCCGGGCCGGGCGAGCGCCGGCGGCGGGTCGAGCAGGCCGGCGCGCTGCAGGTCGGTGACGTCCTCGCGGGCGCCCCACGCCCGCCAGGCGAGCGGCTCGTCGTCCAGCGACCCCAGGGGCAGCGGCGCCCGGTCGCGCCGTCCGACGGCGGCCAGGAACACCAGCTGCCGCCAGCTGCACGACTGCGCCAGCTGCAGCGCACGAGCGGCCAGCGCGGTGTCGACGTCGGGGGAGACCACGACCTCGGCGACCAGGTAGCCCAGGTGCCGCACCCGGCGCTCCTCGGTGGTGGTCCGCGCGGCCTGGACGACGTCCTCGACCAGGCGCTCGGCGGCCGAGCGGGCCGCCGTGCTGACGGTGAAGAAGCCGTCGCCGCGCACCGCCCGCCCCTGGGCTGCGCGGGTGACCGACAGCTCGGCGGCGAACGCGAGGACGGCGCCGGCGCGGGCGCGCTCCCAGGTCAGCGGCAACCCGGCGGCGGAGGTGGCGGCCTCGCGCAGGCAGGAGGCCAGTCGCTCGTCCAGCCGCACGGCGCTGCCCTCGGGGTCGAAGAGCAGCCCCGCGACGGCGCGGGTCATCGAGCCGGCGACCAGCTCACCGGTCTCGACCAGGTCGCGGCCGGGGGCGCGCTCGTTCCCACGGGAGTCCCTCACGCGGTGATCATGGCGCGGCCGGGGCGGGAACGCACCCGGCCACCGGCGGCCCTCACCACAGCGGGGCAGGGGCGGTGAGCACAACGGAACACGAGGTCACCGCTGCGGCAACGGCGAGGCCATACCGACCCGCCACCGTTCCGTCATGGCCAGCTCCGTCACCGAGACCACCGCTCCGACGACCCCGCACCAGCCCGGCCGCCTCGGTGGCCGCTGGATCGATGACTGGCGCCCCGAAGACCCCGACTTCTGGGAGTCCACCGGCAAGGGCGTCGCCCGCCGCAACCTGTTCTTCTCCGTCTTCTCCGAGCACATCGGTTTCTCCATCTGGAGCCTGTGGTCGGTGATGGTGCTGTTCCTGCCCGAGCCGGTGTTCGGCATCGACCCGGCCGGGAAGTTCTTGCTCACCACCCTGCCCACCGCGCTGGGCGCCTTCGTCCGGCTGCCCTACACCTTCGCCGTCGCCAAGTTCGGCGGCCGCAACTGGACGATCTTCAGCGCCGCCCTGCTGCTGGTGCCGACCATCGCCACCGCGATCGTGCTCGAGCCGGGCGTCTCCTTCGGCACGCTGCTGTTCGTCTCCTGCCTCGCCGGCGTCGGCGGTGGCAACTTCGCCAGCTCCATGACCAACATCAACGCCTTCTACCCGACCCGGCTCAAGGGCTGGGCGCTCGGGCTCAACGCCGGCGGCGGCAACCTCGGCGTCCCGGTGATCCAGCTGGTGGGCCTGCTGGTGCTGGCCACCGCAGGCGCCGACAGCCCGCGGGTCGTGCTCTATGTCTACCTGCCCTTCATCGTGCTCGCCGCGGTGGGCGCCGCACTGGTGATGGACAACCTGACCTCGGCGCGCAACCAGCCCCGGGCGATGCGCGAGGTCGCCCGCGAGCCGCACACCTGGATCATGTCCTTCCTCTACATCGGCACCTTCGGCTCCTTCATCGGCTTCGGGTTCGCCTTCGGCCAGGTGCTGCAGAACCAGTTCCACGACGACTTCGCCACCCCGCTGGCGGCCGCGCAGCTCACCTGGCTCGGCCCGCTGCTCGGTTCGCTCATCCGCCCCCTCGGCGGCTCGCTGGCCGACCGCTTCGGCGGCGCCCGGATCACCTTCTGCACCTTCATCGCCATGGCGGCCGGTGCCACGGTGGTGCTGATGGCCAGCAAGCAGCAGTCGCTGCCGCTGTTCCTCGTCGGGTTCGTGGCGCTGTTCGTCCTCAGCGGCCTCGGCAACGGCTCGACCTACAAGATGATCCCGGCGATCTTCCGGGCCAAGGCCATGGACGCCGTGGCCGCCGGGGGCGACACGGTCGCAGCCGACCGGCTGGCGCTGCGCCGGTCCGGGGCGCTGATCGGCATCGCCGGCGCGGTCGGTGCCTTCGGCGGGGTGCTGGTCAACCTGGCCTTCCGCCAGTCGTTCCTGGAGACGAAGACCGGCGACAGCGCCTACCTCGCGTTCATCGCCTTCTACGCCGTCTGCGTCGTCGTCACCTGGGCGGTCTACCTGCGTCCGGGCAACCGGCTCGCCGGGGTCTGAGGCCCGGGGACGGCGGGCGGGGCGCGGTCGGCGCCCCGCCCGCCGTGCGTTGTAGGCGCGTTCCCGCGGCCGCACGGTGGTCCCCGGCCGCGGTGCGGTGCGCGTCCCGCGCCGGTCACGCCGGCGAACGGAGGCCGTCATCCGGGCTCCCTAGGGTCGGGTCACCGGGACGCACAGCCACCGCACAGCGTCCCGTCCACCCACCACGAGGAGCTCGATGTCCCCGATCCTCACCAGGTCCGACGCCGCCGACCTGGTGGTCGCCGCCCGGATCAGGCACGGCCTGTCCTGGTCGCAGATCGCCGACCGGATCGGCGCACCGCTGGTCTGGTGCACCGCCGCCCTGCTCGGCCAGCACCCGATGAGCCGCGAGCAGGCCGAGGGGGTCTGCACGCTGCTGGAGCTCGACGAGACCGTGGCCGAGAGCCTGCAGCTGCAGCCGTCCCGCGGCTCGGACCCGGCCCTGCTCACCGACCCCACGGTCTACCGGCTTATGGAGGCCATGTCGGTCTACGGCCCGGCCCTCAAGGCGCTCATCCACGAGGAGTTCGGCGACGGGATCATGAGCGCGATCAACTTCAAGATCGACATCGCCCGCCGCCCGGACCCCGACGGCGATCGCGTCGTCATCACCCTCGACGGGAAGTTCCTCGACTACCGCTGGTGACCCCCGCACGTACCCACACGACCCCCCTGCACCCGCCAGTCGAGGAGCCCCATGTCCTACGTGATGCCCAAGGACTTCGTGACCAAGATGATCGACGCCGGTGAGGCGAAGGTCTTCATGGCCACCCGCGACACCCTGATCCGGGCCTTCATGGCCGGCGCGGTCCTCGCGCTGGCCGCGGCCTTCGCGGTCACCGTCACCGTGCAGACCGGGCAGGCCCTCGTCGGCGCTCTGCTCTTCCCGGTCGGCTTCTCCCTGCTCTACCTGCTCGGGTTCGACCTGCTCACCGGCGTCTTCACGCTGGTGCCGCTGGCGCTGATCGACAAGCGCAAGGGCGTCACCGTGCGCGGCATGCTGCGCAACTGGGGCCTGGTGTTCACCGGCAACTTCGCCGGCGCCCTGGTCGTCGCGGTGATGATGGCGGTGATCTTCACCTACGCCTTCTCCGTGCCGCCGAACGAGATCGGGGAGCGGATCGGGTCGATCGGCGAGGCCCGCACGGTCGGGTACGCCGATCACGGCGCGGCCGGGATGCTGACGCTGTTCCTGCGCGGGGTGCTGTGCAACTGGATGGTCTCCACCGGGGTCGTCGCGGCGATGCTGTCCACCTCGGTGTCCGGGAAGGTCATCGCGATGTGGATGCCGATCCTGCTGTTCTTCTACATGGGCTTCGAGCACTCGGTCGTGAACATGTACCTGTTCCCGTCCGGGCTGATGCTCGGTGGCGACTTCTCGATCGGTGACTACCTGGTCTGGAACGAGGTCCCGACCGTGCTGGGCAACCTGGTCGGCGGCCTGGCCTTCGTCGGGCTCACCCTCTACGCCACCCACGCCCGCACCGCCGCCAGTCGCCGGCCGGCCGACACCGCAGCCGTCGAGCCCGTCCCGGCGCCGCGGGAGGAGACCGTGTCCGTCGGCTGAACCTGTCCGTCCGCCGGGGCGGTCGCCCACCTCCGGGTGGGTGACCGCCCCGGTGCCGTCCCCGGCGGGCGGTCGTTCAGACGGCCAGGCGGTAGCCGCGCTTGACGACCGTCTCGACCACCGGGGCGCCGAGCGCCGCGCGCAGCCGGGTGACCGCCATCTCCACCGCGTGCGCGTCGCCGCCACCGGAGAGCTCGCCGAGCAGGTCGGGGCGGGAGACCACCACGCCGGGACGGCGGGCGAGCGCACGCAACACCGCCATCGGGCCCGGCGGCAGCTCGACCAGCCGCCCGTCGAGCACCGCGGCGTGCCCGCGCACCTGCAGGGTGTGCGCGCCGCAGGTGAGCACCGGGTGCCGCGCGGGCAGGTCGGAGACCACGGAGCGGGCCAGCGCCCCCAGCCGGGCCCGCTCCGGCTGCACCGTGCGGATGCCGGCGGCCTCGAGCGGGGCGGCGGTCACCTGCCCCACGGCCACCGCGAGCACGGCGTCGGCGAAGGCGGCGAGCACCCCGGCCCGCACACCCTCCTCGCCGGCGACCTGCAGCAGGCTCGCCGCGGCCGGGGCGCTGGTGAAGGTGACCGCGTCGACCCCGCGGGCGGCGATCGCCACGACCAGCCGGCGCAGCGGGGCGGTGTCCTCGGGCAGCACCCACCGGTAGACCGGGACGGTCAGCACGTCGGCGCCGGCCGCGCGCAGCCCGGACACCAGGTCGGGCAGCGGGTCACCGTGCAGCTGGACGGCGATCCGGCGTCCCTGGATCGGCCCCTCGGCGCCCGACAGCAGGTGCGCGAGCACCTCCGCGGAGTTCTCCGACTCCGGCGACCAGGCGTCGACCAGGCCCGCGCCGCGGATCGCCCCCCGCGCCTTCGGGCCGCGGGCCAGCACCCGCGAGCCGAGCAGGTGCTCCCGCAGCGGGAGGTCCCAGGCCTCGGCTGCCTCCAGCCAGCCGCGGAAGCCCACGCCGGTGGTGGCGACCACCAGGTCGACCGGCTCGGCCAGGACCTCGCGGGTGGCGGCCACCAGCTCGGCGTCGTCGGACAGCGGCACGATGCGGATCGCCGGGGCGTGGACGACCCGTGCGCCGCGGCGGTCCAGCAGCGCGCCGAGCTCCTCGCTGCGCCGGGCCGCGGTGACCGCGACGGTGTAGCCGGCCAGCGGCAGCAGCTCCAGGGGGGCGGCTGCGCCGGAGCTCTCCGCCTCGGGGGCGAGCGCGGGGTCGGTCACCCCTCCATGGTGCGGCCTCGGTGTTCCAACCGTGTGACGCACCAGCGGCGGCCACCGCTGCACGGGCGGTGCCGGGGCGTGCACGATGGTGGCGTGCCCCCGACCCCGCCGCCCCCGGTCTCCGCCGTCCCGCGCCGGTTGCGGCTGATCACGGCGCTGGCCGCCGCCGGCCTGGTCGTCGTGATGAGCGTGGTGGCCGTGCTGCTCAAGAGCTCCACCACCGGCGTCGTGTCCTTCCACACCTCCGACCAGGTGGCCATGGTCGGGCTGGGCCTGGCGATGGCGGCCGGCGTCCTGATGGTGGGGCGGTCGCGGGTGGACGCGGACGCCGACGGCATCCGGGTGCGCAACGTCGTTATCAACCACGAGGTGCCGTGGGCGGCGGTGCGGGCGGTGCGCTTCGACCAGCACTCACCGTGGGCCACGCTGATGCTCACCAACGACGACGAGCTGGCCGTCTCCGCCGTCCAGGCCGCGGACGGCGCGCGTGCGCTGGCCGCGGTGCGCGGGCTGCGCGCCCTGCTCGGCGACCACCAGGCCCGGGCGGCCGCTGCCGCCCCGCCCAAGGAGGACCTGCTCTACCCCGACTGAGGTCCGCCGCGGGCCCGGGAATGACGCAGCGGGGGCCCGCGCTGTACAGTGGGCAGGCCTCCCCGGAGGCGTGTGAACCACCCGGTGGTCACGATCGCGAGATCGAGGCCACCGACCAAAGAGGAGCCCGCTCCCACCTGGTGCCGTCAAGGCGCTCAGGTCCCCGGAAGGCGACCGGCGTGTCCGGTCGTCGCCGTGACCGCACCCTCGACGAGGGTGCCGGTCCGGCAGTCGGCGAGTGGGCCCTGTGAGCGATCAGCTCACGGGGCCTTCTGTCGTCCATGCCCCGGGACGGGTGCGGCTCCTCCCCGCAGCAGCAGAGGAGAGGCCATCACCGAGCCCCGCATCAACGACCGTATCCGCGTCCCCGAGGTCCGCCTGGTGGGACCCGAGGGCGAGCAGGTCGGCATCGTGTCGATCGGCGAGGCGCTGCGGCTGGCGCAGGACAGCGAGCTCGACCTCGTCGAGGTCGCGCCCATGGCGCGCCCGCCCGTCGCCAAGCTCATGGACTACGGCAAGTTCAAGTACGAAGCCGCGCAGAAGGCCCGCGAGGCCCGGCGGAACCAGGCGCTCACCGTCATCAAGGAGATGCGGCTGCGCCTGAAGATCGACCCGCACGACTACGAGACCAAGAAGGGCCACGTCGAGCGCTTCCTCAAGGGCGGCGACAAGGTCAAGATCACCGTGATGTTCCGCGGTCGCGAGCAGTCCCGCCCCGAGATGGGCTACAAGCTGCTCCAGCGACTGGCCGGGGACGTGTCCGACCTGGGGATCGTGGAGTCGAACCCCAAGCAGGACGGCCGCAACATGGTCATGGTGATCGCTCCGCACCGGAACCAGGTGGCCTCCGACGCCGTCCGGCGCACCGCGAAGGCGGAGAAGCACGCAGCGTCGGAGCCGCAGGCCCCGGCCGCGCAGGCTCCCGCTGAGCAGGCCCCGGCAGAGCAGGCCCCTCCGGCCTGAGCCGGACGGCCCGCAGCACCGACCTGCACCACGCACCACCGAGACCGCCCGCGCCCGGGGGCACCAGCTGCCCCCGGCGCGGACATCCACGAACAGGACGAGGACATGCCGAAGAACAAGACCCACAAGGGCGCCGCCAAGCGGATCCGCGTCACGGGCACCGGGAAGCTGGTGGCCGAGCACACGAACAACCAGCACAAGTTCGAGCACAAGTCTGGCTCCCGGAAGCGGCGGATCTCCGGCACGGCTGAGCTGAACCCTGCTGACACCAGCCGGATGAAGAAGCTCCTCGGCATCTGATCCCGCCCCCCTCCCGAACGAGCAGACAGGAGCTTCCACGTGGCACGCGTGAAGCGGGCGGTCAACGCCCAGAAGAAGCGTCGTACGACCCTCGAGGCAGCCAGTGGGTACCGCGGCCAGCGGTCCCGGCTGTACCGCAAGGCCAAGGAGCAGATCCTCCACTCCGCGACCTACAACTACCGCGACCGCAAGGTCCGCAAGGGTGACTTCCGCAAGCTGTGGATCACCCGCATCAACGCCGCGGCGCGGCAGAACGACATGACCTACAACCGGTTCATGCAGGGCCTGAAGCTGGCCGGCATCGAGCTGGACCGCAAGGTGCTGGCCGAGCTCGCCGTCAACGAGCCCGCCACCTTCACCTCGCTGGTGGCCTCGGCCCGCGCCGCACTGCTGGCGAACCCGCAGGCGACCGGCGCGGCACAGGCCGACCCCGCCGCTGCCTGAGCAGTACCCCGCACCACCCAGCGACGCCGTCGCCGGTGGGTCCTCGAGACCTCCCGGCGACGGCGTCGCTGTCTGTCCGGCCCGACCATGAGAGGAACCTCGTGCCCGACCTCCTGACCGAGCGCTCCGCGCGGGTCGTCGCCGCCCGCAAGCTCACCCGCCGCAGTGGCCGGGACGACGCCGGGGCCTTCCTCGCCGAGGGCCGCCAGGCGGTCAGCGAGGCCCTCGCCGAGCCGGGCGCCGTGCGCGAGGTCCTCGCCACCGAGGCAGCGGCCGCCACGCACCGCGACCTGCTGGCCACCACCGACGTCCCGGTGCGGCTGGTGACGGACAAGGCCGCGGCCGTGCTGTCGGAGACGGTCACCCCGCAGGGCCTGGTCGCCGTCTGCGCGCTGCGCGACGTCCCCGCGCAGCGGCTGGTCACCGACCCGCCGCGGCTGTCCGTGGCGCTGGCCGAGCTGAACGACCCGGGCAACGCCGGCACCGTGCTGCGCACCGCCGACGCCTGCGGTGCCGGCGCGGTCGTCTTCGGGGCCGGCTCGGCCGACCCCTACAACGGCAAGGTCGTGCGCAGCAGCGCCGGGAGCCTCTGGCACGTCGACGTGGTGCGCAGCGCGCCGCTGCCCGGACTCATCGCCGAGCTGCAGGCCGCCGGGGTGACCGTGCTGGCCGCCGACGGCGGGGGAGAGGTGGCCCTGGACGCCGCCGAAGGCGACGGGCTGCTGGCCGGGCCGGTGCTGTGGTTGTTCGGGAACGAGGCGCGGGGGCTGGACCCCGCCCTCGCCGCGGCCGCCGATGCCCGCGTCCGCATCCCGATGCGCGGCCGGGCGGAGAGCCTCAACCTCTCGGTGGCCGCCGCGATCTGTCTCTACGCCACCCAGCTCGCCCAGGGGTGAACGGAGTGCGGGCGCGCAGGAGACCTGCACGCCCGCACTCCGCTCAGCGGTCGGCGGGGTGCTTGCCGGCGTACATCCGGGCGTCGGCGCGGTGCAGCAGCGGGCCGAACTCGTCGCCGTCCTCGGGGTGCACGGCCACGCCGATGCTCACCCGCACGGTCACCTCGCTGCCGGCCAGCTCGACCGGGTGGGTGAGCGCGGCGCGGAGGTCGTCGGCGACCCGCTCGGCCTCGACCCGGGCGGTCGCGGCGTCCAGACCCAGCAGGCCGACCAGGAACTCGTCGCCCCCGAGGCGGGCCAGCAGGTCACCGCGGCGCAGCCGGGCACGCAACCGGTCGGCGACGGTCTGCAGGAGCTCGTCGCCGGCGGCGTGACCGAAGGCGTCGTTGACCGCCTTGAAGCCGTCGAGGTCGAGGAACAGCAGCGCGACGGCGCCCCCGTCGAGGCGGGCCTGCCACAGGGCGGTCTCCATCCGCTCCTCCAGCCGGCGGCGGTTGGGCAGGCCGGTGAGCGGGTCGGTGTAGGCCAGCTCCTCGATCCGGGCCAGGTGCTGGCGGGTGCGGTCCCGCTCGGTGAGCAGCTCGCGCTCGGCCGTCACCCGGGTGGTGACGTCGTTCTGCACGCCGATGTACTGCACCACGACCCCGCGGGCGTCGTGCACGGGCGCCAGGTGGATCTCGTTCCACCACGGCTCGCGCTGCGGGCCGCGGTGGTTGAGCAGGGTCGCGCGGAACTCCTGGCCGGCGTTGATGGCCGAGCGCATCCGGGTGATCACGGCCGGGTCGGTGTCCGGGCCCTGCAGGAAGCGGCAGTTGCGGCCCAGCACCTGGGCGGCCGACTGCCCCGCGAGGGACTCGAACGCGGCGTTGACGTAGATGAGCGGCTGGTCGGGCGCGGTCATGTCGGTGATGGCGACGCCGCTGGTGGTGGCGGCCAGGGCGCGCAGCAGCAGCGGCTCGTCCGGTGAGGGGCCGACCAGCGTCGAGTGCGCCAGCGCGGCGATGACCTCCGGTGTGGGGGCCGTGGTCTCGGGCTCCGGCGGTGCGGGCTGGGCGGCGACCCGGGCGACGAGGGAGATCCCCGCCAGCTCCACGGTGGTCCGCTCGTAGGTCAGGGCGTACTCGTACCGGCGCTGGGCGTCCGGGCCGCTGTCACCGAGGTCGCGGGCCAGCAGGGCCGCGCTGAAGTGGGGGCTCAGGACGACGACGTCCCACTCGCCGCGCACCGGGTCGTCGGGGTGCAGGTGCGCGCCGCGCAGGCCCGGCACCGGCTCCACGGGCAGGTCGGCACCGAGGGCGCAGACGAAGCCGGTGCGGGCGACGAGGTCGCGGTAGCGCAGCGTGGTGGCCGGGGTGAAGTGCCGGGCCTCCTGGAAGGTGGAGGCCACGACGCAGGTCTCGCCCAGCCGCATGGCCTGCCGCTCGAGGTGCTTGCTCAGCTCGATGAGCAGGGCCTTCGGCGCCACGCGCAGCTCGGTGCCGGCGGGCAGGCAGCCGAACGGGGAGCCGTGCACGTCGGCGTCCAGGGGGATCGCCTTGGGCAGCTTGAGCGCGGCGACCTCGCGGTCGGTCACCGCGGTGGGCCCCGGCCGGCCGAAGTGCCAGCCCTGCCCGAGGCTCGCGCCCAGCGCCATGGCCATGGCCAGGTGGGCCTCGTCCTCGATGCCCTCGGCGAGCACCAGGGCGCCGGTGCGCTCGGCGTAGCCGTTGACCGCGTTCATGATCTCCGCGACCGCCGGGCCGGGGCGCTGCTGCACGAGCTTCAGGTCCAGCTTCACGACGTCCGGGCGGAGCAGGGGCATGAAGGCCAGCGACATCGACTCCGCGCCGACGTCGTCCAGGGCGATGCCCCAGCCGACCTCGCGGACCCGTTCGACGGCCCGCAGCAGGTCCGCCGGGCGGGTGGCCAGCGCGCGCTCGGTGATCTCCACGACCACCCGCAGCCCGGCGGGCGCGGTCGTGGCGATCGCCAGCAGGTCCTCCAGCGGCGCGGACTCCAGCACCTCGGGCTCGACGTTGACGAAGACGGTCAGCGGGGGGCCCAGCCGTGCGGCCACTGCGCCCCGCAGGGCCGCGGAGCGGCAGAGGGCGTCGAGCTCGGCCAGCCGGCCGGCGGTCCGGGCGGCGGCGAACAGCGCGTCCGGGGTGTGCAGCGGTCCCTGGGGGCCGCGGGCCAGCGCCTCGTAGGCGACGATGCGTCCGGTGCCCAGCTCGACGATCGGCTGGTAGACGCTGTGGACGGCGCCGGTGCGCAGGACGTCGTCGAGCGATGAGGTGGGGGTGGCGATCGAGGTCACGTGAGCCCATCGGCACGTCCGGGCCCCACCTGGGTGTCCGCGCGGGTCCCGCCACCCCAACGGGTGATCGGAACCCGGGCGCGCGGGGAGTCCTCCGCCCGGCAGAATGACCTCCTGTGTCTGGCGCCAACGATCCCTACGACCCCAAGCAGGTCGCCGCGCTCTCCCCGGAGGCCCTCGACGCCGCGGTGAGCGCCGCGGTCGAGGCCTTCGCCGCGGCCGGTGACCTGGCCGAGCTGGCCGCTGTCCGGCCGGCCCACCTGGGCGACCGCGCGCCGGTGCTGCTGGCCCGCCGCGAGCTCGGTGCGCTGCCGCCCGCGGCCCGCTCGGACGCCGGCAAGCGGGTGAACGCCGCCCGCGTGGCGGTCACCGACGCGTACGCCGAGCGGCTGGCCGTGCTGGAGGCCGAGCGCGACGAGCGGGTGCTGGCCGAGGAGCGCGTCGACGTCACGCTGCCCTGGGACCGTGCCCCGCGCGGTGCCCGGCACCCCCTGACCACGCTCACCGACCGGATCGCCGACGTCTTCGTCGGGATGGGCTACGAGGTCGCCGACGGCCCGGAGCTCGAGGCGGAGTGGCTGAACTTCGACGCCCTCAACACCGGCCCCGACCACCCGGCCCGGTCGCTGGCCGACACCTTCTTCGTGGCACCCGAGGACTCCGGCCTGGTGCTGCGCACCCACACCAGCCCGGTGCAGGCCCGCACCATGCTCGAGCGCACCCCGCCGATCTACGTGGTGGCGCCCGGGCGGGTCTACCGCACCGACGAGCTCGACGCGACGCACACCCCGGTGTTCCACCAGGTCGAGGGCCTGGCCGTCGACAAGGGCCTGACCATGGCCCACCTGCGCGGCACCCTGGACCACCTGGCCCGCTCGCTGTTCGGCGCCGACGCCCAGACCCGCTGGCGGCCGCACTTCTTCCCCTTCACCGAGCCCTCGGCGGAGTTCGACGTGTGGTTCCCCGAGCACCGCGACGGTCCGCAGTGGGTCGAGTGGGGTGGCTGCGGGATGGTCAACCCGCGGGTGCTCACCGCCTGCGGCATCGACCCGGAGGTCTACACCGGGTTCGCCTTCGGCATGGGCATCGAGCGCGCCCTGCAGTTCCGCTCCGGCGTCGGCGACATGCACGACATCGTCGAGGGCGACGTCCGTTTCACCTCAGCGTTCGGAGTCGAGCAGTGAAGGTCCCCGTCAGCTGGCTGTCCGAGATGGTCGACCTCCCGGCGGGCATCACCGTCGAGGAGCTCGACGCCGCCTTCATCCGGCTCGGTCTCGAGGTCGACGACGTCGTCCGCCCGCCGGTCACCACCGGCCCGCTGGTGGTCGGCCGGGTGCTGGAGATCGAGGAGCTCACCGGCTTCAAGAAGCCGATCCGCTACTGCCAGGTCGACGTCGGCGAGGAGTCCCCGCGCGGCATCGTCTGCGGCGCGCGCAACTTCGCCGTCGGTGACCTGGTCGTCGCCGCCCTCCCGGGTGCGGTGCTGCCCGGCGACTTCGCCATCGCCGCCCGGACGACCTACGACCACGTCTCCGACGGGATGATCTGCTCGGTCCGCGAGCTGGGGATCGGCGAGGACCACGCCGGGATCCTGGTGCTCGGCCAGGACGGGTACCCCCCCGGGACGCCGGCCGTCGGCGTCCTCGGCCTGGACGACGTCGTCTTCGACCTCGAGGTCACCCCGGACCGCGGCTACGCGATGAGCCTGCGCGGCATCGCCCGCGACCTGGCCGCCGCGCTGGCCGTCGACTGGCGCGACCCCGCGGCGCTCACCCCGCCCGCCTGGTCCGGCGAGCCGGCCTGGCAGGTCACCGTCGCCGACCCCGAGCGCTGCGACCGGTTCTCCATGGTCGCGCTGGAGGGCCTGGACCCGGCCGCGCCCAGCCCGTGGACGATCCGCCGCCGGCTGACCCAGTGCGGCGTCCGCACCATCTCGCTGGCCGTCGACGTCACCAACTTCGTGATGCTCGAGCTCGGCCAGCCGATGCACGCCTTCGACCGCGACCGGCTCACCGGCCCGATCGAGGTGCGGCTGGCCCGCGCCGGCGAGCGGCTCACCACCCTGGACGGCGTCGACCGCACGCTCACCGACGACGACCTGCTCATCGCCGACGGGTCCGGCCCCATCGGGCTGGCCGGCGTGATGGGCGGTGCGTCCACCGAGATCGGCGACGGCACCACCAGCGTGCTGCTGGAGGCCGCGCACTGGGCGCCCACCGGCATCTCCCGCGGTGTGCGCCGGCACAAGCTGCCCAGCGAGGCGGCCAAGCGCTTCGAGCGCGGCACCGACCCCGAGGTGACCGTCGTGGCGCTGGCCCGCGCGGCGGCCCTGCTGGCCGAGCACGGCGGCGCCCGCGTCGTCGGCGCGCCGGTCGACCTCGACGTCCGCGGTCCCCGCCCGGTCATCGCCCTCGATGCCGCCCTGCCCGGGCGGGTCTCCGGCGTCGACCACCCGGCCGCAGAGGTCGTCGACGTGCTCCGGGCGATCGGCGCCGGCGTCGACGCCGACGGCGAGCGCCTGCAGGTGACGCCGCCGTCCTGGCGCGGTGACCTGACCGACCCGGCCGACCTGGTCGAGGAGGTCGTGCGGTCCTTCGGCCTGGACGAGATCCCGTCGGTGCTGCCCAGCGCACCGGCCGGCCGCGGGCTCACCGACCGGCAGCGCCGCCGGCGCAGTGTCGGCCGCGCCCTGGCCGAGGCCGGCTACGTCGAGGCGCCGGCCTACCCGTTCCTCGGCACCACCGTGCTCGACCACCTGGGCATCCCGGCCGACGACGAGCGCCGCACGCTGATCACGCTGCGCAACCCGCTGTCGGAGGAGTCCCCGGCGCTCCGCACCACCCTGCTGCCCGGGTTGCTGGCCTCCCTGGCCCGCAACCTCGCCCGCGGCCAGCGCGACGTGGCGCTGTTCGAGCACGGCGCGGTCTTCCCCGGCGGCCTGACCGGCACCGCCCCGGTGCCCGGCGTCGACCGCCGTCCGGACGACGCGACGCTGGCCGCACTGCTGGGCGCGGTGCCCGTGCAGCCCTGGCACGTGGGCGTGGTGCTCACCGGTCAGCGCGAGCCGCGCGGCTGGTGGGGCCCGGGCCGCCCGGCCGACTGGGCCGACGCCGTCCAGGCCGCCCGGGTGGTGGCCGAGGCCGCCGGCGTCGAGCTGACCGTGCGCGCCGGCGAGCTGGCGCCCTGGCACCCCGGCCGCTGCGCCGAGCTGCTGGTCGGCGAGACGGTCGTCGGCCACGCCGGTGAGCTGCACCCGCGGGTGTGTGCGGCGCTGGAGCTGCCGGCCCGCACCTGCGCGATGGAGCTCGACCTCGACGCGCTGCCGCTCGGTGGCGTGCCGGTCGGGCCGGCCATCTCGACGTTCCCGCCGGTGCACATGGACGCCGCCCTGGTCGTCGCGGACGAGCACCCGGAGGCACTGGTGCGCGACGCGCTGGCCACCGGGGCGGGGGAGCTGCTGGAGGACCTGCGGCTCTTCGACGTCTACACCGGCACCCCGGTCCCCGCCGGCAGCCGGTCGCTGGCCTACGCGTTCACCTTCCGCGCGGCCGACCGGACGCTGACCACCGAGGAGGCCCGGGCCGCCTTCGAGTCCGCGGTCGCCGCGGCCGCCTCCGCCACCGGAGCGACGCTCCGTGCCTGAGGGAGGGCCCGTTCCCCCGACGCCCCGGGCGAGCCCGTGACCGGGGCCGGGGGTGACCGGGGGACGACCCTCGCCGGCACGGTCGCGCTGGTCACCGGGGCCTCGGCCGGCATCGGCCGGTACCTGGTGCAGGGGTTGGCCGAGCGCGGCGCGACCGTGGCCGGCCTCGCCCGCTCCGGGGACCGGCTGACCGCCGCGATGAACGAGGTCGCCGGGGCGACGGGTGCCCGCACGCTGGCCGTGGCCGCCGACGTCACCGACCCCGACGCGGTGCAGGCCGCGGTCACCCAGGTGGTCGCCGAGCTCGGTCCGGTCACGCTGCTGGTCAACAACGCCGGGCTGATCGACGCCGCCGAGGTGCCGCTGTGGGAGGCCGACCCCGACCAGTGGTGGGCGGTGGTCGAGAGCCAGGTGCGCGGGCCGTTCCTGCTCGCCCGCGCCGTCGTGCCCGGGATGGTCGCCGCCGGTGGCGGTCGGGTGATCGGGCTGGGCAGCGGGCTCGGCACGCGGGGGAGCGACGTCTACAGCGCCTACTCGGCCGGCAAGACCGCCCAGATGCGGATCACCGAGGGCATCGACCTGGCCGGGGCCACGCACGGCGTGCGCGCGTTCGACCTGGCGCCGGGCGTCATCGACACGGCGATGACGCGGGCGATGCCGATGCACGACGGCCGCACCGACTGGACCCGGCCCGAGGACGTCGTCGCCCTCGCGGTGGCGATCGCGGCCGGTGAGCTCGACCAGTGGTCGGGTCGCTTCCTGCGCGCCGGTGCCGACGACCTGGACACGCTGCGCCGCACGACCCCCGAGGACGCTGCCCGCCGACTACGGCTGCGCCCGTACGGGGACGCCGACCCGATCGGTTGAGCCCCCCGGCGGCCCCGCTCAGACGAGGGTGGCCAGGGCCCCCGGGGCGATGTCCACGGCGACCTCGGTGCCGGCGGTCAGCTCCACCAGCTCGCCGTCCAGCTGCAGCGGCATGGGGGCGAGCGCGGTGAAGGCGTAGTGCGTGGCGCTGGGCTGCGGACCCAGCCCGCGGGTCGCCGCGCGCAGGGCCGTGGCCAGCACCCGCAGCTTCCCGGTGTGCCGCTGGGTGACCACCTCGAAGCGGCCGTCGTCAGGGGCGGCGCCCTCGGTGAGCGTCGCGTACTTGGCCATCTGGGAGATGTTGGCGAAGACCAGGCTGTCGATGGTCCGCCGCTGCCCGTCCTCGAGCCGGACGGGGAAGGGGCGGAAGCGGGCGAATCCGCGCACGACCGCGACGATCTCCCGCCACGAGCCCTTGCCGCCCTGCTCCAGGTCGACGGCGACCACGGGGGTGAGCCCGACGCCGATGTAGGAGTGCGCGTACCGGGTCCGGGCGGTGGGGCCGGAGCCGAGGGTGAGCCGCAGCAGGTCGATGCGCCGGACGTCACCGGCCACGATCGCGTCGGCCAGGTGGTGCTCCCGGGTGGTGCGGCGGTGGTCGTTGGCGTTGCCGGCGGCCCGGACGGCGCACACGACCCGGTCGTTGCCGGACTGCACGGCGCCGTCGACGACCTCGTTGTAGCCACCGTCGCCGCTGACCGAGACGATCAGCGGGCTGCCGGTGGCCGCCACCTCACGGGCGATCTCCCGGGCGTGGCCGGCGTGCTCGGTGGGGCGCAGCTGGACCGGCGCCGCCGGCAGCCGCCGGGCCAGCTCGGCGCGCAGCTCCTCGGCCGACCGGGGCGCGTCGCCGGTGCTGTGCGGGTTGAAGACGATCACGATCCGGTCGAACGGGCTCACGGGGACGTCTCCTGGGACTGCGGTCGGCGCGCGGAGCGGGCGGCAGGACGCCGGAGATCCTGCCCGCTGCAGCGCCGGCGCGCGCGCCGGTCAGGAGACGGCGGCGAAGAGCCTCTCGACCCCGGCGATCTGGACCATCCGCTGCACGGTGTGCGAGGCGCGCCGCAGCTCCGGTACCTGGCCCGACCGGCGGGTGCCCTCGGTGGCCCGCAGCAGCAGCCGCAGCCCCGGCACGTCGAGGAACGTGGCGGCGGACAGGTCGACGGCCACCGCGGACCGCCGGCGATCGGGGACGGCGTCGTAGGCGTCGACGACCAGCCAGTCGACCTCGCCGCGCAGCCGGAGCACCGGCCCGCCGACCTCCTCGACCAGGTCGATCCCGCCGGGCAGCTCGGTGGTCTGCATGGTTCTCCTCCCCGGGCCGGCTCCGTCAGCCGCCTCGGGGACACCCTGCCCGGGGGGTCTGACAGAACCGCTGCCCGTTGCCTGCCGACTGGCTGGGGGCCGGTTCAGCGGGCGATCGAGCCGAACAGGGTGACCAGCCGGTCGGCGTGCGCGTCGAAGGTGTGCCGCTCGCGCGCCGCCAGCGCCGCCCGGCCGCCCGCCCGGGTGGCCAGCTCCCCGGCCAGGACGTCGGCCACGCCGTCGGCGGAGTCGTAGAACAGGCCGGTGCCGTCCTCGCGCAGCACCCGGGCCACCGAGACCAGCTGCCCGGGGTGGTCCGGCTGCAGCAGCGGCAGCCCCGCGGCCAGGCAGACCGGCAGCCGGGCGGGGGAGTTGAGGTCGTCCCAGCTGGCCCGGCGCAGCTCGCCGCCGTTGTCGCTGGGCAGGCGGTGCAGCCAGCCGGCGTCGTAGCGGGACAGCTCGCGCACCCAGTCCTCCGGCCCCACCGCGGGGTGCACGTGCACGTGGTCGGGTGCGGTCGCCAGCGCCTCGTCCAGCCACCCGGTCCACGACCCGGTCGGCCCCGGCGCCCGCACCCGCCCGTACAGGTGCGTGTGCACCCCGCGCCGGGCCAGCTCGACCAGCCAGTCGGCGTCCAGCCCGGCCGGGCGGCCGACGACCACGGTGTGCGGCTGACCGTCGGCGTCGGACAGCTTCGGCGACAACGGTGCGTCGAGCCAGTCGCGCTTGGGCAGGTCGCCGTCCAGCACGCCGAGCCGCGCCGGGTCGACCCGGCCGCGCAGCGCGCCGGCGAACCAGTCGCGCTCCTCCTCGGTGGCCAGCAGGCAGGCGTCGGCGCCGGTGACCAGGTCGGCCAGCAGCGGCCACTCCCCGCGCACCATGCTGCGCTGCGGGGCCTCCTTGAAGTGCCAGACGAACGGGACGTCGGGGAACGCGGCGCGCACCGCGTGCGCGAACGGCACGGCCCGCCAGTTCAGCTGTGCCCAGACGACGTCGGGTGCCAGTGCGGCGACGCCGTCGCGCCAGGTGTCGCGGTCGAGGTCGGGCACGTGCCCGAAGGGCAGCGGCCCGACCGTGGAGTCGCCCAGCCCGTCGGTGGTCCACAGCCCGGTGAGCCGGTGCCCGCGCTCGCGCAGCGCCAGCACCCGCTCCGGGTTGAACGCCAGCTCGCCGACCAGCAGCACCGACAGCCCGTCGGGCTCGGGGTACGCGCGGTCGCGGAACCGGGCGTATCGGGCGACCTCGTCGACCTCACCGCTGTCGGTGGAGGCGAACCGCAGTGGCTGCGCGACCCGGTAGCGGCTGCGGAAGACGTTGAGCCCGCCGTCGCTGGACTCCCGGACAGCCCGAGACCGCTGCCCGGCGTGCCGGGTCCAGGTGCAGGTCACCCGGCCGGTGTCCCCCGTCGTGCCGCGGCCGGTGACGCGGTGCCAGAACAGCCGGTCGAGGTCGTCGGCCTCCAGCTCCGCGCGCTCGGTCCACCGGTCCGCCGTCCGGCGGTGGGCGACCTGCACGAGCTGGGCGTACGGGGTGCCGGCGGGCTCGGTGAGGGCGCTGCGGGCGAGCACGACGTCCGGGCCGGCCAGGCACGCCAGCAGGGCGGTGAGGTGGTCGGTGGCCCAGACGTCGTCGGCCGGCAGGTACGCGACCACCGGTGCGGCGGTGGCGTCCAGGCCGGTGTTGAGCGCAGCCCCCAGGCCCCGGTTCCGCGGGTGGGTGAGCAGCCGGACGCGCGGGTCGGCCAGCGCCTCCACCGCGGCGGCGACCGCCGCCGGGTCGGGGGAGCCGTCGTCGACGACGACGGCCTCCCAGTCGGTCACCTGCTGGGCGAGCAGCCCGTCGAGCGCGCGGGGCAGCCACGCCGACTGGTCGTGCACCGGGACCAGGACGGCGACCCGCGTGCCGGTCACGCCGGGACGGTCAGCGCCGGCTCGCCGCCCCGCACCTGCCGGTAGACGTCCGCGACCCGGGTGGACAGGTGCGGCCACGAGTAGTCCCGCGACCGCTCCCGGGCGCCCGCCGCGAGCCGGGCGCGCAGCTCCCGGTCGGCGACGAGCCGGTCCAGGGCGGCGGTGAGGGCGGGCACGTCACCGGGCGGGACGAGCAGGCCGGTCTCGCCGTGCCGCACCACCTCGGGGATGCCGCCGACGTCGCTGGCGACCACCGGCAGGCCGGCGACCATCGCCTCGACCAGCACCGACCCCATCTCCTCGTAGGCCGAGGGGAGCACCAGCAGGTCCAGCGACGCCAGCACCCCGGGGACGGCGGAGTGCTCCACGAAGCCGCTCGTGCTGATCCGGTCGGCGGCCGGGCTGGCGCGGATGAGGGCGTGCACGCGGTCGCGCTCAGGTCCGTCGCCCACCACGACCAGGTCGGCCTCCTCCCGCATCGCGCCGAAGGCGGTGACCAGCAGGTCGGCCCGCTTCTGTGCGGCCAGCCGGCCCACGTAGCCGATCCGCGGCCGGTCGTGCGCGGCCGTGCCCGGTGCACGCTCGAACAGGGTCGGCTCGAAGCCGGAGGGGATGACGTTGATCCGCCCGGCCGGGACGCCGTCGGCCCGCAGCGCGGCCGCCGTCCGCTCGGTGAGGACGACGACGGCGTCGGCCCGGCGCAGCGTGCTGCGCTCGATCAGCCCGCCGACGGCCCGCACCATCCGCGCGTGCAGCGAGTGCGCGGTGAGCGTGTGCCCGACGCTGCAGTGCACCGTGACGACGAGTGGGCAGCGGTGCCGCCGGGCGGCGAGCCGGGCCAGCACCAGGGTGGCGAGGTCCTCGCCCTGGTGGCCGTGCACGACGTCGACGGGGGCCGCACCGCGGGAGAGCGCGCGGGGGAGCGCGGCCAGTGCCCACAGCTGCCGGGCCCGGCGGGTGCGCACCCCCGTGCGGTGCACGAGCGCGCCGGCGCCCTGGCCGGTGGACCGGCGCGGCCCGCCCAGCCGCGAGGTGAGCACGGTCTGCGAGTGGCCCTGCGCGTCCAGGCAGCGGGTCAGCGCCGCGGTGTGGTTCTGCATCCCGCCGATCGGGTCGAACCGGGCGGTGCGGGCGTCCAGCCCGGCACCGTCGGCTGCTGCCGGCGGCTCGAAGACACTGCACAACCGCAGGACGTGCACCCTGCCACCTCCGCGTCCGACGACCGTCGGCTGCGGTCGGTTGTGCGCAGTAGAGCACGTCCACCCGCCGCGGCGCCCGGTGCGCGGGCCCGGTGAGCGGGGTGCCCGGGCGCCGGGCAGGATGCCCTGCGTGCCGCTCCCGCTCGCCGACCCCGCCGTCCGCCGGGTCGCCCTCGTGCGGCTGCGGGTCGGCCTGGGTGACCTGCTCTGCTCGGCGCCGGCGCTGCGCCGGCTCCGCGAGCACCGCCCCGACCTGCACGTCACCCTCATCACCTGGCCGGAGATGGCCGGGGTGGTCGAGCGCTACGCCGACGACGTCGACGAGCTGCTGCCCTTCCCCGGTGCCGAGGGCATCCCCGAGCGGACGCCGGACCCCGCGGGCTGGGCGCCGTTCCTCGCCGCCGCGCACGAGCGGGACTTCGACCTGGCGCTGCAGGTCTACGGCGACCGGCCGCCGGCCAACCGGGTGACCGCCTCGCTGGGGGCGCGCATCGTGGGCGGGTTCGCCCCGACCGGCTGGGACCCGCCGGCGGGCACCGAGGCGACCCACCTGCGCTACCCGCTGGACCTGCACGAGGCGCAGCGGCACCTGCGGCTGTTCGAGCACCTCGGGCTGCCGGCCGGTCCGCCGCCGGCGATGCACTTCCCGCTCACCGCCGCCGACCGCGCCGAGCACGCCGCCACCCTGGCCGCCACGGGTCTGACGCCCGGCCGCTACGTCGTCCTGCACCCGGGCGCCTCCGCGCCGACTCGCCAGTGGCCCACCGAGCGGTACGCCGCGGTCGGGGACGCGCTCGCCGCCGACGGCTGGGACGTCGTCCTCACCGGGGTGCCCGGCGAGCGGGGGATCAGCGCCACGGTGCGGGAGCGGATGCGGGCGCCGGTCACCGACCTGACGGGTGCGACGAGCCTGGGCGGGCTGGCCGCGCTGCTGGCCGACAGCGCCGTGCTGATCGGCAACGACACCGGGTCCGCGCACCTGGCCGTCGCCGTCGGAGCCGCCAGCGTCACCGTGTTCCTGCCCGGGGACCCCGTCCGCTGGGCGCACACCGGGCCGCGGCAGCGGGCGGTGGTGGCCGACGTGCCCTGCGCACCGTGCCCGCACCTGGTCTGCCCGATCGACTTCCGCTGCGCCGCCTCGGTGCGGGTGGCCGCCGTCGTGGCCGCGGCCCGCGAGCTGGTGGACGTCCGGTGAGCCGCCGCATCAGCCTGGTCGCCGACTCCGACGCCTGGGGCGGGGCCGAGGTGTACCTGACCCACCTGCTGCAGAACGCCGCCGACTCGGGTTGGACGGCGTCGCTGGTGGTCGCCGAGCCGGTGGCCGACGGGTTCGCCCGGCGCCTGCCCGGGATCCCGACCACCGTCGTCCCGCTGGTCCGGCACCGCAGCGACGCCCCGGAGGTGCGGGCCGCGCTTGCCGCCCAGCAGCCCGACGCCGTCCTGGTCAACCTGGTCGACCCCGGCTCGAACGCCGCCGCGGTCACCGCCGCGCTGGCCACCGCGCCCACCGCCGGCGTGCTGCACCTGCCCGGCGACACCGGCACCGGTGCGCAGCGGAGTGCGCTGGCCGACCTCTACGGCCGGCTCGGCCTGGTGCTGGGCACCTGCGAGGACGCCCGCGAGCAGGTGGTCACCGAGCTGGGCGTCGCCCGCGAGCGCACCGGCGTCGTCCCCAACGGCGTGCACCTGCCGGCGGTCGCCACCGGGCCGGCCGGGCACACACCGCCGCGGATCGGTGCGTTCGGGCGGCTGACCGCGCAGAAGGGCTTCGACCTGCTGCTCGGTGCGGTGCGCCGGCTGGTCGCCGAGGACCGCGAGCTGGACGTCGTCATCGGCGGGCACGGACGGGACGCCGACCGGCTGCGGGAGCTGGCCGCCGGGCTGCCGGTGAGGTTCACCGGCTTCGTCGACGACGCGCCCGCGTTCCTCGCCGACGTCGACCTCTTCGCCCTGTCCTCCCGCCGGGAGGCGTTGCCGCTGGTACTGCTGGAGGCGATGGCGGCCGGGCTGCCGTGCGTCACCACCGCCGTCGGAGACGTGGTCGGGGCGGTGGGGGAGGACGCGGTCGTCGTCCCGGTCGGGGACGAGGTGGCGATGGCCGCCGCGCTCGGTGCGCTGCTGGACGACGCCGACCGGCGGGCCGACCTCGGTGCGCGGGCCCGGGAGCGCGCCGTCCGGGAGATGGGCGCACCCCTGATGGCCCGCCGGACGTTCGCGCTCCTGGACCGCCTCGTCGGCTGAGTCGCCGGGCGGCTGGGCGTGGCCTGTGACGATCGGGCCGAGCCGGACATGTGTCGGACGTGATCTCGACGCAGGGGCCGCCCCGATGACCAGCCCACCCGGAGCAGACGACCACTTCGCCACCGTCTACCGCACCTCCGGCACGGCGGTGCTGGGCTACGCGCTGCGCCGGTGTGCCTCCCGCGAGGACGCGCTGGACGTCGTGGCCGAGACCTTCGCGACCGCCTGGCGACGCCGCGCCGACCTGCCGGCCGACCCGGCCGAGGCGCGCCCGTGGCTGTTCGGCATCGCCCGGCACTGCCTGGCCAACAGCACCCGCAGCGCCGCCCGGACGGGCCGCCTCGGCAGTCGGCTCGCGGGTTCGTTCGTGCCCGACGCGGTGCCCGACCCGGCGGTGCTGCACGAGCAGTCGGTGGCCGCCCGGCGGATGCGCGACGCGCTCGCCGAGCTCTCCGCCGAGGACCGGGAGCTGGTGACCCTCATCGCCTGGGAGGGCCTGATTCCGGCCGGGGCCGCCGCCGTCCTCGGCCTCACCACCGGCGCGGCCCGCACCCGGCTGTACCGCGCCCGCACCCGGCTGAGGACCGTCCTCGCCGCCACCGCCGACGCAGAGGAGACCGACCATGCTCGCTGACCGGGAACTGGACGCGCTCCTCGACGCCGGCGCCGCCGTGCGGGACGTCGACCTGCCGCCGCTGCCCGAGGACTTCCTGCACGTGCTGCAGACCTCCGACCGGGACGACGCACCGGCGTCGGTGCTCGCCGCCCGGCAGCTGGTCTCCGACGCCCACGAGGCGCGGACCACCCCGCGACGCCGGCGGCCCTCCCGCCGCGTCGCCGTGCGTGCCGGCGCGGCCGTGCTCGCCCTCGCAGCGGCGTGGACCACGGCGGTCGTGATCGCACCGGAGGAGGGTCGTGCCCCGGAGGTGCCGACCGCGCAGCCGCCCGTCGTCGAGGCGCCGGTGCCCGCGCCGCTCCCGACGCCCGCGGAGCCCATCGACCCGCCGGGTGGGCTGTCGCTGGTCGCCGCCGAGGCCGTCACCTTCCCGTGGTCACTCGACCCCGCCCCGGTGGGCCTGGCCGTGCAGCTGACCCAGGTCGGCGGCCCCACGCCGTTCGGGGAGCAGCCCCCCGGCTGGATCGCCGAGTACCGCTCGGCGGACGAACCCGGCTTCACGTTCACGGTCAGCCAGACCGACCCCCGCGACCTCGGCCCCGGGAACGGCTCGTCGCCGCCGACCGGCGTCGTGGAGAGCAGGACGGTGACGGTGGCCGGGACACCGGCCGACGCCCGGCGGATCGTGCGGGACGCGCCGGACTGCGAGCCGGTCCCCGGCCGGCTGGACCGGACGGAGCCCCCCGCGCAGGTCTGCTCCGACACCCTCGCCGAGCTGGTCTGGCACCGTCCCGACGGTCGCTGGCTGCAGGTCTGGGGCGAGGGTGACACCTACGGGCGGGTCGACGCCGTGGTGGCGGTGGCCCAGTCGGTCGTCGAGCGGCCCCAGCCGGTGGCGGTCCAGGTGGGCCTGGCCCCGGAGGGCTGGACGGTGGCCAGCTACGAGTCCGGCAGCAACCTGACGCTGGTCGACGACGCGACTCCCAGCTTCCGCAACCAGGTCAACGTCAGCATGTGGGGCCGGTGGGACACCGACCACACCGTGCCCGGGTACCTGCAGTACCTGGCCCAGGGCGAGCCGGTGGAGGCGGTGACCGTCCAGGGGCGGCCCGCCGAGCTGGCCTCGGTGCCCGACCCGTTGACCGGTCCCGGCTTCCCGGACGAGCCTGAGCCGGCGCGGACGTGGTACGTCATGGGCCAGGTGCCGGGTGGTCCGGTCTTCCTCCTGCAGGCCCCGGACACCCTGTCCCGCGAGGACGTGCTGGCGGTCGCCGAACAGGTCACCTACGAGCCCTGACGGGCACCCGGGGGTCGACCCCGGCCGTGCACGGTCATGCAGGCGCATGTATTGTCATGCGTCGTGAGCAACGCGCAGACGTGGACGGTCGGGGTCACCGGCGCCACCGGGTACGCAGGCGGTGAGGTGTGCCGGCTGCTGGCCGGGCACCCCCAGCTGCGGCTGACCGGGGTGCACGCCAACTCGAGTGCCGGCCGACGCCTGGGCGAGCTCCAGCCGCACCTCACCCCGTACGCCGACCTGGTGGTCCAGCCCAGCGACGCAGCCGACCTGGCCGGCTACGACGTCGTCGTCCTGGCCCTGCCGCACGGGGAGTCCGCGGCCATCGCCGCGCAGCTGCCCGACGACGTCCTGGTCATCGACTGCGGCGCCGACCACCGGCTCAACGACCCGGCCGCCTGGGCGCGCTGGTACGGCAGCGAGCACGCGGGCACCTGGCCCTACGGCCTGCCCGAGCTGCCCGGTCAGCGCGAGCAGCTGGCCGGCGCGCGGCGGATCGCGGTCCCCGGCTGCTACCCGACCTCGGTCACCCTGGCCATGGCCCCGGCGCTGGCCGCGGGCCTGGTGACCCCCGACATCGTGGTCGTCGCCGCCAGCGGCACGAGCGGCGCCGGCAAGTCGGCCAAGACCCACCTGCTGGGCAGTGAGGTGATGGGCTCGGCCAGCGCGTACGGCGTCGGCGGGGTCCACCGGCACACCCCGGAGATGGTGCAGAACCTGTCACAGGCGGCCGGTACGAACGTGACCGTGAGCTTCACGCCGACGCTGGTGCCGATGAGCCGCGGCATCCTGGCCACCTGCTCGGCCCCGCTGGCCCCCGGCGTCGACGCGGCCGCGGCCCGCGCCGCCTACGCAGCCGCCTACGCCGACGAGCCGTTCGTGCACCTGCTGCCGCAGGGGCAGTGGCCCACCACGGCGGCGGTGCTGGGCGCCAACACCGTGCAGCTGCAGCTCGCCGTCGACCCCGACGCCGGCCGGCTGGTCGTGGTCGCCGCCGTCGACAACCTCACCAAGGGCACCGCGGGTGCCGCACTCCAGTGCGCCAACCTCGCCCTCGGCCTCCCCGAGACCACCGGTCTCCCGCTCGTCGGAGTCGCACCGTGACCGTCACCTCCCCGCAGGGCTTCCGGGCTGCCGGCGTCGCCGCCGGCCTCAAGAGCTCCGGCAACCCCGACGTCGCCCTGGTCGTCAACGACGGCCCCGACGACGTCGCCGCCGCCGTCTTCACCACCAACCGCTTCCCGGCGGCGCCGGTGCTGTGGAGCCGCCAGGTGCTCACCGCCCGGCGGCTCAAGGCCGTGGTGCTGAACTCCGGCGGCGCCAACGCCTGCACCGGGCCCGAGGGCTTCGGCGACACCCACGCCACCGCCGAGCACGTCGCGGCCGAGCTGGGCATCGGCGCGGGTGAGGTCGCGGTGGCCTCCACCGGGCTGATCGGCGTCCGGCTGCCGATGGACACGTTGCTGCCCGGCGTCACCGCCGCGGTCGGGAAGCTGTCCGCCGACGGCGGCACCGCCGCGGCCCAGGCGATCATGACCACCGACTCGGTGCCCAAGACCACCGTGCAGCGCGGCGAGGGCTGGACCGTGGGCGGCATCGCCAAGGGCGCCGGCATGCTCGCCCCGAGCCTGGCCACCATGCTCGTCGTCCTCACCACCGACGCCGTCGTCCCGCCGGAACTGCTGCAGACCGCGCTGGCGCAGGCCACCAGCGTCAGCGTCGAGCGGGTCGACTCCGACGGCTGCCTGTCCACCAACGACACGGTCATCGCCATGGCCAACGGCGCCAGCGGGGTCACGCCCACGGCCGAGGAGGTCACCGCGGCACTGACCGCGGCGATGACCGACCTCGCCATGCAGCTGCTGGCCGACGCCGAGGGCTCGACCAAGGACATCGCGATCACCGTCCGCGGTGCCGCCTCGGTCGCCGACGCGCTGACCGCCGGCCGGGCCTGCGCCCGCAACAACCTGCTGAAGACGGCGCTGTTCGGCAACGACCCGAACTGGGGCCGGGTGCTCGCCGCGATCGGCACCACCGACGCCGCGTTCGAGGCCGACCAGGTCGACGTGACGATCAACGGCGTCACCGTCTGCCGCAACGGCGCGATCGGCGACCCGCGCGAGGGCGTCGACCTCACCGGTCGGGCGATCGCCATCGACGTCGACCTGCGGGCCGGCACCGAGGAGGCGACGATCTGGACCAACGACCTCTCGATCGCCTACGTGCACGAGAACTCGGCCTACTCGACGTGACCAGCGGGATGAGCAACGACGAGATGAGCGCGGACGTGAGCAGCGCCCAGGACCCCACCCCGCCGGACGTCGCCCCGGACGAGACGGCACCGGACGAGACGGCACCGGACGAGACGGCACCGGACGAGACGGCACCGGACGGGACGGCACCGGACGGGACGGCACCGGGCGAGACAGCACCGGAGGGGACGCCGGCCGGGCCCGCGCAGGACCCCACGCCCCCGGACGTCGCCCCCGACGAGGCGCCGCCCCGGCGGATCGGCACCCACCGGGTGATGCGGGTCAACGACCCCGCCGGCGACGCGGCCAAGGTCGCCGTCCTCACCGGGGCGCTGCCCTGGCTGCGGGAGTTCCACGGCAACGTCGTGGTGGTCAAGTACGGCGGCCACGCGATGGTCGACGAGGAGTGCCGCCGCGCGTTCGCCGAGGACATGGTCTTCCTGCGGACCTGCGGCATCCTGCCCGTCGTCGTGCACGGCGGCGGCCCGCAGATCAGCTCGATGCTCAACCGGCTGGGCATCAGCAGCGAGTTCCGCGGGGGCCTGCGGGTCACCACCGAGGAGACCATCGACGTCGTCCGGATGGTGCTCACCGGGCAGGTGGGCCCGGAGGTCGTCGGCCTGATCAACTCCCACGGCCCGCTGGCCGTCGGGCTGTCCGGTGAGGACGGCGGGCTGTTCACCGCCGAGCGCACCGCCGCCGTCGTCGACGGCGAGCCGGTCGACGTCGGGCTGGTCGGGGACGTCGTGGCCGTCGACCCGGCGCCGGTCACCGCGCTGCTGGAGGCCGGGCACATCCCGGTCGTGGCCACCGTGGCGCCCGACGCCTCGGGCCAGGTGCACAACGTCAACGCCGACACCGCCGCCGCCGCGCTGGCCGTGGCGCTGGGCGCGGTCAAGCTCGTCGTCCTCACCGACGTCGAGGGCCTCTACGCCAACTGGCCCGACCGGGACTCCCTGGTCGAGCAGATCGACGCCCGCGAGCTGGCCGGGATCCTGCCCGACCTGGACGCCGGGATGATCCCGAAGATGGCCGCCTGCCTGCGGGCGGTCGAGGGCGGGGTGAAGCGGGCGACCGTCGTCGACGGCCGGCTGCCGCACGCCCTGCTGCTGGAGATGTTCACCACCGAGGGCACCGGGACGATGGTCGTCCCGGCCGACACAGACGGGGAGGCGACAGCATGACGACGCACACCGAGGAGCTGGCCACCCGCTGGTCGGCCGTGATGATGGGCAACTACAAGACCCCGCCCGTGGCCCTGGCCCGCGGCGCCGGCGCCAGCGTCTGGGACGTCGACGGCCGGGAGTACACCGACCTGCTCGGCGGGATCGCCACCACGATCCTGGGCCACGCCCACCCGGCGGTCGTGCACGCGATCACCGCGCAGGCGCAGCTGCTGGGCCACGTGTCCAACCTGGCCATGCACGAGCCGGAGCTGGTGCTGGCCGAGCGGCTGATCGAGCTGGCCGGCCGGCCCGGGCGGGTCTTCTTCGCCAACTCCGGCGCCGAGGCCAACGAGGCAGCGTTCAAGATCAGCCGGCTGACCGGCCGTACCGAGGTCGTCACCGCGCTCGGCTCCTTCCACGGCCGCACCATGGGGGCGCTCGCGCTCACCGGCCAGCCCGGCAAGTCCGGCGCCTTCGCGCCGCTGCCCGGCGGCGTCCGGCACGTGCCCTACGGCGACGCCGGCGCCCTGGAGCTCACCGACGCCACCGCGATGGTCTTCCTCGAGCCGATCCTGGGCGAGGGCGGCGTGCTGCCCGCCCCGGCCGGCTACCTGGCGGCGGCGCAGTCCGCGGCCCGCTCGGTGGGTGCGCTGTTCGCCGTCGACGAGGTGCAGACCGGCACCGGCCGCACCGGCACGTGGTTCGCCCACCAGGCCGACGGTCTGCAGCCCGACGTGATCACCCTGGCCAAGGCCCTGGGCGGTGGCCTGCCGCTGGGCGCCACCCTCGCCTTCGGTGCGGCCGCCGAGCTGATGACGGCCGGTTCGCACGGCTCGACCTTCGGCGGCAACCCGATCGCCGCGGCCGCCGCACTGGCGGTGCTGGACACCATCCGCGACGAGGGGCTGCTGGAGCGGGCCAAGGAGATCGAGCACCGCGTCACCGCCGGCGTCGAGGGCCTCGGGCACGCCGGGGTCAGCGGGGTCCGGGGGCGCGGCGCGCTGCTCGGTGTCGTCCTCACCGCACCGGTCGCCGCCGCGGCCGAGGCGCACCTGCGGGCGGCCGGCTTCCTCACCAACGCCGTCGCCGCCGACGTCATCCGGCTGGCCCCCTCCCTGGTGGTCACCGACGCCCAGCTCGACGCGTTCGTCACCGCCCTGCCCGCAGCCCTCGACGCCGCCCTGCAGGAGGCAGACCAGTGACCCGCCACTTCCTCGCCGACGACGACCTCACCCCTGACGAGCAGGCCGAGGTCCTCGCGCTGGCCGCCGCGCTCAAGAGCGGCCGGCACACCGCGGAGGCGCCCACGCCGCTCCGCGCCCCCAACGGCGCGCCCCGCACCGTGGCGCTGCTCTTCGACAAGCCGTCCACCCGCACCCGGGTCAGCTTCTCCGTGGGCGTCACCGAGCTCGGCGGCCAGCCGCTGGTCATCGACGCCGGCAACAGCCAGCTCGGCCGCGGGGAGTCCGTCGAGGACACCACCCGCGTCCTCGACCGCCAGGTCGCCGCCATCGTGTGGCGCACCGGCGGGCACGAGCGGATCGAGCAGATGGCCGCGGTGAGCCGGGTGCCGGTGGTCAACTCCCTCACCGACTCCTACCACCCGTGCCAGATCCTGGCCGACCTGCAGACCGTGGCCGAGCACAAGGGCACCCTCGCCGGGCTCACGTTCAGCTACCTGGGCGACGGCGCCAACAACATGGCGCACTCCTACCTGCTCGGCGGCGCGCTGGCCGGCATGCACGTGCGGATCGGCTCCCCGGAGACCTTCCAGCCCGACCCGGCCGTGCTCGAGCGCGCCGCCCGGATCGCGGCGGGCACCGGGGGCTCGGTGCAGTGGACCGCCGACGCGGCCGCGGCTGCCGACGGCGCCGACGTGCTGGTCACCGACACCTGGGTGTCGATGGGCCAGGAGGACGAGTACGCCGCCCGCAGCGCGCCGTTCCTGCCCTACGCCCTCGACGAGCAGGCGCTGTCCCGCGCGGCCTCCGACGCCGTCGTCCTGCACTGCCTGCCGGCCTACCGCGGCAAGGAGATCGCCGCCGACGTGATCGACGGCCCGCAGAGCGCGGTCTGGGACGAGGCGGAGAACCGGCTGCACGCCCAGAAGGCGCTGCTGCTGTGGCTGCTCGAGCGATCGGGGTGACCACGGCGCTGACCCGCTCGGCCCGGCACGCCCGGATCGCCGAGCTGATCACCGCCGGACCGGTGACGTCGCAGACCCAGCTGGCCCGGCTGCTGGCCGAGTCCGGCGTCGACGTCACCCAGGCCACCCTGTCCCGGGATCTCGAGGAGCTCGGCGCGGTCAAGATGCGCGGGTCCGACGGCGCCCCGGCGTCCTACGTGCTGCCCCCGGAGAACGCCCCGCTGCGTCCCGCGCAGTCCGCGCCGGCCCGGCTGACCCGGCTGCTTGCCGAGCTGCTCACCAGCGCCGAGGGCAGCGCCAACCTCGCCGTCGTCCGCACCCCGCCGGGGGCGGCGCAGTTCCTGGCCTCCGCGCTGGACAAGGTCGGCCTGCCCGACGTGCTGGGCACGATCGCCGGGGACGACACTCTGATGGTCGTCTCCCGCGCCCCCGACGGGGGCCCGGCCCTGGCCGACCGGCTGCGCGCGCTCGCCGAGCGCGCCGCCGCCGCACCGGCGCCCCAGGAGCCGGACACCGACCTGGACGACGACGTGGAGGAGAGCGCACCGTGAGCGAGACCGACGGCGAGAGCACCGGAGGCGGCCACACCCGGCTGTGGGGCGGTCGTTTCGGCGGCGGGCCCTCGGCGGCGATGGCGGCGCTGTCCAAGTCCACCGACGTCGACTGGCGGCTGGCTCCCTACGACCTGGCCAGCTCCCGGGCGCACGCCCGCGTGCTGCAGCGGGCCGGGCTGCTCACCGTCGACGAGCTGGCCCGGATGATCGGCGCGCTCACGGAGCTGTCCGCCGAGGTGGCCAGCGGGGCGTTCACGCCGATCGAGTCCGACGAGGACGTGCACGAGGCGCTCGAGCGCGGCCTGCTGGAGAAGCTGGGCGAGCTCGGCGGCAAGCTGCGCGCCGGCCGCAGCCGCAACGACCAGGTCGCCACCGACCTGCGGCTGTACCTGCGGCACAACGTACGGGCGCTGGTGCACGAGCTGGCCGGGCTGGAGAAGGCCCTCATCGGCCTGGCGCTGCGCTACCGGGACGTCGCCGCACCGGGGATGACCCACCTGCAGCACGCCCAGCCGGTGCTCATCGCCCACCAGCTGCTGGCGCACGCCCACGCCATATCCCGCGACGTCGAGCGGCTGTTCGACTGGGACAGGCGGGCGGCGGTCAGCCCGCTGGGCTCCGGCGCGCTCGCCGGCTCCTCGCTGGCCCTGGACCCCGACGCGGTCGCGATCGAGCTCGGCTTCGACCGCGCCGCCGACAACAGCATCGACGCGGTCAGCGACCGCGACTTCGCCGCGGAGTTCTGCTTCGTCGCCGCCCTGCTGGGCGTCCACCTCTCCCGCCTGGGGGAAGAGGTCGTGCTCTGGACGTCGACCGAGTTCGGCTGGGCCCGGCTCGACGACGCCTGGGCCACCGGGTCCTCGATCATGCCGCAGAAGAAGAACCCCGACATCGCCGAGCTGGCCCGCGGCAAGGCCGGCCGCTTCGTCGGCAACCTCACCGGGCTGCTGACGATGCTCAAGGGCCTGCCGCTGGCCTATGACCGCGACCTGCAGGAGGACAAGGAGCCGGTGTTCGACTCGATCGAGCAGCTGCTCCTGCTGCTGCCCGCGGTCACCGGGATGATGACCACGCTCACCCTGCGGCCCGAGGTCATGGAGGCCGCGGCTCCCCAGGGCTTCGCGCTGGCCACCGACGTGGCCGAGTGGCTGGTCTCCACCGGGGTCCCGTTCCGCTCCGCGCACGAGATCAGCGGCGCGATGGTCGCCTACTGCGAGCAGGCCGGCCTGGAGCTCGACGAGCTGGACGACGACCAGCTGGCCGCCATCGACGAGCGCCTCACCCCCGAGGTCCGCTCGGTGCTGCACGTCGACGGTGCGCTCGCCGCCCGCCGGGCCCGCGGTGGCACCGCTCCCGAGCGGGTCGCCGAGCAGCTGTCCTCGCTGGCCGAGCAGGCCCGCCGGCACACCGAGTGGTCGACGCTGTCCCCGGTGGCGGCGGCACTCTGAGCTCGTCGCCGCACCCCGCCGACCGGCCCGGGCCGGGCCCCCTCCTCACCGAGGCGGACCTGCTCGGGCCGGTCGACGTCGTGGGCCGGTCGCTGCTGGGCTGCTGGGTGGTCACCGACCGGCCCGAGGGCCAGGTGGCGGTGCGCCTCACCGAGGTCGAGTCCTACTCGGGGGAGGGGGAGGACCCGGCGTCCCACGCCCACCGCGGTCCGACCCCGCGCGCGGCGATCATGTTCGGCCCGCCCGGGCGGCTCTACGTCTACTTCAGCTACGGCGTGCACTGGTGCGCCAACGTCGTCGTCGGCTCGGCCGGCCGCGGGTCGGCGGTGCTGCTGCGGGCCGGTGAGGTCGTCGTGGGGGAGGAGCTGGCCGCCTCCCGTCGTCCCGCGGCGAAGGTCCCGCGGGACCTGGCCCGCGGCCCGGCGCGGCTCACCCAGGCGCTGGCCATCGGCCCGGCCGACAAGGACGCGCACCTCCTGGAGCCCTCCTCACCGGTGCGGCTGCACCGGGGGACGCCACCGGCAGCCGTCACGGCCGGGCCCCGGGTGGGGATCAGCGTGGCCATCGAGCTGCCCTGGCGGTTCTGGGAGACCGGTGCGCCCTCGGTCAGCGCCTTCCGCGCCGGGGGGAAGGCACGTCGGCGACCGGCACCGCCCGGGTGATCAGGCAGGATGGGCAGCCGTGACCGACGTGATCGACGAGCTGCACCGCCGTGGGCTGATCGCCCTGAGCACCGACGAGGACGCCCTGCGCGCCCACCTCGCCGAGGGGCCGGTCACCTACTACTGCGGGTTCGACCCCACCGCCGCCAGCCTGCACGTCGGGCACCTCATCCAGTTCATGGTGCTGCGGGCCCTGCAGCGGGCCGGGCACTCACCGATCGTGCTGGTCGGTGGTGCCACCGGGCTGGTGGGTGACCCGCGGCCGACGTCGGAGCGGGTGCTCAACGACCCGGCGCAGGTGGCCCAGTGGGTCGACCGGATCCGCCGGCGCGTGGCCCCGTTCCTGGACCGCCCGGCGCAGGAGAGCGGGCTGACCGCGCCGATCTACGTCGACAACCTCGACTGGACCGCCCCGCTGTCGGCGATCGAGTTCCTGCGCGACATCGGCAAGCACTTCCGGGTCAACCGGATGCTGGCCAAGGAGGCGGTGTCGGCCCGGCTCAACAGCGACGTGGGCATCAACTACACCGAGTTCAGCTACCAGATCCTGCAGGCCAACGACTTCCGGGAGCTGCACGCCCGGCACGGCTGCACCCTGCAGACCGGTGGCTCCGACCAGTGGGGGAACCTCACCGCCGGCATCGACCTGGTCCGCCGGACCGACGGCGCCGCGGTGCACGCCCTGGGGACGCCGCTGATCACCACCAGCGACGGCAAGAAGATCGGCAAGACCGAGGGCGCCACCGTGTGGCTGGACCCCGAGCTCACGAGTCCGTACGCGTTCTTCCAGTACTGGCTGACCCTGGACGACGTCGACGCCCGCGCCTGGCTCCCGCTGTTCTCCGAACGGCCCGCCGAGGAGGTCGCGGCACTGATCGCGGAGTCCGAGGAGCGGCCGGCCTCCCGGGCTCCCCAGCGGGCACTGGCCGAGGAGCTCACCGCTCTGGTGCACGGCGCCGGGGAGCTGGCCCAGGCCGAGGCCGCTGGCCGCGCCCTGTTCGGCCGGGCCGACCTGACCGAGCTGGACGTCGCCACGCTCGAGGCGGCACTGCGGGAGGCCGGCGCCGTGGAGGTCGAGGACCCCGCGGTCCCGGTGTCGACCCTGCTCCAGGCAGCCGGCCTGGCGTCCTCCCTGTCGGAGGCGCGGCGCACGGTCAAGGAGGGGGGCGCGTACGTGAACAACGTGCGCGTCACGGACGCCGACTCGGTGCCCGCAGCGGGGGAGTGGCTGCCCGGTGGGTGGCTGGTCCTGCGCAAGGGGAAGCGCAGCGTGGCGGGCGTGCACTGCGCGTCCGCAGAGGTCCCGACCACCTGATCCGTGCCCTGACCTGGGCGTCTGTGGCGTGTGAACGCCGGGTGACGGCCACGTTCCGGGCAGGTGGCGCGCGTCACCCGACCCCGGGTTTGACACCGCCGCCCGAGGCACGTAACTTTCTCTTTGCGCCGGGGACGACCGCGAGGCCGGGCCCGAAGCGCCGAGCAGGACAATACAAGCTGGCAACGACGATCCGAAAGGGTCTGGTTTGC